>NZ_JBMIRQ010000016.1:0-33735 GCF_049195265.1 Rhodococcus sp. MALMAid1271 | reverse complement strand
ACAATGCGATCATCGAGAACTTCTTCGGTCACCTCAAAGAAGAGATGTTTCATCACACCCGATACCTGAACCTCGACGCCTTGCACACCGCGATCGAGGACTACATCGACTGGTTCAACAACGACCGCATCTCGCTACGCTTCGACGGCCTGAGCCCGGTGCAATACCGAGCCCAGGCCCTCGCAGCCTAGGATTTCCATTAACGGTCCAACCCACGGGGTCCAGTGCAGACACGTCTGACCGGTGCAGTGGCTCATTGACACCGCCCCAGCGGTTGCGTGAATGAACCACTGCATACGTCTGACCAGTGCAGTGGTCCATTGACGCCAAAGGGAGCGGAGCGACCGGGCCCGAACGAGAGCGACTAGATCGGGAGCAGCGAGTGCTTTCGCGGACTCTTGATCACTTCTTTGTCCTTCAGTATCTGCAGGGCCTTACGAATCTCGAGGCGCGTCTGGGATGGTTCGATGACGGCATCGATGTAGCCACGCTCGGCCGCGATCCACGGCGTCGCGACATGCTCGTTGTAGAAGTCGATGAGTTGCTTGCGCAGGGCCGGTGCGTTCTCTCCGGCCTCGGCGAGTTGTTTGCGACTCATGATGTTGATGGCACCCTCGGCACCCATGACGGCGATGCGGGCGGTCGGCCAGGCGAGGTTGATGTCCGATCCGAGCTGTTTCGAGCCCATCACCGCGTATCCGCCGCCGTACGACTTGCGAATCACCACAGTCACTTTCGGCACTGTCGCCTCGACGAAGGAGAAGATGAAGCGACCACCGCGATGGATGACGCCGAGTGTTTCCTGATCGACGCCGGGCAGGAACCCGGGTGTGTCGACGAGGAAGATGATCGGGATGTTGTAGGCGTCGCTCAGCCGGATGAAGCGTGCGGCTTTGTCGGCCCCGTCCGCGTTGAGAGCGCCGGACAGGTGCAACGGCTGATTGCCGACGATTCCGACCGGTCGACCGTCGACGCGGGCGAATCCGGTGATCACGTTCGGCGCGGTCTGGCCCGAGAGTTCGTGGAATTCACCGTCGTCGAAGATGCGCAGGATGATGTCGTGCATGTCGTATCCGGCGTTGTCGGCGTCGGGCATGAACGAGTCGAGCTTGCGATCGGAGTCGGTGATCTCCGGTTCGAGTCCCGGGTTGATCACCGGCGACTCCTCCTGGCAGCTCGACGGCATGTAGCTCAGGTAGTTGCGGATCCACTCGAACGCGGCCTTCTCGTCCGCGGCAACGTGGTGGACGTTTCCGTTGAGTGCCTGCACACGCGCGCTGCCCAGCTCGTCCAGGCTGACGTCCTCACCGGTGACGGACTTGATGATGTCCGGCCCCGTGACGAACATGTACGCCTCTTCGGTGGCGACGACGAGATCGGTGTTGATGGGCGCGTACACCGCTCCACCGGCACACTTACCGAGAATCAGCGAGATCTGCGGGCACAGTCCGGACAGCGCCTCGTGGCGTCGGCCCAGCTCGGCGTACCAGGCGAGGGAGGTGACGGCGTCCTGCACGCGAGCGCCACCGGAGTCGTTGATGCCGACCACCGGGCAACCCATCTTGATCGCGAAGTCCATGATGCCCGCGACTTTGCGACCGAACATCTCGCCGACAGTGCCGCCGAACACGGTCTGATCGTGCGAGAAAACCGCGACCGGACGGCCGTCGACGGTGCCGTGACCGGTGACGACGCCGTCACTGTAGAGCGCACCCGGATCGTTCGGTGCCTTCACCAGCGCGCCGATCTCGATGAAGCTTCCGGGATCGAGCAGCGAGTTCACGCGTTCGCGGGCACTGGGGATGCCCTTCTTCGCGCGCTTGGCTATTCCGATGTCGCCTGCCGGTTCCTCGGCCAGGTCGAGCCTGGCCCGTAGTTCGGCCAGCTTCTCCGCAGTGGTGCCACTCAAAATCTACGCTCCGGTTCTTGCAGACTCGATGTTCTCGAGCGTCTTCGACAGATGGGCCGCGATTTTCCCAATGTACGGCTCGTCGACGACCGCGAGGTGATCGCCTCCGACGTACACGATCTCGAGGTCCTTCACCACGGGTCCCCAACCACCGTGCTCTTCGCGGGTGGCGTACGCAGGCTCGAGCGCGATCGCGTCGTCGTGGTACTTGTCGGCCAGGTACAACGTGACATGTCCGCCGTACTCCTTGAGCTCGGCCGTCTGGATCGCCCTGTTGTCGAGCCACGACGTCCGCTGATGTTCGATGATTCCGCCGGGGATCTTCGCGCCACTGAGTTTGACCAGATCGGTGATGATGCGGATCTGTCCCTCGTCGTCCGCATCGACCAACTTGTCGTACGGAATCGGGTAGTCGACGTTGTACGTCTTCTTCGCGAACGCCGCGTACCGCTCCCACCGCTTACGAACCTCGTCCTTGGTGTCCGGAATCGCGGTGCCGGGCATCACGGTGTCAAGCAGCCCGACGTAGGCGACCTCGATTCCTTCTTCCTCCATCTGACGAGCGACCTCGTAGGCGAGGATGCCGCCGAGCGACCACCCGACGAACACGTACGGCCCCTCGGGCTGGATCGCCTTGATCAGCGGCACGTACTCCGCAGCGCGCTTGGCGATGGGGCCCTCGACTCGCTCGAGCCCGTACATCGGAGTGTCGGCCGGCAACTTCCGCAGCAACGGCTCGTAGGCGACGGTGGAGCTGCCTGCCGAGTGGAAGGCGAACACCGGTGTGGCGGTGGAACCTTCGGGGCGAGCGCGCAGATTGCGAACTACGCCGTCGATCTCACCGTCTTCGAGATGCGGGCGAACCTTGTCGGCGAGCTGCTCGATGGTTTCCGAGTCGAGGACGTCGTCGAAGGTGATCTCCCCGCCTGCCCGCTCGGTCAGACGGGCGGCCAGCTTCTCGGCGGTTTCGTCGTCGAGAATCGGCAGGGTGTTGAAGATGCCCTTGGCCGATTCCTTCGTCACCACAGCCCAGGTTGCGAACGTCATCCGCTCGGCATTGTCGCGCGGGGGAACATCGGAACCGGCGGCCTCGGCGAAGGCTTCCTTACCACCCAGGTCGGTCTCTGCCGCGGCTGGAACTGCCGGTGTCACAGTCGGTTCCGTCGCCGCAGGTGTTTCCTCGACCGGAGCGGGCGTGACTGCGGCCTGCTCGGCGGCCTTCTCCGCCTCCTGTTCGGCAGCCTTCTCCGCTGCCTGCTGGTCGGCGAGTGCCTGCACCTCGTCGCGGTTCTCGATCGCGTAGCGCAGGTACTTCTCCACCTCACGCAGGTTCGCGTCGCGCACGGCCTGCAATTGCACTGTGGGAATGTCGAATTCGTATTCCACGCGGTTCTTGATGCGGACGGCGCTGAGCGAGTCGAGGCCCAGTTCGATCAGCGGCACCTCGGGCGGCAGGTCCTCGGGCGAGTAGCCCATGGACTCGGCGACGATGATCGCCAACCGATCTTCGAGCTTCTGACTTCCGTTGGGATCCCAACGGTCACCGAACGTCTCGACGATCTCCGGCAGTTCCTCCATCGGTGACGAACTGGGTTCCACCGCCTGGACGGGTTCCGGACGTGCGTCACCCGAGGTGACGACGGCCTCGTGCAGCAGGGTGAACGCCGAACCGTCGCGGCCGTGCACCTGGACCGATGCGCCACCGAGATGCGAGGTCAATGTGGTGACGACCGTGCCCGTCTCGGGCACCTGTGCATGGGAGACCGAAACACCCAGTGCCACATCGGAGAACACCTGCGATGCCGCCGCGGTGACCAGTGCATCGAATCCGGCGACGGCCGAGGCCTGGACCTCCCAGACATGACGACCGTCGGGCAGTGCGACACGCGCCCCGGGGACCCGACTGTTGCCACTGGAGCTCACCTGCGAGTTGAGCCAGAACTCCTTGCGCAGGTAGGCAGTTCGCGGGATCGCCGCGTACGGGCCGGGAGCGAACAGTGTCGCCAGCTCGAGCGCGTGACCGTGGACGTACAGCTGCGCGAGAGCCGCGAGGAACGTCTGGTCCTCGTCTTCCTTGCGCTTGAGCGTCGGAATCAGTGTCGAGTCCGCGACGCCCGCCGCCCATGCCGTTGCCGCAACCGACATCAACGCGACCGGGTTGGGTGCGAGCTCGACGAACGTGGTGTGGCCGTCTCCCACAGCGACATTGACTGCCTGGGTGAACCAGACGGGATGACGCATTCCCTTGGTCCAGTACTCGACACCGTGGATCGCCGCATGCCCGACGCGATAGTGCGCCTCACGATCGACCGAGGAGTAGACCCCGGCGGTGAGCTTGCTGGGTTCGATTCCGGCGAGTTCGGCGGCCAGCTCGCCGAGCAGTACGTCGACCGCTGCGGTGTGGCCTGCGCCTTTGACGTCGAGCAGTCGGGCCATTTTGCCTGCGGCCTCGGCCATTTCGACGAGCGATTCGACCTCGGCGCGTGGCCCACCGACGGTGGTGTGGGTCGGTGCGGCGTATACGCATGGCTCGACGTGGGGGAACTGATCGGTGAGGGTCTTGACCTCGTCGGGGGTGTATTCCACCAGAGCCATGGCACCCTGCGATGCGGCTCCGAGGCCGTCCTGCCCCTCGGCCAGTAGCCGCGAACGGGCGTAGATGATGCGGACGGCGTCTTCGAGGTTGAGGCCACCGGCGACGTAGGCGGCTGCCACCTCACCCATCGAGTGCCCGATGACGGCCGCCGGCTCGGCACCGTGCGAGCGAAGCGTTGCGGCAAGGGCGATCTGGATGACGAAGATAGCGACCTGGGAGTTCTCGAACTCGTAGGTCTGTGCATCGTCGAGGATGATCTCTCGGATCGAGTAGCCTGCCTCGTCGAGCAGCAGTTCGTCGACCTTGTCCACTTCGGCGGAGAAGACGGAATTGGTTCGGTAGAGCCGGGAGGCCATCTTGCGGTGTTGCGATCCGAACCCGGAGAACACCCATACTGCGCCGTTGGACGCGGGCGAATCGGCGGAGAACACACCGGGGCCGGGCTTACCGGCTGCGATGGCGCGCAGTCCCGCGATGGCCTCGGCCGTGGTGGATGCGAGAACCACTGCGCGCGAACGTCCGTGGTTGCGGCGAGCCAGTGTACGGCCGACGTCCACGAGTGGCGTCGTGCTGCCTTCTTCGGTCTCGAGCCAGTCGGCGAGGTCCGCTGCGGCGCGCTTACGCCGCGAGGGCAGAGCTGCGGAGACTGCGAGCACGACCGTCTCGGGAACCTCGGCAGCCTCGTCGACCGTCTGTGCGGTCTCGGTGACCGGGCTGACCGTCTCGACCTCCACGTCCTCGTAGACACCCTCTGCCACAACGGCTTCGGGATCCACCGCCGAGGCGTCGAACGCGGCGTCGGTTTCACCCGGGACGTACTCGCGCACGACCACGTGCGCGTTGGTACCACCGAAGCCGAATCCGGAGATTCCAGCGACTGCCTTGCCGGTGTAGCGCGGCCAGTCGGTGGCCTCGGGGACGACGCGAAGGTGCGCCTTTTCGAAGTCGATGTACGGGTTGGGTCCGGCGTAGTTCAGTGACGCGGGGAGTTTGTTCTGCTGCATCGCGAGCACGACTTTGATCAAACCTGCTGCGCCTGCGGCAGATTCGAGGTGCCCGAAGTTGGTCTTGGCCGAGCCCAGCAGGGCAGGCTTGTCGGCGTCACGGCCCCGGCCGACGACGCGACCGAGAGCGTCCGCCTCGATGGGATCGCCCAGGATGGTTCCGGTTCCGTGCGCTTCGATGTAATCCACGCCCGAGGGGTTGATACCGGCGTCGCGGTAGGCGAATCGGAGTGCGTCGGCCTGCGCATCCGGGTTCGGTGCGAGCAGGCCGTTGGAGCGGCCGTCCTGGTTGATCGCCGATCCGGCGATGACGGCGAGGATGTCGTCGCCGTCCCGCTCGGCGTCTTCGAGTCGTTTGAGGACGACCAGTCCGCCGCCTTCGGAGCGGATCATGCCGTTCGCGTCGGAGGAGAACGCCTTGATTTTCCCGTCGGGAGCGAGCACACCGGTCTGGCCGAATCCGACGGTGATGGGCGGCGCGAGCAGCATGTTGACGCCACCGGCCACGGCCAGATCGGATTCGCCGGTACGCAGGCTGCGCACCGCCTGGTGCACGGCGACGAGCGAGGACGAGCAGGCGGTGTCGACAGCGATCGACGGCCCGCGGAAGTCGTAGAAGTACGACACTCGGTTGGCGACGATGGCGGTGGAGGTGCCGGTGAGGGCGTACGGGTGTACGGCCGGGTCGCTGACGGCGATGAGCTGGTAGTCGTTGGAGGAGCTGCCGATGAAGACGCCGACCTGACTGCCCTTGATCGAGCTGGCCGGGATGTGTGCGTGCTCGAGCGCTTCCCAGGTCAGTTCCAGCGCAAGTCGCTGCTGCGGATCGACGTTGACGACCTCGTTGGGTGACATCGCGAAGAATTCGGCGTCGAAGGTCTTCACATCGTCGAGGTAACCGCCCTTGGTCACCGTCGCAGCCACGGCAGCGGCGATGACGGGATCGGAGGTGAATTCCTGCCACCGGCCGTCGGGCAGATCGGTGATGCCGTCGCGGCCCTCGATCAGGAGCGACCACATCTCTTCCGGAGTGTGCCCGGTGCCGGGGAAGCGTGACGACAGGCCGACGATCGCCACGTCGTGCGCGTCGCCCGACTGTCCGCCGCTGGTGTAGAAGGCGTCGTCGACGGTGCCGACCGGCTCCTCGGGTTCGCCCTCGATGATGATCTTGGCCAGCGAGGCGATGGTGGGATGCTGGTAGACGACGGTGGCGGTCAGCGTGACACCCACCAGCTCCTCGATTTCACCGCTCAGCGCGACGGCGTCGCGAGAGGACAGACCGAATTCCTCCATCGGGCGGTCGTCGGAGATTGCCGACGCCGGTTGCCCGGTAGCGTCCGCAACCCAGTCGCGCAGCCAATCGCGAAGCTGCGCAACCGTGTAATCGCCCACGGAAGTGGAGCCTGCGGACTGATCCGATTCTCCGACCTGCTCGTTTTCGTCTGTCTCTAGTTCAGCCATTACTCACCACGTTGTGTCGGAGGAATCGAAGGGTGCGCGCGCGTCAGTCGGGCAGTTCGGCGTCCGGGAACGCCGTCTGCTGGTAACCGCCGCGCAGGGTGCCCTCGATGTAGGCGGCCTTGCAGGCGCGCCGGGCGATCTTGCCGCTGGAGGTGCGAGGGATGGATCCGGCCGGGACGAGGAGGACATCGCGCACGGTGACTCCGTGACGCGCGGACACCGCGGTACGGACCTCGTCGGCGATGGGCTGCGGATCTGCCTTGCCTGCGCCGGGAGCACGCTCGGCGACGATGACGAGCTGCTCGGAGCTGTCGTCCGAGTCCTTCGTCAACGCTGCTCCGCTGAACTCGAACACGATGTCGGGGAGCTGGTTGAGCGGGACGGAAAACGCCGCGACGAAGCCGGGCCGCAGTGCCTTGCTGGCCTCCTGTGCCGAGAACTCCAAGTCCTGCGGGTAGTGATTGCGGCCGTCGACGATGACGAGATCCTTGACGCGACCGGTGATGTACAGCTCGTTGTCGTGGTAGACGCCGAAGTCGCCGGTCCGCATCCAGTTGCCACCCTCGGGGGCTCCCTCGGCGTGCGAGCCCTGGGAGATGCGGTGGACGAGCTTGTTGTGGAAGGTCTCGGTGGTCTCGGTCTCGCGACCCCAGTAGCCCTGGCCGATGTTCTCTCCGTGCAACCAGATCTCGCCGACGTGATCGTCCTCGACCTCGGTCGCGGTCTCGGAATCGACAATCGCTGCCCACTGGCTTCGGGCGACCGTTCCGGTGGATACCTGCGGGATCGCGCCGGGAGCGTCCGGGGCGACGACGACGAAGTTTCCGGCGTTGAGCTCGACGCGGTCGACGTAGACCACCTTGGCCTCGTCGGCGTGCTTGCTGGTCGAGACGAACAGGGTGGCCTCGGCCATGCCGTAGGACGGCTTGATTGCGGACTTCGGCAGACCGTAGGGGCCGAAAGCATCGTTGAACTTCTTCATCGACGACGTCGTGACGGGCTCACTGCCGTTGATCAGGCCGATGACATTCGACAGGTCGAGGCTCTCGCCGTTCTTGGGCAGTCCGCGCTGAGCGGCATGCTCGAACGCGAAGTTCGGTGCCGCCGCGAATGTGCCTGCCCCATCCGAGACCGCGGCGAGTTCCTTGATCCAGCGCCAGGGTCGCTGCACGAACGCGCGGGGGCTCATGATGGTGATGTACTTACCGCCGAGTGCAGGCAGAATGACGGTCAGCAAGCCCATGTCGTGGAACATCGGCAGCCAGGTGACACCACGGGAGTCGTGGTTGATCTCCATGCTGTCCACCATCTGCAGTGCATTGACGCCGACCGCGCGGTGAGTGATCTCGACTCCTGCCGGGGTGCGCGTCGAGCCCGAGGTGTACTGCAAGTAGGCGATGTCGTCCAGCGTCGCGTTCGGCTCGACCCAGGTTTCGCCGACGCTGTCGGGGACCGCATCGACGGCGATGATGCGAGGGCGTTCCGCGGCGGGCAGGGCGCGGAAGAATGCACGCACGCCTGCGGCCGAGTTGCTGGCGGTGAGAATCGCGCTGGGCTTGCAGTCGCCGAGAACGGCGTGCAGCCGGTCGGTGTGGCCGGGCTCGTCGGGATCGAAGAGCGGCACGGCGATGGTGCCTGCGTAGATCGCACCGAAGAACGCCACCACGTACTCGAGGCCTTGTGGGGCGAGGATCGCGACGCGATCACCGGGCTGGGTGACCTGCTGCAGGCGAGCCGCAACGGCCTTGAGTCGAGCGCCGAACTCCGCCCAGGTCAGCTCGTGGGCTTCGCCTTCGCGCTCCCTGGAGTAGTCGACGAATCGGTACGCGAGCGTGTCGGCGTTCTCTTGTACGTTCACCTCGACGTGGCGAACGAGCGTTTGCCCTTCGTCGATGGTGATGTGGCCGTTCTCATCGATGAAATCATCGAACGTGTGGCTCATTACTTCAATCTCCTCCAACACGAATCTGCCGCCATGCAGCCTGTGCGACGTATGCCCGCACGCCAAGCTGCACGACTACAGACACCGAACAGCGTTTTATGTTACTGACAAGTAGGTCTAGCGGTGTCAGTTTGGCACCTGGCTTCGAGGCCAGCTACATGGTACCGACACACACCTGCGTCACTCGCCTTTCAGCAAGTCGACAACCGGCGCGAATGCTTCCATTTGAGTAGGGAAAACCCCGACATAGGACATCGTCGTCCGCGCGCGAACGTTACGGATTTGATCGGCGATTTCCTCGTATGTCCCGAATGCGAGATATGGGGAGGACAAAATGTCCTCGACGGTGAGTTGCACATCGACATCCACGTTCGGCGGGTAGCCGTTGGCCAGAGCTGCCAACGCCATCTCCGCCATCTGCTCGCGGTCGTCGGTGACGACGATGGTGGTGATGGCCCAGTTCAACTCGATGTCGTCGAATCGGTCCCCTGCGGCGGCTCGGATCAGCTCGACGCGCTCGAGGGTCTTCTCGATCGTCATGCCCGAAAGCAGTAGCTTGCCCTCTTTCGAGGTGCTCGGCACCACGGAGATGATGTCGGCATGCTTGGCCGCCAACGCCAGCATCTTCGGTCCGCCACCGCCGATGCAGATCGGCGGCCGTGGACCCTGCCGCGGCCGAGGACTGCCCTTGAGACCACTGATCGTGTAGTGCTTGCCTTCGAAGTTGCATTCTTGACCGCGCAACAGCACGTCGAGAATCTCGAGGGTTTCCTCGAGCTTCTCGATCCGCACGCCAGGTCGGTCGTACGTGATCCCGGCCTTGTCGTACTCTTCGCGCATCCACCCGGCTCCGAGACCGAGTTCGAGTCGCCCACCGGAGAGAACATCGATCGTCGCCGCGTCCTTGGCCAGCACCGCGGGATGCCGGAAGCCGTTCGCCAGTACAGCGGTACCGAGCCGAATCTTGTCGGTCGCCACAGCAAGTGCGCCCAATGCTGCAATGGGTCCGACCTGATTACCGAGGTGATCGGGAATCATGAAGCTGTCGTAGCCCAGTTCCTCGGCCTGTTGTGCCAACTTGATGAACTTCCGAGCCCCACCCTCCTCGGCGTTTCCCTCTCCGCCTGCAGCGAATCGGAATTTACGCGGCCCAACGGACGCGGCCTCGGCGGAACTCATCTAATGCTCTCCTCAGGGATCTGGAGCGTGCGGAATCTGCAGTGTGCGGGGTCGGAAAGTGGCTGTCGGCACGGAGCTGAGCAGCCGACCGAGGCCGATCTGCGCAGGTCCAAGGCGTCACTCTAGCCGCTCATCGAATGCGATCACACCGGCTGGGGGTTGCCCAGCCGAGGTTTGTGCGTCGCACCAGCTTGCGACACGCCGTGTTGTGATGTTTCCGTTACCGATCGTTACATTTTCAGGAATGGGCGGGTGTCGGAGCGTTCTCGATCAACCCTGCCGCCCACGCGGCCGTCCACTGAGTGGCCGTCGTACCCGAGCTGTCGACGACAAAACTGTTGTACGACGCATGCACGGGGTTACCCGCAGCACCGATCAGAATCTGGATGCTCTGCGGAATGTTGCGGAGCGACAATCCATCCGAGGGCGAAGCACAGATCAGGTCGCCAGGCGCGCAGATCTCGTTGGTTCGGTCGTCCAGAGCCCCGAAGCCACCCTCTCGACGCCCCGTCATGGTGATTCCGGGAAGGTCGAGTCCACCGAGCGCCACCTCGGCACCGACGCCGTCGAGGGGACCCGGCACATCCGTGCCGGACACGCCGTCACGTCGGCCATCGGCGATGAGTGTGACGCCGAGAACTCGATCAGCCGGTATCGGGCCGTTATCCGCGCCGATATCGGCCGCGATGTCACCGGCGATGACTGCGCCCTGCGAGAACCCGGTGAGGACGAAGTTGGTCAGCGGGCAACGAGCGCTGACGTCGGTCATCTTCTGAACCGCTACGGCCTTGCCCTCGGTGCGACTGTTGTTGTAAGACTGCTGGCCGTCCGGCGGCAGGGCGATCGGATTCGAGAACTGGGCCACGTACGGAACGGTGTAGACGTCGGCACGCGAGGCAGGAAACTGCTCCTGCAACGGGCGGGTGACGTTGAGCATGAGCGAGAGCGGATTCGCCGTCGGGTTGTACGGATCGTCGGTGGACGAGGACTCCCAGGTGCCCGGAATCGCGATGACCTGCACGTCGGGGCAGTCCGCCGGCTGCGAGGTCGGCTCCTGCGGTCCCGGCGGCGGCCCCGGGGTGACCGGGCCCTTCGGCAAGCGCCCGGCAAGCAGGTACCACAGGGCCACGATGATCAGCCCGAGGATCACCGCGACGGCGACCACCGGGAGAATTCTGCGCTTACGCTGTGCCATCGGCGTCGATCTACGGCCTGCAGTACGTCGCCTGCGCGGCGGCGATGTAGGTCTGGGCTGCCTGCTGAGCCTGGGTCTCGGTCATCTGCGTTCCGGCTGCACTGGCCTCGACGCCGACATTCGCCGTCACGTAGGTCGAGATCTCGTCCGGTGCAACTCCCTGCGCCTGCGCGGCACAGATGTAGTTGGCCGTCGACACCGCGATGTCGCCGTTGCCCGCCGGAGTGATGCCCTGCTTCTTCAGTTCGTCGAGAAAGCTCTGACCGCGGGTGTCGATCTGACTCTCCGTCGGACCGGGGAAGTCGTCCGGGACAGGCTGCGGTTGCTCCGGCGGCGCGGTGGCCGCTTCGCCCGGGCTCGTGGTGGGTGCAGCAGTGGTGGTCTGCGCTTCCGACGTCGTCGAACTCGCCTCGGTCGTCGTCTCGGCGGCCGTGGTGGTGCTGGTCGGCGAGCCGGTGGCCGTCGAGTCGTCACTACCGCAGGCCACCAGCATCGAGCTCGCCGCGACGGCCATGACGCCGAGAGACAGAGTTCTGGCCAGGGAATTACGCGTCATCGATCGAAATCCTTCGGTCGTCGGGTACGCAGGCGACAGTACAGCCACGCACTTAAGAGAACTCTGAAGAGTCCTGCACCGTCAAGGCGCGATCGTGGTCACGCCGTCCACGAGCGTGATGATGCCGAACTGGAAGTTCTGCTGCTTACCGCCACCGTCGATGTCGAACTGATCGCTGGTGGGGTAGCCGAGACGGCCGCCCTCGTAGCCGACCGATCCCCATGCATCGAAGATCGGGCCGTACGGGATGGACCACGCACCGCTCAACGGGCTCCAGTAGATGTTGCCCGTCTCGAACTGATTGAAGCGGCCACCGTCGCGGATCGGACCGAGTTCGTTGGACTTGGGGAATCCGAGAGGACCACTCTCCCAACCCAATTCGCCGTACTTGCCGAGAATCATGCCCTGCACCGAATGCACGCCTGCATCAGGCGAGTTGTAGATGGCACCGATCTCGAAGCCCTGAACCGAGCCGGGCTTGTTCGGCGTCTGGACCTCCTCGAGCACCGGATAGCCCAACGGTCCGCTCTCGTAGCCCTGGGCTGCCCACTCGTCGAGCACAGCGCCCTTGACCATGTGCGCTCCGGTCTGCGGCGTGAAGTAGACCATGCCGTTCTGGAAGGCATTGAACCGTCCGCGGCCGTCGGGAGTACCGATCTCGCCGGTCGTCGGGAAGCCGAGTGCACCCTCGGGCCCCTTGTTGCCCTGGTAGATGCCGCCGATGGCACCGGCGACGACCTGCGCCCCGGTGTCGGGGGTGAAGAACACTCGGCCGAAGGTGAAGTCCTGTGCGCGTCCACCGGCCACGTTGTACTCCGCCGTCAAACAGGGGCCGAGCCAGGAATTCGCGCCGCTCGCATTACCGATCTGGCCGGCCACCGTGCACGCAGGCTTGTCCACCTCGACACCGAGTGCGGTCGCGAGCTGCGGCCACAGCTGGTGCAGCTCGAACTGCCAGTACGGCCACGAGTGCGTGCCCGACGGGCGGTAGTTGACCTGCGCGGGGATACCGAGCTGGTTGAGCTTGGTCGCAAACGTCTGCGAGGTCAACCGAGACAGAATCTCGAGGCCCATGCCTGCATAGTTGGTGCTCACGCCCGGAATGCCCGACGGCTGATCGTACGGTCCGGTTGACCCGTTACCACTGGAGATGTAGAGGCTGACGCCCTTGAGCTTGTCGGCCAGCAGATACGGATCGTGCTGCGCCCACAGCGAGTTCGACGGCGCGCCCCACATCGCCTTGGAGCTGTAGCCGCCTGCATCGCTCATCGCGTACTGAATGGCCTGCGGCATGCCCAGCGAGGTGGTGGTCAGAATGCCCGAGAGGGAGCCGGCGAACTTGAAGAAGCCGGGGTTGCGCGCAGCGAGGAACATCGCGGACGTCCCGCCCATCGACAGGCCGACGACGCCGCGAGTGTCGGTGCTCCGCCAATCCTTGGCCAGAATGGGCGGCAGTTCCTTGGTCAGGAACGTCTCCCACTGGTAGTTCTTGCCGTTGTCCTGGTCCAGCCAGTCGGAGTAGAAGCTGGACTGACCGCCGACGGGGAGGACGACGTTGACGTTCTTGTCCGCGAAGTACGATTCGGCGTCGGTCTCAGCCGTCCAGCCGTTCTCCTGATCGGTCGCCCGTAGACCGTCGAGCATGTAGACCTGCGGGAACGTCGCTTGCGGGTTGATGTTCCAGTCACGGGCGAGCAGCAGCTGGACCTGGATGGGTGTTCCCATCGACGGAGAGTCGATCCACAGCGCGACGCGACGATCGGAGAGCCAGTCCACCGAGGTCACCGTCGCGCCGGAGGTCTGGGTGTATGCAGGTCCGGTGTGCGAGACGGGCGCGGTGTGGGCCACCGGGGCGGCCGCGGCCACAGTCGCCGTCGCCGTCGCGAAGGGAACCATCAGCGCCGACGCAACGGCCAGTGCTGCTGCGGCTCGCCGGCCCCGTGTGCCGGCCGACGTGCTCCGACCGAAGCGAACAAGCCCAGTGCGCATGATGGTGACTCTCTTTCGATGTGACTTCTCGAAGGTCTCGTATCGAGACATGCTTCGTATGTCTTTCTACACGTGCGCGATGCCGACGGACAGCAGACGCGCTGTGACTGGTGGTGCGATTGTGAACAGAGGGGATGAATCGGGCGGGCCGAATCAGAAATGCCGCCCCACGTACATCACGTGGGGCGGCATGTTCCGAGCATCGTCAGTCGAGTGCTGTCAGGCGTTGAGCGCGTCCAGGATCTGGCCACGAGCCTTCCACAGCTCCGCGCCCCAGTACGGCCATGCGTGAATGCCGTTGGACGGGAAGCTGTAGGTCGCGGGGATACCGAGAGCGGTCATGCGAATCTGGAAGGCACGAGTGTTGGCGAGCGAGATTGCCTCGAGGGCCATGCCGTTGGCCGTGTTGTAGAAATCGATCGGCGCGGACGGGTGATCGAACTCGCCGGGCAACCCGCTGGCGGCCGAGATGTACAGCGACAGGCCCTGCAGCTTCGGTGCGAAGACGAACGGGTCGTTACGCAGCCACGCCGGGTTCCACGGCGGTCCCCACATGGAGTCGACGTTGAAGCGGCCTGCGTCGAGCATCGCAACGCGGATGGCCTCGCGCATGCCGGGCGCGGAGATGTTCAGGTAGCCCGAGAGCGAGCCGGCGAACTTGAACTGATCGCGGTGGTACGCGGCGAGCGTCAGAGCGGCCGAACCGCCCATGGAGAGGCCGAGGACGCCGTTGTTGGTGCGCGAGACACCGTAGTTCTCGAGGAACGCAGGCAGTTCCTCGGTCAGGAACGTCTCCCACTTGTAGGTGACTTCCTGGCCGTTGAAGTTCGAGGAGGTGTACCAGTCGCTGTAGAAGCTGGACTGACCGCCGACCGGCATGACCAGAGTCACGTCGTCGTTGGCGAACTGATCCTGGGCGTTGGTCTCGAACGTCCAGGCGTTGCGGTCGTCGCGGGCACGCAGTCCGTCGAGCAAGTAGAGAGCAGCACTTCCGCCGCGGGCAGCCCACTGGACCTGAACCTTGATCGGGCCCATCTCGGACGGGACGATCAGATCCTCACGGCCACCGGCCGGGCTCTGGTGCGCGACGGACGCGGGTGCCGCCACAGCGACAGCTCCACCGACGACACCGGCGGCCAGGGGAAGGACGAGCGCTGCAGCTCCCACTCCGAGCAGGCGCTGACGCCAACGTGAAGGGGCCTTCGATGTGCTGCTGAGGCCGGCAAATCGCATGAATCGTGCTCTCTCTCATCTACGCGGTCTCCGCTGTCGTAGCGGCCCCCGGCAATCGAACAGGGCTAACTGGTGGCCCCGCGAGGCCGAAGTAAAGCTGAAAGGCTGGACAAGCTGTGGTTCTGCTGAGAAAGAAGAACCGCTCGATGGAGGTTATTCCATCGAGCGGTTCCAAGGCAAAACTGTGATCAGCGTCCCAGTTTCATCTCGCCGCTTCCCCGAAACAGGAGACTATCCTGCTCCACCCCCGCTGAACAGCCCCGAAAAGTCGTGAGTTGTCACTAGGGGCCGCAAAACGGGTGAAACGACCGAAACGTCTCGAGGGCGATCAGTTACCGATGTTGGCGCTGAGATCAGGAGCCATGATGCGGATCTGCTCGCCCCAGTAGCCCCACTGGTGGGTACCGACGGCCGGGAACGCGTAGGTGACGTTGGTGGCACCGATACTGGCCATGCGGATCTGGAAAGCACGGCTGTTGGCCAGTGCGATCGCTTCGAGCCCCATGCCGTTGGCGGTGTTGTAGTAGTCGATGAAGCTCTGCGGGCGATCGAGTCCGCCCGGCAGGCCGCTGCCTGCAAAGACCCACACGCGAGTGCCGTTGTCACGCAGACGAGGAGCGAAGACGAACGGGTCGTTGCGCAGCCACGCCGGATCCCACGGCGGTCCCCACATCGCGTCGATGTTGTACCGGCCCGAGTCCAGCAGGGCCAGGCGCATTGCCTCGCGCATGCCGGGAGCAGAGATATTCAGGTAGCCGGACAGCGAGCCCGCGTAGCTGAACTGGTCCGGGTGGTACGCGGCCAGCGTCAGTGCAGCCGAGCCGCCCATCGAGATACCGATGACGCCGTTGCGATTGGGGTTGAAGCCCCAGTTGTCACGCAGGTTCTCGCGCAGATTCTGGGTGAGGAAGGTTTCCCACTTGTAGGTGGTCTTCTGCCCGTTGAAGTTCGAGGGTGCGTACCAATCGGAGTAGAAACTCGACTGTCCGCCGACCGGCTCGACGACATTGATGTTGTAAGCAGCCAACACAGCACCTGCGTCGGTCTCGTGCTCCCAACCGGAAATGTCGGAGGTGGCCCGCAGCCCGTCGAGGAGGTAGACGACGCGGTTGGTGTTGCCGTCCGCAGCGCGCCAGACACGGCTCTTGATCGGGCCCATGCTCGAGTCGGTCCAGACGTCGATGGCATTGCTGTCGAACGCTGCGTTGGCCGTTGCACCACCGCCTGCTACAGCCAATCCCAGCGGCAGGACCACCGCCATCAGCATGGACGTGGCGGCGCGGCGTCCCCATGACCCCGCTTGCTTGTCCCCGCCACGCTCATCCGCGGACCGGCTCTTCCATCTACCCAGCATGCACTCGACCTCTCAGCTGCTTCGTCGTCACATCGGTTACGCAATCAACGATTGATCTCGCAAGTTCATCATGTTTCGTCGCCCGACCGGAGTCGGGCGCATACACATCCTCCGCACATATCGTGCGAAGTACGCCGGCCGTTACACGATCGAGACAGCTCATCTTGGCGTCGAGACCCATTCGGCGCAACCCGGTGACCCGATCGTGCCCTCGCATCTAATTGTCGGACTTCAATATCGGGGCCGGAAGATCACATCGCTGTATTTCGTACTTCGGCACTCGATCGAATCGATATCCGGCGTAGAAGAACGCCCGCTTGAAATTTCGGACGAACAATTGCTTCGTCAACGGAGCCCGGTACGAGGCGATCAGTTCCTGGGTATCGGGGCAGGTCAGGGCCACTTCGGCTTCGGTGACCCAGTCCTCGTCCATGTACCAGGGCAAGTAGGGATGCACGTCGACGAGCCCGAGATCTGCCACCACCCAATCCGGGTAGAGGTTCTTGTCGTGCCCGATCCGGCCGTTCTCGAGCCGCTCGGTGTGCGAGGCCAACGGATACGCCAGACCCATCTGGTCGATCACCCGCACGTCGAGACCGACGTTCATGCTAGTCATTCCGAGGTTCAGGAAATACACGGTGTGGCCGACCCCACCCTCGGGGATGGGAAGCGGTGGCGGAACAACGTCCCAGTACGTGAACTGCGCCGAGGGCAGGAGCAGGCCGCCGTCCGGGGTGTCCTCGATCGCTTCGACCATCGCACGCATTCGCGGGTAATCGAGATAGTCCGAGGCCAGAATCGGATGGGCGTGCCCGGTGTTGAGGGAGTAGAACGCGCGCTCGTCGACGATGCCGCTCCGGCCGACGATCGAACCCTGCGGCATCCCCGTCGTATTCGCTGCGACGACAGCCCAGACGACTATGGCGCCCCACACGAATACATCAGCGACGAATACCGCCATGGCCCGATCCGCAGACCATCGTTCGGGCACAGCGACGGGCAGCACCGAAATCGGCAACAGCAGGGTGAACAATGCAGGCAGCAAGGTTCGGCCGTGCATGAAGTCGCCACCGACCCGTATGGCGTACACCGCCAGCACGAATCCACTGAGCAGGGCGAAAACCACGACGGCGGACGGTGTCCGCAGCGCTGCGAGCCAACCGCCGATCGAGCGCGGCAGCGACACCCGAACACGCGGCGCGGACAGCACTGCCGCCACCACGAGAAGCACAAGCGGCAACCACAGCAGATACGGCCCCACCAGGTTCGACAGGTACGCGAAACCCTGCGCCCACTTGGCTCCGCCCGCATCCTTCGACACCGCGGTATTGGGGTACGGCAGTCCGTAGTAGCCCATCCGCCAGATCTGGTACAGCACCGGCACCGCGCCGGCGAACGCGAACACACGGAATCTGGACCACCAGCTCTGCGGAGCCAGGAAGATCATCGCCAGTGCCAAGACGGCAACGATCGACAGCTCCGGACGCACCAGCGGGCCGAGACCGGCGAAGAAGGCGAGCAGCAGCAACTCGGCACCGCCGCTGCGGCGTTGACCCCAGCGAACCATCAACAGCCACAGCGTCGCCAACCAGAAGATGACGAGGCAGGTCTCGAGTCCCGAGGTCGCGAAGTCGCGGGCCGGAGGAACCGCGATGTAGACGAGCACTCCGGCAGGAAGGAACAGGGTGCGCGTTGCCGTGCGACCACGCAGTGCGAAGGTGCCGATCATCGCAATGACGACGGCCGCGGTGGACAGCACGAGCGCGATCGTCAGGACGACGTATTCGAGTCGACCTTCGCTGAGCCAGCTGGCGGCGTACACGAGGTAGGTCCAGATGGTGCTGGTGTTGGTCTCCACCCGCTCGCCTGCGTTGAACACCGGGCCGTTTCCGGCCAGCAGGTTGCGGACGGTACGCAGCACGATCAAACCGTCGTCGGCGATCCAGCGGCGTTCCCACGCACCCCAGAGGAACAACGCTCCGGTGACCACGGCCCCGACCCAGAAGACGGGCCTGGTGATCGATCCCCGAGCGAAGTCCTCCTCCCACGTGTCTCGCTGGTCAGGCGAGGTAGACAGCGACACCAACCACTCCGATCCACGCTATGGCGAGTAGCTGCAGAACCCTGTCTCCCAACGCGATCTCTTCGGGTTCGCCTGCCTCGCCGCCGTCGACATCCACTGCATATCGCAGGATTGCGATGGTAAACGGAATCATCGAGATGGCGAACCAGTTGGTGTCCGTTTCGGCATCCTGCTCGAAGGCCCACAGGCCGTAACAGAGCACGACGGCCGTCGCGGACAGCGTCCAGACGAAGCGCAGGTATGTAGTGGTGTAATTCTCGAGCGACTTACGAATCTTCGCCCCGGTCCGTTCGGCGAGATGCAGCTCGGCATAGCGCTTACCTGCCGCCATGAACAGCGACCCGAACGCCATGATCAGCAGGAACCACTGCGAGAGCGGGATGGATGCGGCAACCCCGCCTGCAATGGCGCGAAGCAGGAAGCCCGAGGACACGATGCAGATGTCCAGCACGGCCTGGTGCTTGAGCCCGAAGCAGTACGCCAACTGAACGGCAATGTAGACACCGATGACCAGGGCGAGCTTCCAGTTGGCGATGAACGAGAGCCCGATGGCCAGGGCAAGGGACACCACCGCCATGGCGTACGCGACGTTGACCGGCAGCACCCCCGCCGCGATCGGCCGGAACCGTTTGGTCGGGTGGGCGCGATCGGCCTCGACATCGAGCGCGTCGTTGACGAGGTAGATGCCCGAGGCCGCGAAGCAGAAGACGACGAAGGCCAATGCGACCGGGAGCAGGACTTCGCCCTCGGTGACCGAACCCGCAGCGAGCGGCGCTGCGAGCACCAGGACGTTCTTGACCCACTGACGCGGACGCAGCGCCTTGACGATGCCGTCCGCGAGGTTCTTCGGCGGTGCGCCTACGGGTGCGGCATCCTCGCTCATTTGTCTCCTTCGAACTTCACGACGGCCGCAGCCGTCAACGCGCCGAGTGCCGATCCGGCCAGCACATCGGTGGGGTAATGGACTCCGAGCACCAAGCGCGAAAGCAGCATGGGTGGGACGAGGACCGCCGGTAACGGTAGCCCGGTCACCCGGCCGAGGAGAACCGCGGCGGCTGTGGTCGATGTCGCATGCGAGGACGGAAAGCTCAGCTTGCTGGGCGTCGAGACGTTGATGCGCACGGCCGGGTCATGGGGACGTGGCCTTCGCACGATCCGTTTGATGACGATCGACGCGGCATGCGAGCCGACCGCACCGACGGCCACCGAGGCCCACTGTCGGCGGCGGGGCGCGTCCAGCGCAGCACCGATGCCGGCGATCGCGACCCAACCGAGGGCATGTTCACCGAAGTGCGACATGCCCCGTGCGACGGTGATCGCGCCGGGGGCGGCACCGACGGTGCGCTGCACCTGCTCGAGGATCCGGACTTCCGCCGGTGCCTCGCTCTGCCCTTTACGCCTGGTAACGAAAGACACGTTCCCACGTTTCCTTACTGGTCAGCTGCGGCACGGCATCACGGTACCGAGCTTTGAGGGCAGGGAATTCGGCGGCCAGCTGCTTGCGCAATGCCAGGGCCTCCTTGAGCAGCGCGGCGGCCTGCGCGCGGTCCCGCTTGCGGTAGACGACGCCGCGGCCGTCGGCGGTGGTGACGGTGACGCCGTCCACCTGTGAGAGCAGGAACCAGCGCGCGTCCAGGGTAGGGACGTTGAGCTGCGGGCGCTCGTGGTGCTGCTCATGAGCCGGCCGGACATTGTGCAGCAGACCCTTGGCCAGACGACGAACCTTCGAGATCGGGTTGGTCGGCAGGCCGACCGCACCGACTTCTTCTCCCGAGGCCAGTGGCAACTCCGTGGAGCTGCCGACGACGACTGCGTCGGGAAATTCCTTGCGCAGTGCGTGCACCGTCGGAAGTGCGGTGGGCAGGATGTCGAGGATGTGCTCGGGGCCGGCCAGGAAGTCGCGGATCGCCAGATTCTGGATGGCCACCGTCGAGTATTCGAGGCACAGCAGGTGCTTGATCGTGGCCTTGACGGTGTCGAGCACCAGGCCCTTGCCGTCACCCGGCATGTGCAGCGACGCGACCACCAGGCGGTTACGGAGGTGGAAGTACGCCTGCCAGTCGATGGCGTCGTCCTTGTCGCTCCACGCCATGTGCCAGATCGCCGCACCAGGAAGCGTCACCGTCGGATATCCGGCATCCTTGGCGCGCAGGCCGTATTCGGCGTCGTCCCATTTGATGAACAACGGCAGAGGCTGCCCGAGTTCCTCGGCGACGACGCGCGGAATCATGCACATCCACCAGCCGTTGTAGTCGACGTCGATCCGCCGGTGCAGCAGCTTGCTGGTGCGCAGGGGGTCCTCGGAGAAGTCGTGGTCGTACTCCACGTTCTGCGCGCCGGTCCACATGAAGTTGCCGCGATCGATCACTTCACCCATGACATGCAGGTGACTGCGCGCCTGCAGGTTGAGCATCTGACCGCCGACGAGCGTGGGCACCTTGGCGAATCGAGACATGGCCAGCGCACGCAGAATCGAATCGGGCTCGATTTCGATGTCGTCGTCCATGAACAGAATGTGTTGGCAGGCAGTGTTGTTCAGCGCCTCGTACATGATGCGGCTGTATCCGCCCGACCCACCGAGATTGGCCTGGTCGTGGATGGCCAGCCGACCACCGAGAGCCGCTTCGGCCTCGGCGAACCCGGGCTCGTCCTTCGCCTTGCGGGTGCCCTGATCCGGCATGATGACGGCCTCGATCACATCGAGCACCAGTGGATCGGAGCCAAGGGCGACAAGGGCTTTGACGGCGTCGGTCGGCCGGTTGAACGTGGGGATGCCGACCGCGACAGTCGCCTCGCCCGGGGCCTCGATCGGGGCGTACCAACCCGCACTCTCGAGCACCACCTCGGAGTCGGAGGTGATGTCGAACCAGATCCAGCCACCGTCCTCGAATGGACCGAGATCGATCAGAAACTCTTGCGCCGCATCGCCGTCCACGGCCTCACGGCCCTCGACGTGAATGCGCGAGGCATCGGCCTTGGAGCGGTAGACGTCGATTCGGCAATGGCCGGACACCTCGACGCGCAGCACCACGGACTTCAGGATGCTGTAGCGCCGCCAGTAGCTCGCCGGGAAGGCGTTGAAGTAGGTGCAGAACGAGACCTCGGATTCGGCACCGATGGTCAGCGAGGTGCGCGACAGCGAGTGCGCACGTTTGGCGTTGGTGAGCGCCTCTTCGAGATACAGCGTGCGTACGTCGAGCGGTTCACCCGAGCGCGGGAGCAACACGCGCTGCAGCAATGATGTCCCGAGCACCGGGGCCGCGTCGGCAACACCGTCGGCGAGCAGGTGCTTGCCGGTCACTTGTCACCCGCCAAGGGTGCGCCGGTCTCGAAGTGCGGGGCCAAGATGTTGTCGTACATGTTCAGTGCGCTGGCGATGGCCATGTGCATGTCCAGGTACTGATACGTGCCGAGCCGACCGCCGAACAGCACTCCGTTGGCGGCGGCTTCGGCCTTCGCGCGGGCGCGGTAGGACTCGAGCTTGGTCCGGTCGTCGGGAGTGTTGATCGGGTAGTACGGCTCGTCGCCGCTCTCGGCGAAGCGCGAGAACTCCCGCATGATGACCGTCTTGTCGGTCGGGTAATCGCGTTCGGGGTGGAAGTGCCGGAACTCGTGGATGCGGATGAACGGGACATCGGCGTCGTTGTAGTTCATCACCGGCGTGCCCTGGAAGTCACCCGTCTGCAGCACCTCGGTCTCGAAGTCGATGGTGCGCCAACCCAATTCGCCCTCGGAGTAGTCGAAGTAGCGGTCCAAGGGTCCGGTGTACACGATAGGGGCGTTCGGACTCTCCGCCACGATCTGGTCCCGCACGTCGAACCAGTCGGTGTTCAGCCGTACCTCGATCTTCTCGTCGCGTGTCATGTTCTCGAGCCACGCGGTGTAGCCGTCGACGGGAAGGCCCTCGTAGGTGTCGTTGAAGTAGCGGTTGTCGAAGGTGTAGCGGACCGGCAGCCGGGTGATGTTGCCTGCGGGCAGATGCTTCGGATCGGTTTGCCACTGCTTGGCGGTGTAGTCGCGGATGAACGCCTCGTACAGGGGACGGCCGATCAGCGAGATGGCCTTCTCCTCGAAGTTCTGCGCGTCCTTGGAGTCGAACTCGCTGGACTGCTCCTCGATCAACGCGCGGGCCTGATCGGGCGAAAAGAACTTGCCGAAGAACTGCGAGATCAGTCCCAGTCCCATCGGGAACTGGTAGGACTGGCCGCCGTGCAGCGCGAACACGCGGTGCTGGTAGCCGGTGAAGTCGGTGAACTGGTTGACGTAATCCCAGACCCTCTTGTTCGAGGTATGAAACAGGTGCGCACCGTACTTGTGGATCTCGATACCGGTCTCGGGCTCGGCCTCCGAGTAGGCGTTGCCGCCCAGGTGGTGCCGCCGATCCAGCACCAGGACACGCTTGCCCAGCTGGGACGCCGCCCGTTCTGCCACGGTCAGTCCGAAGAACCCGGATCCGACGACGATCAGGTCGTATCGGCCGGTCGCGGAGGCGTCGGAAGTGGTGGTCTCGGGGCTCACAGCAGTCACGGGCAACCAGGGTATCCGACGATCGTGACGGCTCTGCCCCGCCAGGCGTCGGGCCACGGGCTCGGCGTCATTGTCCGGCGCGGCGGAGCAGGTAGGTGTCCATCACCCAGCCGTGCCGGGATTTGACCTCGTCGCGGGCGAGGCGGATGTCGCCGAGTACCTCGTCGAGGTTGCCGGCCACCAGCTTCTCGTCGCTGGTACCCAGGTTGGCCCCCCAGTGGATTTCCCAGTCCGCGCCGGTCAGCGCACTGCAGGTCAGGTTTCCGTCGAGCATGACGACGAGATTGTCCAGACCGGCAGCGACGTCTGCGGCCAGATTCCTACCGGTGGTGATGACGATCGGACCACCGATGCGGTTGAGCACCAATTTGTGGCTCGCCGCCAACATCGACACGCTCGAGATGCCGGGTGTGACGTCGAACTCGACGTCCTTACGCATCGCCGCGATCTGCTCGACCACGCGAATCGTGCTGTCGTAGAGGGCCGGGTCGCCCCAGACCAGGAACCCCACGACTGTGCCGGCCGCGAGCCCGTCGAGCACCTCGGCGTAGGCGCGGGCGCGGGCATCGTGCCAATCCGAGACGGCGCTCTGGTACTGCCGGGGTGATCGGTCACGCTGCGGGTCGGGCACCTCGATCAGCCGGTAGCTGCCACCGTGGTGACGTTCGAGGATCATCTGCCTGGCGGCCGCGAGATCGCCGACGGAGGCCCCCTTGTCTGCCACGATGAACACATCGACGGCCCGCATTTTCTCGATGGCCTGGACGGTGATCTGGTCCGGATGTCCGCCACCGATACCGATCAGGTGGATGTTCACGAACGGTCCCGGCAGGCGTCGTACAGGTGTGATTCGGTGACGAGGCGTCGGGAAAGGGCCGGTCCGACCAGGATCACCGCGGACTGACGCAGTCCCGCGGCCTCGACCTGGTCGGCGATATCGGCCAGGGTGCCGCGCAGCAGCAATTCGTCCGGCTTGCTGGCATGAAAGACGACGACGGCGGGGCATTGCGGCCCGTAGAACTCGGCGAGTTCGTCGGCGATGATGCGGGTGCGGGTGATGGCCAGGTGCAGCGCCAGCGTGGCGCGGGTGGCCGCGAAATTCTGCAGTGCTTCGGTGCTCGGCATCGCCGTCGAGCGAGCCTGGGCGCGGGTGAGCACCACCGATTGCGTCACCTCGGGCATTGTCAGCTCGACGCCGAGCGAGGCGGCAGCGGCAGCGTAGGCAGGGACGCCGGGTGTGACGTCCCAGGGGACGTCCGCTGCGTCGAGCCGCGCGGACTGTTCGGCGAGCGCCGAGTAGAGGGACGGGTCGCCCGAGCACAGTCGAGCGACGTCCTCGCCGCGCCGGTGGGCGGCGACGAGTTCGGCGGTGATGGCGTCGAGGTCGAGTTTCGCGGTGTCGACGAGGCGGGTGCCTGCTGGGCAGTGGTCGAGGATCGCGTCGTCGATGTAGGTGCCTGCGTAGACGCAGACCGGGCTCGAGCGCAGCAGTTCGACGGCCCGCAGCGTGAGCAGGTCGGCAGCGCCTGGTCCGGCTCCGATGAAGTGCACAGTCACAGCTCGGAAGCGTAGGGGGCCGGGAGTGAAGCCTGCGGAACGACCCAGGGGTACAGGAGTGAAGCCTGCGGAACGACCCGGGGGTACAGCAGTGGAGCCTGCGGAACGACCCAGGGGTACAGCAGTGGAGCCTGCGGAACGACCCAGGGGTACAGGAGTGGAGCCGGCGGAACGACCCCGAAAGATTCCCGACGCGCCGCGTCACCGGAACTCCCGCCAATGGCTAACCGTCAAGCTAAGGTTTAGCCTTGTGTCTGATGGGACTCATGGTGCTGATGTGATTTTTGTTGTTCGGCACCCATGATCCTACGACGCGTACCTACCACCAACCAGGGAGTACCGCCTTGCCGAACCGTCGAACGAAGCCGTCGATCGTTCTCGGTGCTGTCGCACTGCTCGCCGTAGCGACCCCGTTTGCGGTCGCAGGGCTCACCGACAGCACGACAACCGGAGTTCGACCGGCCAACGAGACAACCCCGGTCACCGTGCCCACCACGATCGTCGAGACCGCACTGAGCGCCGCACCGGACATCGTGATTCCGCTGCAACAGCTCACCGGCCTACCGCTGCCGGATCTGCGGCTCTCCGATCTCAAATACCTGCCCCTGCCCGAGTCGATCGTGATCCCGCCGATCGAAATTCCGGACATTCCCGGGCTCACCACCCCTGCGCCGGGGAACGCGACCGCGCAGGCACCGATTCCCAGGGTCGATGCGTCCGCGCCGATCAACCCCGAGGCTGCGGACCCCACTGGCCCGCCGCTCGGTGCCGCCGTGAAGGAAATCTCGCAGGACACCCCGTTCAGCATGGTGGCGTTGACGTCCGAGGAGCTGAACGGCGCGTCCGCGCAGGTTCGCCGCCAACTCGAGGACGGATCCTGGGGCCCGTGGCTCGAGACCGCGCCGGTGGACAGCAACGCCGACGACTCCGCCCCTTCGCCCGCAAAGCAGGGCACCGAACCGATTTTCGTCGGAATGACCAAGGCCGTGCAGGTCCTGCTGACGCCGCTGACCGGGAGCGCAGCGCCGGAGGGTTCTGCCGTTGCGCCGGTACCCGAGATTCCGGTGGTCGAGATGCCCTCCGGTGATGCACCCGTGGACGGGGCCCCCGCCGCCGAGCAGCCCCTCGGTTACACCCCTGCGTCGTCGAGCACATCACTGCGCCAACAGGATCCGGCTCCACTCGATCCGGCCGCGATGGATCCGGCTGCGGCCGAGCCTGCACCGGCAGATCCGGCAGCAGATCCGAACCAGGCGAATCCGGCAGAGCAGTTGGCTGCGGCGGTCAACGACATCAGCGCCGTACTCATCACTCCCGGCACATCGCCGGCCGACTCGGCGCTCAGCGACATCGCCACTCCGGTCGCCGGTAACGCAGGCCCCAACGTGATCACCCGCGCGCAGTGGGGTGCCGACGAGTCGATCCGTTGCGCCACACCGACGTACGACGACTTCATCGGTGGTGCCACCGTGCACCACACCGCAGGCAGCAACGATTACTCCAAGTCCGAATCGGCCGAAATCGTCCGCGCTATCTACGCCTACCACGCGCAGACGCTGGGCTGGTGCGATATCGGCTACAACGCCCTCGTCGACAAGTACGGCCAGATCTTCGAAGGCCGTGCCGGTGGCCTCGACAAGGCGGTTCAGGGCGCACACGCAGGCGGATTCAACGAGAACACCGTCGGAGTTGCCATGATGGGCGACTACTCCACCGAGGATCCCTCGCAGGAAACCGTCGACTCCGTCGGCAAGTTCCTCGGTTGGCGACTCGGCCTGGCCGGACTCGATCCCAAGGGCACCACGACGATGACGTCCGAGGGAACGAATTTCACGTTCGTCGGCAAGGGCAAGAGCATCGATCTGCCGGTCATCTTCGGACACCGCGACGTCGGCAACACCGAATGCCCGGGTAATGCCGGATACGCCCGCCTCGGGGAGATCCGAGACATCGCGGCCGCGAACCTCGGCGGCGGGGACGGCGCGCCCGCCGCGCCGGACACCGCCCCCGAGCCCTCCCCCGATACCGCGGTGACCGATGCTGCCCCGTCACGCCCCGGAACCAATGCCAGTTCCACTCTGGGAGAGAACATCCCGGCGTTGGTCGCCGAGTTGCAGAGATTGGCGGCAACCAGTCCCGTCGCGCAGAAGTGGCTGGCCTCGGGCGGCGAGACCGGAGCCCTCGGGGTCCCGGTGAGCGGTCTGGTGCAGGTCAGTGGCGGCCGAGAGAAGGCGCAGTTCGCCAACGGCGAGATCATCACCAACATGGCCGGTCAGGCTGTGGCCGTCATCGGCAAGATCTTCCAGCAATACGTGCAGCAGGGTGGCGTCGACGGCATTCTCGGCCTACCGATCACCGACGAGTTCCGGGTGCCGGAAGGCTTCCGTACCGATTTCGAGAACGGCTCGTTGATCTTCAACGAACTCACCGGAATCGTCACCACGGTGATCAAGACGTACAACGACACCTACGACGCGGAGATGCAGAAACCCGCCGCGGCACCGGTTGAACCGGCACCCGCGGGCTGAGATGTCCATGTGAAAGGGCCGAGTCGTCATGGCGACTCGGCCCTTTCGCGCTTTTGGTGGGTAGCGTGGACTGATGACCACGCGAACGCGCGTCGTGTTGTTGTCCTCGATCCCGCAGCTGGTGTGGCTCGCAGTAGTGACCCAGGGCGTCACCGGTTGCTGGACGGCCGAGAACGGTGGGGCTTGGATCGGGTCCCTACTGCTCGTTCTCGCCACGACCGTACTCGGCGTCTTCTTCTCGATACCGTCGTCGACGACGTTCGGCATTCCGTACCGTCCGATCGATGCGGTGTTGCTGATGGTGTGCGCGGTGTCGGCACTGAGAATCGACCACTGGCCCGCCGGGTTCGATACCGAAACATTCGCATTCGGAGCGGCGGCGACCATTGCTGCTGTCTCGGCCGCAATTGCGAGCCGCGCTCTCGCGGTGAGTGATTCGAGTGCGCTTCGGCCACGGTTTCCGGTAGACGGGGCGCAGTGGACGGTGCTCGCTGGCGAGGGCAGACTGCTCAACCACCACTGGGTGGCTCCGCTTCAGCGCGCCGCGGTGGATCTGGTGATGGTGGACCGTCGAGGGTCCTCGCACCGCGGAATTCTCGCGAGATCCGACGAGGACTACTACGCGTTCGGAAGTCCGGTCCACTCCCCCATCGACGGAACCGTCGTGCGGTGCGGCGACGGATTGGACGACGGCAACCTCGACCCTCGCAAGCCGGCGGGCAATCATGTCGTTCTCAGCGATGGCTCCGAGGAGATCCTGATCGCACATCTGAAGAAGGGCAGTGTCGCCGTAGCCGCAGGCGAGCAGGTCCACGTCGGCCAACTGCTCGGCAACGTCGGGAATTCGGGGAACTCCACCGAGCCGCACCTGCACATTCACGCCCAGCGCGACGGCCGAGCAGTGCGCATCGTGTTCAGTGACGTGCGTGGCCGGATGTGGCCGGGCCGACGCGTCGTCCGGCGCTGATCCGGTCTCGGCAGGTCACCACCAGCGTTCGAGGACCCGCGCCACCCCGTCTTCGGCGTTGCTGACGGTCTGCTCGTTCGCCGCCGCGACGGCCGCCGGATGTGCGTTGCCCATAGCGACGCCGAGTCCGACCATCGACAGCATCGGCACGTCGTTGGGCATGTCGCCGAAGGCCACGATGTCGGCCATGTCCACGGAGAGAGATTCGGCAACCCTGGCCAGGCCCGAGGCCTTCGTCACGCCGGGAGCGGACAATTCGATCAGTCCGTTGTCGGTGGAGAAGGTCAGGTCGGCGCGGCCGGCGATCAACGGGGACAGCACGTCGGCCATGTGGCCGCTGGTGGTGGACGTCAGGCGAATGAGCAGCTTGACCGCCGGGGTCTCGACCACGTCGTCCTCGGTTGTCTCGACGTTGTCGGGGTTGAGCCAGGCGTGCTCGTAGCCGGGGGAGCTGACGAACTGCGGGGTTGCCGAGTCGTGCGCGGTCAGACCCACCCGCTCGGCGGCGAGGCCGCAGCCGGGCAGCGCCCGGTAGGCGATCTCGGCCAACCACTGCAGCGTCTCGACCGAGAGGGTTTCGGCACTGAGCACTCGGTCCGACGCGGCGTCGTAGATCACCGCACCGTTGGCGCACACCGACATCGGGGCGTATCCCAACTGGTCGACGACCGGATGGATCCACCGCGGTGGCCGACCGGTGGAGAGCACGAAGGGCACGCCGTCGGCCACGACCGCCGAGACGGCTCGCCGAGTCCGTTCGGTGACCCGTTCGTGCTGGTCGAGAAGAGTCCCGTCGACATCGCTGGCGACGAGTCGGGGGGCGAGGCGGGTGGTGTTCGGCGCGTTGGTCATCGTGAAGTCATTCTGCCCTAGTGTCGAAGTGAACTGTCTTCGACGTGGAAGGAACGGTAGATGACATCTGTGAACCGTCAGATCCGATTGGCGCAGCGTCCAGTGGGGCGACCCGACGAATCGACGTGGAACCTCACCGAGGAACCGATTCCGACCCCGGCCGAAGGCGAGTTCGTCGTCACGGTCGACTACGTCTCTCTGGATCCCGCGATGCGGGGCTGGCTCAACGATGCGCGTTCCTACGTGCCGCCCGTCGGTATCGGTGACGTGATGCGAGCGCATGCCGTGGGCCGGGTTCTGGAATCTCACCATCCCGATTACGCAGTGGGCGAGATCGTTTCGGGCTCGTTCGGGGTCACCGAGCATGCCCTGTCCGACGGCACCGGGGTACAGAAGGTCGACGAAGCCGTCGCCCCCGCACCCACCTGGCTGGGCGCGCTCGGCTTCCCCGGGCTGACTGCGTACTTCGGCCTGATGGACGTCGGCAAGCTCGCCGAGGGCGACACCGTGGTGATCTCCGGAGCCGCCGGAGCCGTGGGCAGCATCGCGGGACAGATCGCGAAAGCCAAGGGGGCCACGGTGATCGGCATTGCCGGCGGACCCGAGAAATGCGCCTGGCTCACCGAGGAACTGGGCTTCGACGCAGCGATCGACTACAAGAACCAATCGGTGTACCAAGGATTGAAGGCGGCCGCACCGAAGGGCATCGACGTGTATTTCGACAACGTCGGTGGTGAGATTCTCGATGCCGCGCTGTCGCGACTACGCAAGGGTGCGCGAGTAGTGCTGTGCGGGGCCATTTCCGGCTACAACGCCACCGAACTACAGCCCGGCCCGGCGCACTACCTGTCGCTGTTGATCAATCGCGCGTCGATGACGGGGTTCATCATCTTCGACTACCTGGACCGCTACCAGGAGGGCATCGCCGCGTTGTCGGAACTGCTCACCAGCGGCAAGATGACCGCGCGCGAGCAGATCGAGATCGGCGGCATCACCGCCTTCGGTTCGACGCTGAACCTGTTGTTCGACGGTGCCAATACCGGCAAACTCGTTCTCGAGGTCGGCGAACGCACCCACGACTCGGAATTATGACGACCGCTCGTTCGTTGGAACCCACGTATCGATCGATAGAGCACAAGGAGTAACGATGTCTGAAGCCACCGAAACCGCCATCCTCGCCGGAGGGTGCTTCTGGGGAGCCGAGGAGCTCGTCCGCAAGCTTCCCGGTGTGGTCTCCACTCGCGTCGGCTACACAGGCGGCGAGGTGCCCAACGCCACCTACCGCAACCACGGCAACCATGCCGAGGGCCTCGAAGTGATCTACGACCCGTCCAAGACCTCGTACCGCGATCTGCTGGAGTTCTTCTTCCAGATCCACGATCCCACCACCAAGAACCGTCAGGGCAACGACATCGGAGCCAGCTACCGCTCCGCGATCTTCTACCTGAACGAGGAGCAGAAGCGCATCGCAGAGGACACGATCGCCGACGTCGACGCGTCGGGACTGTGGCCGGGCAAGGTCGTCACCGAGGTGACTGCGGCCGGTGATTTCTGGGAGGCCGAGCCCGAGCACCAGGACTACCTGCAGAAGTACCCCGAGGGATACACCTGCCACTGGGTACGTCCGGACTGGAAGCTGCCGCGTCGGGCAACCGCCTGATCAGTTTCGTTTCCTGCTCCACTCCTCGCTCTCGTCGGCGAAACTCTGCCGATTCGTGCGTCGAGTGGAGCAGGATGTGCGCTCCGGTTTCGCGGGTTCCTCGAATTTTGCGACACTGATCCGGTGACTTCCGACAGAACACCTCGATCGGTGACCCAGGTCCTTCGTTCGCCGCGTTTCTGGCTGGCTCCTATCCTGGTGGTCTCGGCGTTGATGTCGTTTCTGGCCGCCCTGTATCTCGGCGGCGTACTCGACCCCCGAGGCAATCTGCACGACCTCCCCATCGCGATCGTCAACCAGGACGAGGGTGACACCCTCGCGGGCGAACAACGCAACATCGGCAACGACATCGTCGACGGCCTGCTCCAGAACGTCGACTCCGAGAAGGTCGCATTTCGCCAGGTCGGGCCGGCACAGGCCGACTCGATGCTGTCGACGGCCGAGGTCTACGGTTCCATCGCCATTCCCAGCGATTTCACGAAGAGAATGGGAATTCTCGCGCAGGCGAGTGTGATTCCCGGCGATGTCGAAAAGCCGATCATCACCGTCTACACCAATCCGCGCGCGGGCAGTTTCGGAATGTCACTCGTGACCGGAGTCGCCACACCTGCATTCGAGTCGGTCAATCAGACTGTCGGACAACAGATCACCGAACAGGTGCGCCAGCAGCTCGGTGACACCCAGCTCGCCGGTGCAAGCACTCTCACCCTCGCACAGCCGATCGATGTGATCGTCACCCAATACGATCCTCTACCCGACGGCACCGGCGGGGGCCTGTCCGCCTTCTACTACGCGCTCCTGCTCGTCCTGGCGGGCTTCACCGGTGCGACCATCGTCAGCACCCTCGTCGACGGCCTACTCGGATTCACACCAACGGAAATCGGTCCCAAGTACATCCATCGTGGACCGACCCGGATCAATCGCTTCCAGACGCTGCTCGTGAAATGGCTGGTGATGATCGTCCTCGCCATGCTGGTCTCGGCCCTCTATCTGCTGATCAGCCATCTGCTCGGTATGCCGATCACCCATGCCTGGACCTTGTGGATGTACGGCGCGTTCGCGATCACAGCGGTCGGCGTCACGGCGCTGGCGGTGATGTCCGCATTCGGCACGGCAGGATTGCTGGTCAATCTGATCGTGTTCATCATTCTGGCGTTGCCGTCCTCGGGCGGCACCATCCCCCTCGAGGCCAGCCCGCCGATCTTCACCTGGCTCGCGCAGTTCGAGCCCATGCACCAGATCTTCCTCGGCACCCGGTCGATCCTGTACTTCAACGCCTCACTCGACGCGGGCCTGCTCCATTCGGTGTCGATGACTGCACTCGGACTGCTCATCGGGCTGGTATTCGGCCTGGTGTTCACCCTCCTCTACGACCGGAAAGGCCTCGATCGAAGCCTCGATTCTGCGGGCGCTCTCAGCTGACGTCAGTACACTCGCTCCAATGCCTGCTGTGAACCCGGCCGGGAGCGCTGTGCCCCGACGTGCCTTCCACGCGTATCTCGACGTCGCCGTCGTCGTCCTGGTGCTCGTGGGGACCAATCTCATCGCGCACTTCACCACTGCCTGGGCCAGTATCGCGACGGTTCCCATCGCCGCAATTCTGTTGGTGATCCTCTCGAACCGCCGCGGCCTGGGCTGGGCCGAGCTGGGCCTGTCTCCGAAACAGTGGAAGACGGGTTCGCTGTACGCGCTGGGCGCCGTCGGGATCGTCCTCACCGTCGTGGCGATCGGCGCATTGCTGCCCCTCACCCGACCTTTCTTCATGGCCGATCGATACGCCACCGTCTCAGCCGCCCTGATCGCCTCGATGATCGTCATCCCCTTGCAGACCGTCATCCCCGAGGAACTCGCATTCCGCGGAGTTCTGCACGGCACCCTGGGTCGCATTTACGGTGCGCGAGGCGTCTTCGCCGCCGGTTCGCTGCTGTTCGGGCTGTGGCACATCGCGTCCTCGCTCGGCCTGACAGCAGGCAATGTGGGGCTCAGCGGATTCCTCGGCGGCGGCGTCTTCGGGCAGGTCGTAGGCATCGCACTGGCCGTCGCCGCGACGGCTGCAGCCGGGGTGGTGTTCACGTGGCTGCGCAGCCGCAGCGGCAGCTTGATCGCCCCCATCGCCCTGCACTGGTCGCTCAATGGGCTCGGAGCCTTGGCTGCGGCCCTGGTCTGGCACGCGTCGGTGAGCTGAGGCGGTCATGAAAGACATGTTGTGGCAGTACCTTCGGATCGCCCGCCAGAACATGCTGTGGAAGCTCGACGGCCTCACCGAGTACCAGATGCGTCGGCCCATGACCCCGACCGGTACCAACCTGCTGGGGCTGGTGAAGCACCTCGCGCTGGTGGAGTACGGCTACTTCGGGCTCACGTTCGGTCGTGAGTTTCCGGCGCGTTTCGCCGAACTCGAGAAATCAGCCATCGCACGGCTCAATTCCGACATGTGGGCCGCCGCCGACGAGTCCTCCGAGTCGATCATCGCCCTCTACCGCGAGGCGTGGGTGCATTCGGACGCCACGATCGCCGCCCTGGAATTGGACTCCCCCGGCACGGTGCTGCACTGGCCCGCAGACAAGCAGAACATCGATCTGCATCGTGTGCTGGTGCACCTGGTAGCCGAGACCAACCGCCATTGCGGGCATGCGGACATCGTGCGCGAGCTCATCGACAGTTCGGTTGGACTACGACTGGGCAACGAGAACATGGCCGACGGCGATGCGCAGTGGTGGGCCGAGTATCGCGCCGAACTGGAAAGCGTTGCGCGAGAGGCTGACGAAGTTCGTCCGAAGAACTGACGGCCTGACGTACGAGTTCGTTCGAGACGGCAACTGTCACGGCTTCCCGTCGTACCGAAGGGCATTGGCGGCCTGCCACGGAAGGCATCCGGTCCACAGCCACTGAGTAGGTGACTACCACGAGCTACCGACAAGAATGTGCTCGCGAATAGTTATGCAGCGCAATAGTTTTCGATTTGACGATCGTTGTGTATCGAACACCAGTTCGATACAGTTTGGGTCATGACGACGGAGATCTGGCAACTGAGCGAGGACCAACTCCTCGCCGACGCCGCCGCGGTCTCCCACCAGATCCAGTTGCTCGAAGCCCGCCGCATCGCCCTCGTCGCCGAGATCGACACCCGCGTCACCCGCGAG
>NZ_JBMIRQ010000129.1:0-156136 GCF_049195265.1 Rhodococcus sp. MALMAid1271 | reverse complement strand
ACGCGCAGTCTTGGAAATATGGTGATTGTCGCCGTTGATGACGACCTCACCCTCAGGAGCGGCGAAACTGACACCACCAGCAGCATCCTGAATATCCGCCACCGCAAACGAATCAGCCTTCTCGACCGTGTTCTTCCACAGATAGACGGCTGTATATGCCGACTCCATAGGATCCGAGGTCACGCGGTTCTGTCCATACATGTCTTTGAAACTGGAGACGAACGTGTTGTTGGTCGGTGTGTCCAGCGTCTGGAAGTAATTCCAGGCAGCCAACTGGCCTGCCACGTTCTGGACACCGATGCTGCGGACCTCTTCCTCACCTACACACATCGACATCACCGGCATGTCGGCAGCTTTGAGGCCGGCATTGGTGTACTCGCGGAAGAAGGCGACAAGCGAATCGCCGACTACGACGTTGAATACAGCATCGGCATTCGCTGTGCGGACCTTGTTGATGATGGTGGAGAAATCCGTCGAACCCAGCGGGGTGTAATCCTCACCGAGGATCTCGATACCGTTCGCGGCCGCGTAGGCCTTGACGATCGCATTCGATGTCCGAGGGAAGACGTAGTCGCTACCGACCAGGTAGAGGGACTTCACGCCCTGCTCCTTGAGATAGTCCAGAGCCGGAATGATCTGCTGGTTGGTCGTCGCACCCGTGTAGAACACGTTCTTCGAGGCCTCGAGGCCCTCGTACTGTTGGCCGTAGTACAGCAGAGCATTGTTGTCCTCGAACACCGGCAGCATGGCCTTGCGGCTCGCAGACGTGTACCCGCCGAAAACGGCTGCGACACAGTCGCTGCTGATCAGCTTCTCGGCCTTCTCCGCGAACACGGTCGGCTCGGACGCCCCGTCCTCGGCCAGCAGATCGAGTTGCTTGCCCAGCACTCCACCGGAGGCGTTGATCTCATCGACGGCCATCGTAATTGCGTCGCGAATGACGGTCTCGTTGATGGCCGTGGGCCCGGACAGCGAGTTGATCGCGCCGATCTTGACGGTGTCGCCGGATGTGTCGACGCAACTCGGGGCGCCCATGGCGCCGTCGGCTGAGGTGCCGTCGCCTGTCCGGCTGCCGCATGACGAAAGTACGAGGGTGGCACCGAGCAGCAGCGCCGTGGCGGCGGTGCGATGTGAGAGACGTTCCATGTCAGAACCTTTCAGGATCAGGTGGTAAACAAGCGGGACGAGTTGGTTTCGTGTTGCATGGCGTAGATTTCGAGCTCCGGGACGAAGGCCATGGCATCGGCCCATTCGGTCCGGATCGCGCGCTGTGCGCATGTGTCGAGAAAGTAGCGGTCGTCGAACAGTTGCTGCTGCACCCACATCGGACCGGCACGTCCGAGACGGACTGCGGCCGAGAGCAATCCGGAGTACGCCGACCTCAGGTAACCCACTACCGCGAGATGCCGATCGATGCCGAGGCATCGATGCACTATCCCTTCGACCACAGCTTGATTTCCCGGCGTCGAGTTGTCGAGTACGCGGGCCAGGTAGTCCAATGCCGCGGTCGGAGCGAGCACACGCTGGGCAACGAGCGCTAATTGTCGCCCGCACAACGTCGAGGACAGGCGGGCCGATTCGGACAGCTTGTGCGTCGACAGGGCCGAATCGAGGGCGAGAGAGTCGTCGATATCCTCGTGACTCCATGCCAATGCGAGAGCGACGGCGTCGAGGGTGGTCACGGACTCGGAGATGTACGACTGAACCAGCGCTGCGATGTCGCGTTCACGCGCTGCGGAATTGCCGGCGAGCCACGCTTCGAGACCGTTCGAGTGTACGAATCGGCCGGAAGGAAATGCGCTGTCGCACAGCTGCATCCAGCTGAGGTAGGCGATGGATCCAGTATCAGTCATGGCTGTGGCCGTGGTGGTGATCGGCGGAGGTGTTAGACCATCCGTTCCGAGCGAGCTCCACCTGCGACACCTGGCCGGTGATGTGCAACGCCTTCAACGTGGCCTCGGCCGTTTCCGGACTCGTCATCAACGGCGTTGCGACGCGCTCTGCCGTGACATCGAGCGGTGCATGCTGGTTACCGAGTAGATAACCGAGTAGCAGAGCTCGTCGCACGGCATCGGCACCGACGTTGTCCGCGAACTGGACGACGATCGCGTCTTCTTCCGGCCGCTCGACCGCGACGATCGTCTCTCCGTCGTCCCACAACACCGTGTCGACTTCGAGAAACGTCCCACGGGGTAGCCGTAACGCCAGTTCACGATCGCCCGCGGTCCGAACGAACTGCCGGTGCTTCTTGGAATCACCCCATGGGATGTGGACCGGGTCCACGATGCGCCCGCTGTACTTCTCGTCCGAGCGGGAGCCGAGAACTTCTGTTGCTTCCATGTCACATCCTTGCTCTGAGGGGGCCGCGACCGAGGACGACGCGTCGAACGTCGGTCCTGAGTGCCTCGTAGGTGGCCTGCATCGTCGGTGCTCGGTCGGTGAGAAATCGGGCCGATATGCCGATCGAGTTCGGCAACATACTGGCCGCGCCCACGACGCCGGGGGTATCGCGCAGAATTGAATTGAAGCCGGTTTTCAATACCTCGAGCTCTCGCTTCGGTGCGACGACGAGCAATGTGGAGTAGTAGTTCGACGCCGCCACAACGCCCGGACCGAAAGGTCGCTCTGCTGGTTCGAGCCGAACGTTGTCGACAGCCTCGATGCTGCCGTCTATCCGAATCGAGGTACGAGATCGATACATGTCGTACAGAAACCGCTCGCCGTGACCGATTCGACCGGACGCAACGCTTTCGGACCCGACGAACACCGAATCGCCTGTCATGTCGAGCGTGACGGTCTGTGAACTTCTCGAACGGGCGTGCGGTATGGATACCTTCGGGACATGTTCGACGAAACTCCCGTCGGACAACGTGAATCGGTAGTCGTGCACGGCCTCGCCGTCGCCTGCGTAGATCTGTGTCGCCGACTGGGTGGTCAGATGCAGTCGAGTGCCGACCCGAGCGTTGACGTCGGTACGGATGCGGTCGCCGGGAAAGACGCCTCCCGTCGGATTCTGAACGCATAGAAAGGCCATGCCGGGATCGTCTGGATCGAGGTACATGGGCACCGTGATCCGTTGAGGGAAACGCTGTTCGAGCGTTGCGATCTGCGTTCGATCGCGCCGGCCGCACACCACATCGACGGCGAGGATGCCCTCGACAATGGGCGCGGACGCGGTCACGTCGAGACATTCGGCGTCAACATCGCGCCCCGTACGACGGTGTCGAATACCTCGTCCAAACCGGAACCGCTGCGCAGATCCGTGAAGACGGTTGGACGGTCCGGTCGTGCTACCGCACAGTCGCTGCGCATGCGATCGAGATCGGCTCCGACCATCGGGGCGAGATCGATCTTGTTCACCACCAACAGATCTGCCTGAAGCAGACCGATTCCTTTCTTACGAGGGATATCGTCCCCCGCTGCCGTGTCGATAACGAAAATCCAGTAGTCGACCAGGTCGGAAGTGAAGGTCGCTGCCAGATTGTCTCCGCCCGATTCGATCAACACCACCGACAGGCCCGGATACGTCTTCTGCAACGTCATCACCGCACTCAGATTGGCCGACGGGTCCTCGCGAATTGCAGTGTGTGGGCACGCTCCGGTTTCGACGCCCGTAACGCGTGCGGGGTCGATCAGACCGCTTCGGCGGACTCGCTGCGCGTCCTCGTCGGTGACCAGGTCGTTCGTGATGACTGCAATATCGATTCCGGACGCGGCGAACATCGGCAGCAGCCGTTCGACGAGTCGTGTCTTTCCGGAACCGACCGGTCCGCCGATTCCGATTCGAGTTGCTTCGTTCATGTAAGTCCCACTCCTATTTGATCGTGTAGCGGCGGCCCAGCGGGACACGCATCATGGGCTGGCTGGTGCACACCTCACCGTCGACCTCGACGCGGTAGGTATCAGGATCGATGGAGATCGAAGGAAGGTAGTCGTTGTGCAGCAGAGACGCTTTACTCAGAGAACGGGCACCGACGCAGGGCACCAAAGGCGTGGACAACCCGAGACGATCACCCAGCCCGTCCGCAATCGCAGCCTGCGCAACGAAATTGACCGAGACATCCGACGGAGTCTTTCCGAATGCTGCCCACTGCGGGCGATATTTCAGCGGCTCGCAGGTCATGAGCGACGCGTTGGACTCGCCCATCACCGACCACGCCGGGAATCCGCCTTTGAACACCACTTCGGGGCGTATTCCGAAAAACTTCGGATCCCACAGCACGATGTCGGCCATCTTCCCGGGTTCGAGTGAACCGACGGTGTGGTCGATACCGAACATCCGTGCCGGATTTATCGTGATTTTCGCAAGATAGCGAAGGATTCTCGCGTTATCGGCGCCAGTGCCGATGTCATCCGCAAGCGGACCACGGGTCGCGCGCATGTGTGACGCCAACTGCCATGTTCGCGCAATTGTCTCACCGATCCTGCCCATGCCCTGGGAGTCGGATCCCATCGCGGAGATCGCACCCATGTCGTGCAGAACATCCTCTGCCGCAATAGTTTCGCGCCTGATACGCGACTCGGCAAAGGCGACATCCTCGGGAATACGTGGGTTGAGGTGGTGGCACACCATGACCATGTCGAGGTGTTCGTCGAAGGTGTTGCGAGTGTAGGGATTCGTCGGATTGGTCGAGGACGGTAGGCAATTGCTCTCACCGACGACACGCATCACGTCGGGTGCGTGGCCGCCGCCCGCACCTTCGGCGTGATAGGTGTGGATGACGCGACCGTCGATGGCTCGCATCGTGTCCTCGAAGAAGCCACCCTCGTTGAGGGTGTCGCTGTGAATCTGAATCTGCAGATCCAGTTCGTCGCCCGCATCCAGGGACGCGCGGATCGCTGCAGCCGTCGCACCCCAATCTTCGTGGATCTTGAAGCCGATTGCGCCTGCGAGACCCTGCTCGATGATCGGGGCCGGGTCGGCTGCACTGCCGTTGCCGAGGAACCCGAAGTTCATCGGGAAAGCTTCGACCGAGCGCATCATTCGAGCGAGGTTGTTCGGACCGGAACTCGTGATGCCGACGGTAACCGGGCCGAGACCTCCACCGATCATCGTGGTGATACCGCTGGAGATCGCTTCTTCCACAAGGCCGGCACTGTCGAAGTGCACGTGCACGTCGATCGCGCCTGCCGTCGCTATCATTCCTTCGCCGGAACGGACGTCGGTTCCGGTTCCGATGATCAACCCCGGGTCGACGCCGTCCATCAGTCTCGGATTTCCTGCATTGCCCACACCGGCGATCTTGCCGTCCTTGATTCCGATGTCGGCCTTGCGAATTCCCAGAATTGCGTCCATCACGAGGACGTTCGTGATGACGAAATCCAGTGCACCGTCGTTGTTGGTGATCGAGTTGTGCACGGCCATGCCTTCGCGCATGGTCTTGCCGCCGCCGAAGACCGCCTCGTCGCCGTAAACAGTGTCGTCTCGTTCCACCTTTGCGATGAGATCTGTATCTGCCAGGCGGATTCGGTCGCCGACAGTGGGGCCGAAGAGCTCGGCGTACTGCCGCCGGGGAATGCGGAGTGCCATCGGGACTCGTTCCTGATTCGTAGTGGGTTGTCAGTCGGTCACGGCGCCGAGGAATCCGGCGGCATTAAGAGCGTGCAATTGTTCGGTGGAGGGGCCCGCCGTGTCGATGGTCGTGTTGGTCATGTTGTTCAGGCCGTAGACCTCTCGGGTTCCGCCGAAGGCGACGAGTTGGACGACGCGTTCTTCCCCGGGCTCGAATCGAACTGCCGTCCCTGCGGGAATGTCGAGGCGCATGCCGTATCCGACGGCTCGCGGAAACTCGAGCGCCCTGTTGACCTCGAAGAAGTGGAAGTGCGAACCGACCTGCACGGGCCGGTCGCCGGTATTGACGACCGAGGCCGTTGCAGTCGCCCGGCCGGAGTTGAGCTCGATCTCTCCGTCCTCGACGAAGAGTTGTCCAGGTTGGACGTCGGGTTCCGAGGTGTTGGTGCCCGGCCTGATGGGATCGTGGATGGTGACGAGCTTCTGTCCGTCATCGAAGAACCCTTCGACCTGCACAGTTCCCACCAGGTCGGCAACGCCCGGCAGCAGGTCGTCCTCGGTGAGCAGGTTTGCACCCGCTTCGGTGGCCTCGGGAACCGTCGCACCGGCACGCGCTGCTTCGACGACCTCGTCGGCGATGAGCGCACGCGCTTCCGGATAGCTCAGCTTCAGCCCTCGGTCTCGGTGCCTACGTGCGAGTTCGGCCGAGAGGAAGAGCATCAGGCGATCCTCGTCCTTGGGCGTCAAATGCACCTGGAACCTCCTTCTTCGAATCTTGATCCCCATATGGAATATCTTCATATGGAAGTAGATTGGATGAACGTAAGGCACAGGCGAAGGTGCTGCAAGTTTCGTCTCCGGTATTCACATACCGGTTACACGCCGGAAATATCAGATGCGAGAAAGAACTTCGAAGTCGTAGCCGTCGGCCCGGGCGAGATGTACGTCGTGGAACCCTTGCGCGCCTTGGTACTCCACGACGCCGCGAGGTCCGTCGTACGCGAGCCCCGCAATCGAGGCTTTGATCGCCGTCATGTCGGTCGACCCGGCCCGCTCGACGAGATGCGCGAGCGTCAACATCCCCTCGTAGCAACTCTCGGCGGTATTGTTCAGAGGCGGCGCGAACGGGCCGTGGAATCCGGCATAGCGACTTTGCAGGTCGATCGTATTGGCTGAGACCAGCGAACGATAGTAGCCGGCAGAGGAATACAGGTTCTCGGTTGCATCGACACCGCTGCCCATCAACATGCTTTCGTCCATCAACGGGCTGTATCTGAGAATGTCTCGATCGAGCCCACGGCTGGCGAATTCGCGATTGAACAACACTGCGTCCTGCCCGACGAGGAACATGGCCACGGCGTCAGGCCTGTCGCGCTCGATGGTGTCGACGAGCGAGGTCAATGCCCGTTCGTCACCGAAGGCTGCGAAACCGATCGAAGACACGGTTATGCCGAGTGTCGGAGCAGCATCGATCACGAATCGAGAGGAAAAATGCGGCCATACGTAATCGTTGCCGACGACTGCCCAGCTGGCCACTGGAAAATTCTCGCGCAGCCAGGCAAGAGCGGGGGCCACTTGGACTGCAGGAACCTCGCCGACGTTGACCACGTCGGCACCAGGCAAGCCCTCGTGTAACGCGGTGAAGACATACGGGATACGACCGGCAACAGCCCCGACGATTGCATCGCGCACCAACGATGTATGCCAACCGGTGACGGCATGGATGTGACCGCGCTCGATCAGGGCGTCGAGTTCACGCGCTACCAGATGAGGCGCTCTGCCGGAATCGAGAACGACCGATGACACTTCTCGCCCGAGGACTCCCCCCTGGGAATTGATCTCGTGGACAGCGAGATCGACCACCGAACGGCACGAAGGCCCGAAAATTCCTCCGGAACCTTGCATCGGAATCGCGACACCGACAGCGAAGCGATCGCCCATGGGCGTCGTGTCGATTATCGTGGTCATCGTGATCCGTTCCTTGTCTTCGAAGAGCCTACGGTCACGGTGTATCTCCGACGTAAATTATCTGTATCGTGACGGCATACCTCCGTACGAAACTATTTCGATTGGAAGCACGTGAGCAGAGGGACAACCCGGCCACGCGAACGGCCTACGCTGGCGCTTCTGCGGGCATCACGCTCGGCGGCCGATGCAATCGGTGCAGTCACGGCACAGGTCGGACTGACGATCGACCAATGGCTGTTACTCGAATTACTGGTCGATCACCGAACGACCGGATTATCCATGACCCAACTGCGCGAACTGACCGGCCTGACCGGACCCACATTGACTCGTGTGGTCGACCACCTGATCGCCAACGCACTGGCACACCGCGAAGTCGACCCGCTCGATCGGCGTCGGGTACTGGTCCACGTCTCCGTCGACGGAGCACACACCTACCGTTCGTCGGTCGATTCGGTCGACTACGAAGAAGCACAACTCGCCGTCGATTCCAACCATGCACCGACCCTCGACCACACGCGATCCTGAATCGGCACGCCGTAGCGCACGGCGACCTGCCCCGGGTCGTTGGAACCGGTGCCGATATCGCCGCCGACGTAGTTCCTGCAGCGCTTGCATACCGGCCCTGGCGGCGTGTTGTGTATCACTGTGGACTGGGTCGAGAAAGAACTGAGGGTCGCCGGTGCTACCGGTGCGGTCACGGGTGCGGGCGTCATGCTCCCCTGGGCTCTCGAGGGATCGATGTCCTGGTTGGCATTGTTGGTGTTTCCTGCGTTCTGCGGTGCGGTGGCCGGGCTGTTGGTCGGCGTGGTCGCGGTCGGCGGGGGTCGCTACGCGTTGTGGTCGAATCGCGTGTGGCCGGCACGATCACACAGGACTTGGCGACACCGATTCGCCGCGCTGAGCGCAGACTCGACCCGCGGTGTCACCTCGAGCTCGACACTACGCATCTCGTGAATCGGGTAGCGCCCGGATGTGTCGGAGAAAGCAGCGAGCGGCGTCGAGTCGATCGGCATCGTAGTCCTGCCATTTCGAGGCAGGAACGTCCTGGTGCGCAACCTCGACGAACCCCCGTCTCGCGAAGAACTCTGCAGCCTCCCCGCTGACCGTCACCGCGAACAGGTTGCTGACCCCTCGCTCACGGCAAATTCTCACCAGCCCGTCCATCAGTAGTCCGCCCGCGCCCAGCCCCGAAAACTCGGCCACTGTGATCAATCCGGAGACCTCCCCGAATCCCGTTCCGGCATAACGGTCCACCTCGAGACCGACGATTCCGGCAAGGTGTCCGGTGCGAAGGACCCGCGCACCGAGCCCGCCGACAGCCATTCTCGCAATCTCGATCCGGCTGCGCGGCTTGAGTACCCCTTCGTGTACCCCTTGCGCCACCAACGATTCGATGGCGGGAAAATCGTCCACTTGGAGTGCGGCGAGGTGAAGGTACCGACCCTGGGTCAGGACGGTCCCGCGGCCGTCGAAAGTGAGTAGTTCGAATTCGAGATCTTCTGCACAGCAGAGGTTTACGCTGTATGCGCCGCCTGCGAGAGCCTCTTGAGCAGCGGGTAGGAAATCGTCGAGCCCTCGTTCGGCCAGATGAGCGCCGAGACGCTCGCGGTGCACGTCGATATCCGCAAAGCTGCGGGGTGGGTTTCCCCAACCGCCGCCCGGATCGGTCAGCACCGTCTTCGATGCACGAACGCTCGCCGACACGAAACCTGCCGTGCGCGCGACAGCGGAAGCCTCGGCACCGACAACAACGCATTGCGAGTCCGCGGTAGCGAGCCATAGATCGGCTACTCTGTCGTCGCTCCACACCGAGGACGCGTCCATTGTCAGACCACCGACGGCGTCGACGGTGGCCGAAACGCTGTCGACCGGTACCACGAAGATGAAGCGCGTATCGCGAGCACCGAACTCGCCGACCGTGCGTGCCACCGTTTCCAACGCAACAGATCCCAGCACGGGAAGCGCGACAACGATCGTGACCCCGCGGAACTCCTCGATGAAGAAGTCGCGCTCTGGAACAGGTACACCGCTCGATGTCAGTTCCACTGCGGCCTCGCGCGGTACAGGTCGTCTAGGACGCGGCACACGCGGATTCGTCCGCAGATCGTCGCTCGTCACGATCGGCCCAGATCCGATGGCCCGCGACCGTCTGGGTTCCCAACCTCGGTTCGGTGCCACATATATCGGTTCCAGGTCGGTGTACTCACCGGATCGAATTTACACCGGTGCCCGCCCGGCCGATCCTTCGGAGAAGTCGACGGTGGTGCGCTCCCTGGCACGAACCCGGGCGCTCCTCGATACCTGTGGCGTCGACCGAGCGGATGCCCACGCCGACAGGACTCCAGCGACTCGGAACGGCCCTGCCATCGACGCGGTCTGCGCGATATCCTCTGCTCATGGCCGTCGACCCTGTAGTTCGGATATCCCGATTGCGTACATTGATCGATCACCCTCGCACGGGTATCTCGGAACGAGATGCAGCTCAACGCATGCTGAATCGAATACTTCACAACCTGCGTCCTGACACCGCTCCTCGTCGACAGTACGGTTCTGCCCACAGCCGACTCGGCAGACATGCAGGACTCGACACCATCGCCGACATGATTCGAGCCGATATCGCCCTGGCCCGCACCGACCTGCCCACCCCGACACAGGGCGACGACGTTGCCATGGTCGATCCGATTGCGCACGCTCCCAACGGCATACAGTTCGATGTCGCTGTACGCCACGACTGCGAGATCGTCGTCACGATTGTCGGCGTCCCTACGGCGTGGGGCTGGGTCGATGACGGCGGGCTCGACCTCCACTCCCCTGCACTTCGAGCTCTCGTTGACGAGATCGCATCGATCATCAACAGCTACAACCACTCCGGCCAAGACATCACCAACCGATTCTCCGGTCGAGTTCGCGTCGGAGACGCCACCGTCGTGTGGTGACCGAAACGGGCGACCGTCAGCAAGGCGGTAGGTTCGCGAAACGTCGGCAGTACACCATGCTCCACTGCCAGAGAGCTACTTCTCGGTTGCGCGGGCCGCAAGCCCTGCGATGATCAGGTCGAGTCCCACGTCGAACTCGTCGCCGAAGTCGTAGCCGGGGCGCAGTGCACGGCCGAGAGCGAACTCCTTGAAATACGGCAGGACGCCGTCGGGAATAGACGCGAGGATTGTCTCGCCGAGCTCGGCGAGGTCGGGTTCACCATCGAAAGCCAAACTCAGTTCCTGTATCAAGAACCCGTACAGGTGAGCGTCGAGAACGGCGAACGCGTGCCCGGTCAACTCGAGTGACAGTCCACCCTCGCGTAGACACCCGATCACCGCATCGTGGTGTTGCAACGTGGCGAATCCGGCGTTGCGTCGTGAGTCCATGAGGCCCACTGCCCATGGGTGCTTCTTGAGGACCCCCCGGGCCGACTGCGACCTCAGCCGCATTTCCGACTGCCAGTCAGCTCCGATGCGTGGCGCGTGAAATTCCGAGAACACCTCGTCGACCATGCCGTCGAGCATGTCTTCCTTGTTCTTGACGTGGTGGTACAGCGACATCGCCTCCACGCCCAGTCGAGTGGCCACTCCACGCATCGAGACCGCGCGCAACCCCTGACTGTCGGCGAGATCCATTGCGGACCGCACGATCTCGTCGCGGCCCAATGCGCTACCACGATGGATCTTTCTGCTGTCGGTCATTTCTTCGCTTCCTCGATGTGTGCTGCAACCGTTGACGTTCTTACATCGTAAGTCTATCGTCAGGATATGACTTACAGTGTAAGACCACGAGCTGGGACCATGCGGGCAGTCACTCAAAGCACCTACGGCGGCACCGACACACTGCATGTGAACGAGATACCAGTGCCGACCCCGGGGCCGCGCGAGGCCTTGGTCCGCGTCCGTGCTGTCGGGATCGACCGCGGAACCGTCCACCTCATGACCGGATTGCCGTATGCCGTCAGACTCGGATTCGGCCTGCGTCGGCCGAAAGCTGCCGTGATCGGCCGAGATCTGGCCGGTGTGGTCGAGGCAGTCGGGGACAAGGTGACCTCCGTCGCTGTCGGTGACGAGATCATCGGCTCTGCCCGCGGGTCGCTGGCACAGTTCGCGGTGGTACCGGAGTCTCGCCTGTCCCCCAAGCCCGCGAGCTTGTCTTTCGAGGAGGCGTCCGTCCTACCGATCTCGGGCAGCACTGCGCTGCAAGCAGTTCGGGACGCAGGACGCATCGAGTCCGGCAACCGAGTCCTGGTGATCGGCGCCTCCGGCGGTGTGGGATCGTTCGCCGTCCAGATCGCTGCGGCGCACGGCGCGGAGGTGATCGGAGTAGCGAGCGCGGCAAAAGCCGATCTCGTTCGAGCCCTAGGAGCCAACCGCGTCATCGACTACACCCGCGAGGACATCGACGTCCATGGACCCTACGACGTGATCATCGACCTGGCGGGTCTCCGAACGATCGCTCGACTTCGACGGAGTCTGACCGAGAACGGAACGCTGGTGATCGCAGGCGGCGAGGGCGGAGACCGATGGCTGGGCGGAGCCCACCGCCAAATCGGTGCAGCGGCCCTCTCCCCCTTCGTCAGGCACCGGATCACAGCCCTGATCAGCAAAGAACGCGCAGCCGACTTCGCCGAACTGGCCTCGCTGGTCGAGGCCGGCTCAGTCCAACCTGCACTCGACCGCGTCTACTCTCTCGACCGAACGGCCGACGCAGTGGCAGAGCTGGCCGCAGGCAAGGTCCGCGGGAAGACGGCAGTTCGGCTGTGAGCCACCCGACCGAACGACGACCGGGGCGGTCGAGCGCTGAGCGGACAGCACGGTATCGATCGAGGACGTGAAAGTCAGTCGGAGGCAGGCGGAAACAAGTTGTGCAGTGTTCTGCGCAACGATTCGGAACTGACCGGTTTCGTGAGCTCGCCGGCCAGCCGAGCCGAGATGTCTGCCGACAGAGTCGAGTATTCGAGGATTCCTGTGACCAACACGAAGGCCGGGGGGTCGTCGCGACGCTCCACTTCTTCGAGGACGTCGATTCCCGTTCCCGATGGCAGGTGGAAGTCGGAAATCACCAAATCGTGGTGGGAGTCGACGACGGAATCGATCGCCTCGGTGGAATCCGCAGCCTGATCTACCGCCCAACCGAGTCGACGCAGCATATGGCACAAGACCAGACGGCTGACGGCGTCGTCGTCGACCACGAGGGCAACGCGCGTCATCAGGTGGACCCGCTCTCGGTTGGATCCAACATCACGAAGATCTGGTCGAACTGAGTGAGCCGGAACACCCGCATTGCGTCGTCGGACCGAGGGCGAACCAACGTCACGGTTCCCCCTTCGAGCACGCGATCCCGACGGGCACGCGCGAGAACCGCAAGACCCGCACTGTCCACGAAGGTGACGGCAGCGAGGTCGATCACCAAGTACTGCGCCGAAACGAGATCGTCCTGGGAGAGCCGTTCTCGCACGGTCACAGCTTCGACCATGTCCAATCGTCCACCGAGCACGAGAGTTGCTTCGTCTCTGCCCGCAGTGGAGACACTCATGCTGATTGCGGGAAATTCGGCCGCATCGAAATTCGTCACTGACCACTGCTCCTGATGTCGATCCGTAACTCGAGGTGATTTCCGGATCCGATCCGTTCGTACGCGATCTCGCTGACGAGCGAGCGGATGATTCGCAGGCCGTAGCCACGGTCACTGAGCTCTCCGGGCGAACGAACCGTCGGTCCCGGCAGTTCGAACACATCGCCCTGATCGGTCACACGCACTATGAGTCGGTCCGAACTGAGCACCAGACTCAGTTCGATCACTCCACCCTCGGGAAGATTCGCATGGTCGATCACATTCATGCAGGCCTCGTGCACGGCCAGTTCGGCCCGGGGGAAAACATCCGCTGCCGCATCGGGTTCCAGCTGATCCGTCGCGGCTTTGAGCCATCCACCGACCGCGCGCACGGCCAAAGCGTTCGGTTGCAGTTCCAGACGCGATTGCGAGAGTGTGGTCATGCCGGTGTACTCGAGTTCTTGAAGATCACGAGCGTGCAATCGTCGGAGGCCGTGCTGCCGGCCGCGAACGCATGGACCGCGTCGAGGATCGATTCCCCCACTGCCGAGGATCGCTCGAGGTACAGCCTGTGGCACAACTGGTCGAACCGGTCGTATCCGAACAGGTCCCCGTTCGGGTCGGCCTGCTCGGTCAAGCCGTCGGAACCGAGGATCAACCAGTGGCCGAGGTCGAGGTCGACCGTCGAAACGGTGGGCACCCGGCCTCGGATCACCCCGAGCGGCGGCACGGTCGCCGCAACAGGTTCTACTCCCGACGCCCGCACCGCGACGATCGGCGAGTGCCCGGCATTGACCAGGGAGATCGAGCGGCTCCGCTCGTCGACCACACCGAGGGCGAGGGTGATGAACATACCCACCTCGTCCAAATGTTCGTACAGTTCGTCTTCGACACGACCGAAGACATCCACCACCGACGCTTCGGAATGGGCGAGGAAGGCCACTCTGCACGCAGCTACCGCGCGAGTCATCAACATTGCAGCTGGCAGGCCTTTACCTGCGACGTCTCCGACCGCGAACCAGATCGAGTTCTGTGCCTTACCGAACACGTAGAAATCTCCACCGGTGAGCGAAGCAGGAGTGGTGCTGGCGAACACCTCGACCGCGCTCGACCGAGGTGGCTGCTCGATGATGACCGACTGCGCGAGCGCCGAAGCGAGTTGATGCTCACGCTCGACCGCCGCCCTCTCGAGTTCGTATCGATGCAGCTCGTTGAACGCGATCATCACGCCGAGCGCTGACACGATCGCGTCGACGATCGGTAGATCCACTGTCGAAAACGGTTGGCCGGTCCGCCTGTAGAACCCGATGAAATTCCCGCCCTCGCCCTCGGGATCGAGCGTGGCAATGACTGCGTGGTCACCGTCGGTGGTGCGCAGCAATTGGCCGGGTGCCGCAGCGAGGCTGCGCCGAGCAGTCTCCGTACACGGATCGAGCCCCGCCGTGTCACCCGCAGTAGCTATGACTGTGCTTTCGGTGAACAACACGACGAGAAAGGAACTCGTCAACGCAAGCGCCTCGTCGAGCAACAGTCCGATAGTTTCGTCGCTCGCAGCACCCTGGACATTGATCTGGGCCAGGGTCTTCATGGCATGGATGCGGTCCTGGCTGGCGATGAGGGCCTCGGTCAGTTCACCCTGAATCGACTGGAGGCCTCGGACCTCTGCACGTACCCGGCCAGCCAGACGGTCCACCTCCGCAACAGAGTTCGACTCCGACTTCCGACTTCCGGAAGCGTGCGCGATGAGCAGATCGACCGCTTCGTCGAGCGACGTCGGTTCGATGGCCGCACGCTCACGACGAACCTGTGACGACGTCGTACTCACGACGCGCTCGTATCCGCGTCGTCGATGGTGAACACCTCTGCGAGGTCGGTGATTTCGAGGATGACGCGGACCGGGTCGGAGAGCTGGGTCAAGATGACCTCACCACCGAGCGCCGCGGCCGCCTTCTGCAGCCGCACGAGTTCGGCGAGCGCGGAAGAATCCACGAAGGCGACCTGCGACAGGTCGATGCGCACAGTGTTGTTCTCGGCTGTCACCAATGGGAAAACGGCAGTTCGGAATCCATCGGTCTCGTGAGCGTCGAATCGGCCGACCAGGTGTACGAGCCGTTGTGACGGCTCGATTTCGGTTCTGATGATCACGGGCAGGTCTCCTTGTCGTTCGGCGTGGACGTCGCAGCTCGCGCGAGCGAGGAGTCGGGGCGCGTATATCGACCGCTGAGGTCGTAGCGGCGAATACGAATCAGGTCGCGTAGGAACTGCATGCTGACCTTGGCGGCCTCTACGGTCGAACCCGGAGCATCGATCCATTCGACCGGCACTTCGGCCGCACGATAGCCGACTTTGTTCGCGAGATAGAGGATTTCGAGGTCGAACGAGAAGCCATCCACGATCTGCATCGTGAACAGCGTCGATGCCGCATCTGCGGTGAAGAGCTTGAATCCACATTGGGTGTCGGACACCGTCACACCGAACCCTCGCGACACGACGACGCGAAGTGACTTGCTCAGCACTCGCCGCGTCAAGCTCTTTCCGCTGACCGCTGCGCCCTTGGCTGCACGGGAGCCCACGACGACATCGAAGCCCTCGTCGATGAGCGAGTAGAGGCGGTCGAACTGTTCGATCGGCGTCGACTGGTCAGCGTCGGCGAACAACACCACTTCTCCACGCGCAGCGAGCATTCCTCGTCGAACCGCGTCACCCTTCCCGGTGTTCTTCTCGGCGACGACGAGAGTCAAGTTGGCGAATCGCAGGTCTTCGACGAGTGCGACGGTCGTATCGGTCGAACCGTCGTCGGAGACGATCAGCTCCCAGGGCTCACTGCGGGCACTCATGTGCGTAGCGATCGCGCCGATGGTGGGAAGGATGCGCCATTCTTCGTTGTAGGCCGGAATGACCACGGATACAACGGGCTTGGCGCACAACGGCTCGGTGACCCACTTTCGGTAGGCACGGTATGCGGACGAATCCTCGCTCATTGGAAGGCCTCTTTTCGGCTGCGGTTGGAAATCCACGTGCGCGTCATCGACCGGCTCCCGAGAGCGAGGATCAGGAACGCCATGGCAATGCCTTGCATCGCGATCAACGTCGTCATGTCGCTGTGCCAGATCAAGACCAGGACGAGTTGAAGCACAGCAGCGCCGAGGAGATACCAGGATTCGGTCACCAGTGACTGCGAAAGTCTGTAGCTCGCCACGAGATTGCCGATCGCGAACAGTGTGGTCGTCCCGGCGTAGGCGGCCAGTGGAATCGAGAGATCGGAGTACTCGGGGCCGAGGACGAATCCGAGCGCAGGTCCGCCGAGCCAGAGCGCTCCTACTGCGCACGTGGCGCCGATGCCGATGACGGCCAGGATGCCGAATCGGAGGACCTCCGATGACTCACGGCCTGCCGCATGACGCCGGGCAACGACCGGGAAAATCACCGTGGCAACCGACCATGCCAAGAAGAACACAGCACGGCCCACCAGCGCGACGGCAGCGTAGATGCCGGCATCGGTAGGGGTGAAATAAGCTTTCGCGACGAATATGTCGCTGTTGTTGGCGATGATCTGACCGATCAGGAGAACCGACACGAGACCGGCGTACGCCCGCACCTCGGCTCGATCGATACCGTTCCCGGTGCGTGGACTGCGAGACCTGCTCGCGATACCCACCACCACAGTGGTGACGACGAATGATGCTGTCAGAGCTACCGTCGCTCCTTCGACGCCGAAACCCATGGTCACCAGCAGCACGCCCAATCCGAGGCGAGTAACCATCTCCACGACGAACGAGAGAGCAAGGGGTCCGAACATCAAACGTGCTTGCATGACGCCGCGTCCGACCGCTTGGACGAGCCAGAACGGGATTCCCACGGCCAGTATCACGAACGGCCACGATGACGCCGTCTGAAAGATCGTCGACCAGAACGAGGATGCACCTGCAAGCACTACTGCGGTGACGACTCCGGACCCGAGAGCGATGCGTCGGAGTCGACGAGCGAGGAGATCGGAGTCGCCCTCGAACCCCAGTTCGTCGGATCGTGAGATGAATCGTGCTGCTACCAACTGCAGACACAAAGCGATGGAGGTCAGACTGAACAGAAACGTCACCATGAGGTTGGCGTCCGAGAACTCCGCCGGTGTCAGCACGCGTCCGAGAAAGAGATTGAGTCCGTAGTTTCCGATGTTGGCGACCAGCATCGCGATCGCCAACATCGATCCACCGCCCACGAGCCTGCGACCGACCCTCGACGATGCCAATTCGGGAGCAGTCATCTCGTCGTCCGCTTCGCGAGCAACCGCTGGATGTGCGCGACGTGCCACTGCACTACCTCGGACATGGGGATTCCGGTGGCGGCCGCAAAATTCCGCCGACCGAGCGCGGCGCGTTTGACCGGATCGTCGAGAACCTCGGCGATCGCGTCCGCGAGGCTCGATGGGTCACCCGGGCGGAAGTACACGCCGAGAAAACCCTCCTCCTCGACGATGTCGACGAGATCACCGATCCGGGGTAGGACCGCAGCCCGCCCGTACTCCCCCGCCTGGTGAAGTACACCGGAACTTCCCGTGGTCGACGTGTACGGGAACGCTACGACGGACGCCGACAGAAACAGCGGTCCCACTTCGTGCTCGGCGATGTAGCCGGGGAACTCCAGATTCGGCACGTCCGCGTAGCGCTGCGCCGCCGATTCCATGTATCCGGCCGAGTTCGGACTATCGGTGCCTGCGAGCACGAGTCGAGTGTCGTCGTACCCCCGCGCCAGCAATTCTCGGTAGGCCTCCACCAGCATGTCGACGGTTTTGTACGTACCCCATTTACCGAACGCCATGATGGTCCGACGCCCCGGAGGGACCGAGAAAGTGGGCATTGCAACGTCCTCGAAGCTCCCGTGCGGGGCGAGGACGGCATTGTTCGCCCCATACTCTTCGCGGAGAAACTCGACGTATCGCGGGATCGTCAGCGCAACCAGATCAGCGCGCAACAGAGCGCGCGTCAGAGCTCGACCAGCCGAAGTCATCAACTTGGCAGTCAGGGCTGAGCCTGCGAATCCCGCGTCCTTCATGTCGACGTTGTCGGCAAGGTTGTGCAGTACTACCAGCGTCGGCACTCGCCACAGGCGAAGAGCTGCGGGAATCAGCAGTCCCAATGCTCCCGCAATCCGCTTGTCGCCGAAGGTCGCGAACTGCAGGTTGAGCAACACCGCGTCCGGATTCGATCGTTTGATCTCGCGTGGGACACGCCAGAGGTTGGTCAGAGCGTTGAAACGCCAGCATGGACGGAACGAGACGTTCTCCATGTGCTCAGATGCACCCTCAACGGTGTGGTCGGCGTACACGAGGACCTCGTCGACCTCCTCGAGACGAGAGAGGTGTTTGACCAAGTGGTAACCGAACTCGTTCAAGCTGTTGCGGCTCGGTGGGAAAGCCGAGACAACGCCGAGTCGCAGACCCTGCATTTCCGGCTGATCATGCCGTCCATTCGTCATTCGCCACGTCCCGACCTCGTCACACTGCAGGCAAAGTCCTTGCCGGCCGCCCAGTCCATTTCGTTCTTTGCCGCCGTCTCGTGAGACTCGAACGCCTCAACGCTGTTTGGGCAGTATCATAACGCCCAGTCGCTATTTTGGTTTCCAGTCACAGTTCGTATCGCTGAATCCGTTGCGTTTTCGAAGATTCGGCGTGCGGCGTGGCCCGATATGCCGAGTCCGGGTTTCGACTGCAACAGCGAGGGGAGGGGGCTCGAGGCAATGGTCACGCTCAGATGGGCGATCGTCGAGGCACGGTCGCGCGCGATCACCGCAAGCTTCGTGATTGTCTTCCTCGCACTTGCAGCTTTTCTGGTCTCGTTGGTCGTGCTGCCCTCGACTCCCACTGTCCGGTGGGGGTTTGCAGCGAGCCACCTGGCGATCGAAGCGGCGGCGGCGGTGTTGACCGCTCTTCGCGTCGTGTTGGTTCCGCGCGAGCGGATGGCCTGGGGCTCGACGTGCGCGGCACTGGTGTGCCTCGTTGCCGGCGATACCTTCGAGACGCTCACCGGAGGAATGGGTTCCTCTGTCGGACAAGCCAACACAATCCTGTCCCAGATGTTCTATGCGGGGTTCTTCGTAGGCATCTTCGTCGGGCTCGGTCTCATCGTTCGAAGTCGCGTCGCCAACCGAACACGCGATGTCTGGCTCGACGGGCTCATCTCGGGGCTCGGCCTGCTGGCGGTGGTCTCGCTCGTGGTATCGCTTGTGGTGTCAGCGCCCGGCGATTCACCCGGGATCGGTACGTTCATCCCGATTGTCTATCCGGCGGCACCTCTGGTTTTCGTCGCCGTGTTGCTGGGAGCACTCACTGGTCTCGACCGACGTCCGAGCCCCGCCTGGTGGCTTCAGGTGGCAGCCGCACTACTGATGGCGGCATCGAATCTCGTGTTCGTTCGTTCCATTGCCACTGGGGGCTATACCTACGGCTCGCCGCTCGACCTCCTCTGGCCCCTCGCGACCGTACTGATCGCAGCAGCAGCCTGGTCCTCCCCCATGCCTCCGCCTCCGAGCGACTCGACGTTTCGCGGAATGATCTTCGTCCCCGCCACCTTCTCGTTCTGCGCGCTGTTCGTCCTCTGGATCAATGAAATCGGGCCAGGCGTGCTATGGACCAAGCGCTTCGCGATGGCCGCCATCGTCGTCGGGATCGTCCGGCTTCTCTTCGCCGTTTCCGAGGCGGAAAAGCTCCGTCAGCGAGAGAAGCTGCTCAATCGCAGCATCAGGGTTGCGCGAGACGCAGCATTGCAGGCGGCATTGGCCAAGAGCACCTTTCTCGCGACGATGAGCCATGAGATCAGGACGCCGCTCAACGCCGTGCTGGGCATGAACGAGTTGCTCATCGATACCGACCTGAACCCCGAACAGCGCGAATACGTTCAGAACGCGACGCTGAGCGGCTCGCTGCTGCTCGAACTCATCACCGACATCCTCGACTTCTCGAAGATCGAAGCCGGTGCCATCGACCTCGAAGAGCGACAGTTCGAGCTTGCGCGGTTGGTGGACGCGAGCGTCACAGTGCTCTCGTTCGCGGCGCAGAGCAAGAAACTCCCCATCGTCGCCGAGTACTCGACGGACTGTCCGAAGACGGTGATCGGGGACCCGACTCGGCTAAGACAGATCCTCGTCAACCTCATCAGCAACGCCGTGAAGTTCACCGAGCAGGGCGAAGTGCGGGTGTTCGTCTCTCGCGGCGTCTGCGACGACCGGGTCCGGTTCGAAGTATCGGACACGGGACAGGGCATAGATGCTCGACAGTTGGTGACGTTGTTCGATCCCTTCACCCAAGCCGATAGCTCGACCACCCGTACCCACGGCGGAAGCGGACTCGGCTTGTCCATCTGTCAATCGCTCGTGGGCATGATGGGCGGCCACATCGAAGTCGACAGCACGCCAGGGGTGGGCTCGACGTTTCGGTTCGAGATCGATTTGGACGACGTGTCGATCCCGCCCGAGTTCGCCGCGCTCGAACTCGGTTTCGGACCGTGGGGACCGGACTCGCGCCGTTCGTCATCACGTTCGCTACGGGTCCTTGTTGCAGAAGACAACGACACACTTGCATTGCTGTCGACACGATTGGTGGCCAAACTCGGCCACGACGTGTCGGTGGTGACGAACGGTGCCGCCGCTGTCGATGCCGTGACTGCGGAACCTTACGACGTGGTGCTCATGGATGTGCACATGCCGGTCATGGACGGCCTACAGGCGACCCGGTCGATCCGCGCCGCCGGTATCGATATCGCACAACCGCACATAGTTGCGCTGACGGCAGGTGCGACCGAGCGCGACCGCGAGGAATGCCGTGCTGCCGGTATGGACGCGTACGTATCCAAACCATTCACCGGGCAGGATCTCCGACGGGCGTTCCTTGCAGTCGAGATCACCTCCGACGGGCCCGCAGATCCGGCCCCGATTGCTGCCCCACCCCGGCTGTTCGACGAGTTGGACGAACTCGGGCCCTCGGCCAAGGCCGAGGTCTTGAGCGCCTTCTCGGCGCGAAGCGCAGAAGACCTGAGTGCGCTCGAGCGTGCACTCATCGACCGCGAACCAGGCGAACTTCGTTTCATCGCGCATCGCCTTCGCGGCGGAAGTCTGGCGCTCGGTGCCACCGACCTCGCGGCGGCGTGTTTACGCCTCGAGTCCGCTCCGGACGACGAGTCGGCTACGGCGGCGATGGTTGTCGACGTGCGTCATGCACTCGAGGACCTGGCTCGCGTCATCGACACAGAGATTCATGCGCATCCGCAGCCGTGAACGCTCGACGCCTGCCACTGCAGACGAAGCGATAGCACCCATCGTTCGGCCGGTCGGCGTCGACGGTCTGTCCACGAAGTGGATCGCATTGGCCGTCGGCGCGATCTACTACGTGGCATCGCTGGTCATCTTCCGCGACGTACTCACCGCGATACCGTCCGTGCTGCGGGGCGACGCGGTGATCGCGGGCGACGAACTGGTGCCGTTCTTCAACTGGCACAGCCAATTGCTCGATCAAGCCGCCGGTGAGTTCAACGAACTGGTCAACGGATACGAGTTCCGGGTCCGATACTCGTTCCTCACCACCTGGTTTCGGTTCTACAAGGTGCTGCCGTTCGCCATCTTGCTCGTTCTTCCGACGTTGTTCTGGGTCGCATACCTCACGGTGACGCGATTCATGGACAAGGTGTTCACCTCGCTGTCCTCGCAGGCGATCTACCTCGCGACGTTCTTTCCGATCTCCTTGATCTACCTGATCATGGTGTACTCCAAGGTCACCCACTTCTACACCCTGATCCTCGGCCTGGTCCTGCTGCTGATCTCCTCGCTGTGGATGCTCTACGCGCTGCTGTTCGCCGGACGCGCGTGGAAGCGCTACATGGTGCTGGCGTGTGTCAGCACCCTGTTCAACCCCGCGATCCACTACCTGGTGCTGTTCACGCTGTTCTTCGCGATCACCGGCGTCACCCTCCTCGCCGGTGAGGTCGGACGGTGGATACGGCGCGGCGGTCCCGCTCGCGCGCGGCATCTGCCGAATCGTGCGCGCACCTTGATCACCCGATCCGGCCGAGTCCAACGACTGCGGGCATGGCTCCAGTTGGTCGGCGGCACCACGACCGGACGCCTGGTGGTCGCCGGTGTGCTGTACGTGCTGATCACCCTGGTGCCCTACGCCTTGTTCGTGAAGTACGTGGCGCTCGCGGGAGTGACCAATCTGAGCGACACGGTGCCCGGCGACTTCTATTTCATCCAGGACGCGTCGGTGTCGTGGCTGCACCTGTTGTCCTGGGATCTGGCCGGCATCACCGACAAGATCCTCTTCGGTGACTATCTGGCCAAGGTGCCGCGATATCCCAACGCGCTGTACACGATTCTGATCTTCGTCCCACTGATCGTTCCGCCGGTGCGCAGGCGACTGTTCAGCACCCGGTCACATCGGCAACTGCTCGCGGTGATCTATGTGGCCATCGTCTTCGCGATGTGGGCCACCATCGGTTACGGCGAGCCGTTGTGGTTCCCGACCTTCCACCGCACCCTGGCCGCGCTGGCCATCACCGCCAACGAAAGCCATTCCGCCATAGGCAACCTGGTTGTCACCGCCGCCGGAACCGTGGTGCAGATTCTGCGCTTCCCCCATCGGTTCCAGCTGATTCTGTTCATGCTGGCCCCGCTCGTGATGTCACTGACGTTGGCCTATCTGATCGACAGTGTCAGCGGCCGGTGGATGCGCATGCCGGCTCGCACCTCCAGGTCGACCAGCGCCGCCAGTTCGACCAGCACCACCGGATCGCTTCGCAGCACTGCCCGACTTCGCCGGCGCCCCCGACCGAGCGCGGCGACCACGCACACCCGCAGCGCACTGCTGCTCAAGCTGGTGGCCACCGCCTGCATCGGGCAAGTGTTCTTCACACCGTTCTGGGCCAACGATCCCTACCGAATGGTGTTCGCATCCGGCAACATGTCCGGATTCATGTCACCTTTTCCGCTTCAGGATCTGAAGGAGTTGAAACAGGCGCTCAACGAGCTTCCCGAGGGCAAGACGGTCGTGATTCCGCCCACCGAGACCGCAAAGTTGGTCGAAGACTCCAACGGCATCGACCACAAGTTCATCGACAAGTTCTTCATCTACTACCTCGACAAACCGAGCTATTACTACGGGCTCACCGGCGACGTGAAGAACAAGTTCGAGTTCTTTCTCATCCTCCGCGGTCTCTACTACCAGCAGGACTGGTGGATCAACGAGGCGCGCGACATCGAGGTCAAGTACATCGTCGTCAACCGAAAGATCCACGACAACGGAGGAATCGGTGCCGAATACCTCCCCGACGTCGAAAGCTACGTCGAGCCAGGATTGGCCAGACTCGGCGACGACGTAGCTCTGAGATTCGAGAACGACAGCTACGCACTGTACGAGATCACCGATCAGCCTCGGCCCGATCGCGAGACGCTGCTGGTGGACTCGAGTTGGCAGACCTACCTCGATCTGGTGTTCAACCGTCGAAACCTCAGTCGCTGCTACAAGTTCGAGTTCACGCCGTATTTCGACCCGGCCAGTGTTCCCGCCGATGCACCGATACAGCTCATCACCGACGACGAACGTACGTCGGCGCTGAACCTGTACCTGCTGAACAACCCTGATGCGATCTCGAGCCCCGACACCCGGATGTTCGCGTTCAATCCCGACGTCGTGGCGTCGAATTACTATCTGTCACCGATGTTTCGGTCGTTTCTGCTGTTCTCGAACACCAAGTGGAATCGCACGGGCATGATCACCCCGGGGGTGTTCGGTTCGCTTCGCGGATCGTTCATCGGCCTCCCCCGCGCCACGGAGATCGGCGTGCCCGTCGACGTCACCACCGCCGGAAAGTACCGAGTGCTGATGCGCTCGGCCAACACCGCGAACACCCTGCACATCACGTCACCGTCGCTGGCCTACGACCGAACGATCGAGCTTCGATCGCCCGCATCGAACGTGAAACTCTTCCCCACCGACGACGTTTACACCAGCAATCGTGTGGCTGCCGACACCAGCGGTATGTCCGTCGAGGACTTGGAGAAGGCGATACCCGATCAGCTGGTGCCCGTGAACTCAGGGTTCAGCTATCAAGACCTTGGGACGGTGGACGCCGACGTCGGTGTGCACACGTTCGCCATCGACAAGACCGACACCAACCCGATGCTGTTCGAGGGGATGATGCTCATTCCCGAAGACGTCTACCAGAACGTAACGCTGCCCTCGAACGTGACACCCGTGCTCGATCCGAACACACTCGGGTGCTCCGAACGCACCAGGAGCGCAGGCGCGACCGACGGGTATGTCGACCCGGCCGCCAACCCGGCCAACGCGAATCTGACCCAGGACGAGCTTCTGAATCTCGCGGCCGCCGACGTTCAGGACCTCGCACCGCCGGAGGGCGGCGTGGTGGGATCGAGCTGGCTGGGCGTCGCTCTGACCGCCGTACTGCTCTTCCTCAGCGGACTCCTCGTTCGGTGGCGCGCGCGACTTCGACCCGACGAGTTCGACGACCCCCCAACAGAAAAGGAGAACTCGCCATGACCGAGCCCGCACGCAGAATCGTCTTTCTCGGAACCCACGGTCAGTACAACATCGGCGACGAGCTGCTCCTGGACACCTTCCTCACCCAGCTCGGGTCACAGCACCACTATGTGGTGAACAGCTACGACCCCGAGTTCACCAGGACCCAGTTGGCGAGGCGCTTCGACGTCGAGGTCATCGACACCGCAGGTGACCGCCGAAGGTTACTGCGTGAGCTGATGCGTTGTGACGTACTGTGTTTCGGCGGTGGATCGATCGTCAAAGAGCTGTACGCGTCGACCGGTCGCAATCGCTACTCGACTCTGCTGATGATTCTCGCGATCGTCACCTTCACCCACCGCATCGCTCGCAAGCCCATCACCATGCTCAACGTCGGAGTCGGGCCGGTGCGCACTCCCCGCGGACGGCGACTCGCTCGAATGATTCTGTCTCAGGTCGACGAGCTCACGGTGCGCGACGAAAAGTCCCGCGCACTGTGCGCGTCGATCGGTATCACCCCGGTTCTGGCCACCGACGCGGTCTTCTCAGTAGACGCCGGATCACTTCTCGGTGGAACCGAAGCCGACCCTGTGGCAGATGGTTCCGATCCGGTTCGGGTAGCGCTGAACCTCAACTTCGATATCGAGAACCCGGACAACTGGGAGTTGTTCCTCGACCGGCTCGCCACCGCCCTGGTACGGGTCCACGAGCAGCGTCCGATCGAGCTGCACGCACTGCCCATGCAGGCCGGGTTCAAAGAGCACGACGACGCCGAGGTCTTGCAGGAGTTCTCCACCCGCGTTCCGTCCATCCGATTCGTCGAGCACGAGTTGACCTCGCCCGCCGACGCCGCCCGACTGATCCACAGTTGCGACGTCCTGGTGAGCGAACGGCTGCACGCCATCGTCATGGCATCGATCCTCGGAGTTCCGTCCTTCGTGCTCGCCTACGACGTCAAGGTGCGCGAGCTGGCGTCGATGCTGGGGCTGGTTCCCTGGAGCGTCGACATCAACGAGCCCTTCGACGCCGACGACGTCGGTGACCGAATCCTCGACCTCATCGAGCAACGCGAGTCCGTCGCGGCCGAGGTGCATCGACATAGCGCAGAACTGGGGCAGAGGGCCAGGCGCAACTTCGAGTCAGCCAGACAGTGGGTTGCAGCCGCCCGATGAGCGAACCGGGCCGCGGCGAGGGCAACTCGAACGCCGCACGATGCAACCTCGTACTGGCGATATCGGAAGTACGAGGATATGGTTGCCTATGTTCACCAAGGTGAGCCTGTGCTGCTCTGGCGGTGCATGACAGCCGTTTCGAGGAGGGCCCGCCGATGTCCGTCATGACAACCCAACTCGAGGCGCGGCGTATCTCGACCGAACGGCCCGGGGCTGGGTCGTCCGAGTCGGCGGACTCCGCTGTCACCACATTGGCCGATATGCGAAAAGGGCAGACCGCACACGTGGTCGATGTCTGCGATGAGCTCGATCCTGCATCGGCGCGCCGGATGTTCGATCTGGGATTCGCGCCCGGAGCAGAGGTCGAGATGCTGCGCAAAGCGCCGATGGCCGACCCGGTCGTGTTTCGCATTGCCGGCTACGACATCGCGCTCCGACGGGTTCAAGCTCGCTGCATCCACGTGGCGATCACGACGTGACCTGCGGGCCTCACGGGGCCAGCGAACCGTCAGACGCGGGATCGATCGGAACCGACACTCGTATCGCGCTGGTCGGAAGCCCGAACTCCGGCAAGACAACGCTGTTCAACGCGCTTACCGGACTGCGCGCGAAGACCGGAAACTACCCCGGAATCACGGTCGCCAGATACGAGGGCCGGACGCGAGTCGGTGACCGCGACGTTCTCGTCGAAGACCTTCCCGGCACGTACAGCCTCGACGCGATCAGCCCTGACGAGCAGATCGTCGCGGATGTTCTCGATCAGGACGATCTCGTCACCAGCACCCCGAACGGATTGATCGTCACCCTCGATGCGACGACCCTTCGTCGATCGCTCGGCATGCTCGCGCAGGTCTTGAACACCGACCTACCAGTGTGTGTGGTTGTCACGTTCACCGATGAGTTGGCTCGCAGACAGGGCTCGCTCGATATCGAGGCGTTCTCTCGGGCTCTGACCGTTCCCGTGGTGGCAGTCATCGGCGGCAGACGTCAGCAACTCGATCAACTACGCCGCTTACTGCCGTCCCCCGGCGCTTGGCAGCGCCCTCCGGTTCTGCCTCCTACCGCTCCACGGGAGGTGACGAGCTGGATCGAATCGATCCTGGACACTGCGGGGTATCGGTTACCCGAGGTCGATGCCCGCACCCGGCGCATCGACTCGATTCTGTTGCATCCGGTCCTCGGCACCGTCGTGTTCTTCGTGACGATGTTCGCCTTCTTCCAGATCATCTTCTCCGTCGCGGCTCCCTTGCAGGGCTACATCGAGGACTTCTTCGCCTACCTCGGAGATCGAGTGGACCGCTTGGTCACCATCGGGTGGCTGTCCAGTTTCTTGTCCGACGCCATCCTGAGCGGGGTGGGCGGGGTTCTGGTGTTCCTCCCCCAGATCGCCCTGCTGTTCATCCTCGTCTCCTTCCTCGAAGGAGTCGGATACATGGCGCGGGCGGCGTTTCTGATGGATCGCGTCATGTCCAAGGCAGGTCTGGAAGGGCGTGCTTTCGTCGCCCTCCTGTCCTCGCTCGCATGCGCCATCCCCGGCATCATGGCCACCCGAACACTGCCATCGACGCGCGACAGAATCGCCACCATGATGGGCGCCCCGTTGATGACGTGTTCTGCGCGTCTTCCCGTGTATGTGCTGCTCATCGGCCTGCTGGTCACTCCCGACAAACGCGTCGGCCCGTTCGGAGCCCAGGGCGTGGTGATGTTCGGCCTCTACCTCGTGGGCGCTCTGTCGGCGATGGCCACGGCCTGGTTGTTCTCCCGGATCGGACGTGGGTCGGGGCCACTGTTGCCGTTCTACATGGAGATGCCTCCCTATCGGCTGCCGTCATTGCGATCGGTGGCGTTGTCGGTGTGGGATGCCTGCAAGGGATTCCTCCGTAAGGTCGGCAAGATCATCCTCGTCACCACAATCATCCTGTGGGTGTTGCTCACTGTTCCGTTCCGCAGCGACGCCGACCTCCAGGCTGCGGGTGTCGATCCGACCGACCAAGCGGCTGCCTCGAGTTATGTCATCGACCACAGCGCAGGTGCCGCTGTCGGCCGGTTCGTCGAACCCGTCTTCGAGCCGCTCGGCTTCGACTGGCAGATCAACGTGGCCGTCCTCGCTTCTCTGTCTGCTCGCGAAGTCTTCGTCGCGACGATCGGCCAGGTCGCGGCCGCGCAGGATCCGGACAATCCAGGGACTGCACTCGAGAACATGACAGCTCAGTCCGGTCCGAGGGCCGGTGAGAAGCTCTTCACTCCCCCGGTCATCGTCGCGCTTCTCGCCTTCTTTCTCTATGCGTTGCAGTGCATGTCGACGATAGGCGTCATGCGCCGGGAGTCGGGCACGTGGAAATGGCCCGCGATAGCCTTCGGGTACATGTTCGTCGTTGCCTGGGTGATGGCGTTCGCCGCCAAAACCGTCGTCGGGGCTTTCGTATGAGTGCGGTGCGACAATGACCATGGTGCTGCAATGACCATGGTGCCGACGCACCCCGAGTCGGTGGTCGGTGAGCCGTCGGTGCTCCGCTGGATCATTCCGGCCGGCCTACTGCCGTTCGTCGGCCCCGTTACCACCGCTCCTGTCGCACTTCAGAGTTCGATCGACGACGGCACGATCGCTCGGATCGACGTCGAACCGACGGCGATACGGATCAGGCTGTCCGCCGGTCGATCATGGCGGACCGAGGGTGATCGAATTCGGAGGGCTCTGCACGGCGCTCTCGCGGTGCCCGATGCATGGATGCCGCAGGTCGACGCCTCTCCTGACGCGATCCTTCGAATGGCAGTGCTCGAGGTCATCGACGGTGACGTCGGCGACTACATTCGATCTCACGGTGGGATCATCGAACTCGTCGGTGTTTCCGACGGACGAGTCCGATTGTCGCTGAACGGTTCCTGCGCTCACTGCCCCGCGTCCGACGTGACACTGACCGAACGAGTCGAACGCGCGGTGCGTACCCGGTTTCCCGCCGTACGGGAGGTGACCGCGGAGAGCGACAAAGGCCTCGCAGGCGGTCGACGGCTCCTCGGAATCATCCCGACCAGACGCGCGCGGTAACCGATCGGCGGGGACCGAAGCTGTGGTCTACTTCATCGTCCGGTGTGGTCCAGTCGACCGACACGAGCGTAGAACTTCGAGGGTGTGGTCCGGTGGCATTCGTCACGACTTTCGGTGTGGCTCTGCTGGCCGCGGTGCTGTTGTCCAGCTTGTCCGCGCGCAGCCCTCTGTCGACCTCGGGCATATTCCTGTTCGCGGGCCTGATTGCCGGCCCGTTGGTCTTCGATGCCGAACGGCTCGGCAGCGACACCGTTCGTGAGATCGCCTCGGTGACACTGTTCGCAGTATTGTTCGCCGACGGTCAGCGCGCGCCGATCTCCAAGTTGCGCCACCAGTGGATGGATCCGACCCGAGCGCTGTTCATCGGGATGCCACTGACCTTTGCCGTCGTCGCTGTGCTGGCACATCTGTTGATCGGTTTCGATTGGACGACCTCGTTGCTCATCGGTGCCATTCTGGCTCCGACGGATCCGGTGTTCGCTGCCGCGCTGGTCGGCCGCGACGACGTACCGTCCCGTCTTCGAAGTCTGCTCAACATCGAGAGCGGGCTCAACGACGGTCTCGCGCTTCCGGTGGTGCTCATTCTGATCGGCACGCTGGGCGGCCAGATCGACGAGACCACGTCACTGGGCCCCGTGTTGTTCGAAGTCGTGCTCGGCGTCGTTCTCGGCATCGTGGCACCGGTTGTCGGTTCCCTCCTGGTTCGGCTTCCAGTACTCGGTGTGACACCCCGCGCGCAGTCGGCCGGGCCCCTGGCCATCGCGATTCTGTTGTTCGTCCTCACCGACACGATCGGTGCCAATCCCTACATCGCGGCGTTCACCGCAGGAATCACACTGGCGAGCGTCGCCCCGCACGCATCGGAATCGTTCGCGCCCGTGGGTGAGTTGACCAGTGAGCTGGCGAAGAATGCCGCCTTGCTGGCGTTCGGCGCGCTCATCACCCCGGCTCTGCTCGGTCAGGTCGGCGTCACCGGATGGATTTTCGCGGTACTCGTCCTCGTGGTCGGCCGACCGATACCGGTGTTGCTGTCGTTGATCGGCAGTCATCGGCTCGCGCGCAACGAGCGATTGTCGGCAGCGTGGTTCGGGCCCAAAGGATTTGCGAGCGTCGTGTACGGGTTGTTGGTGCTGTCGTCCGGAATCGATTCTGCGGAGAAAGTGTTCGCCATCATCGCGGGAACCGTCATCGTCTCGATCGCTCTGCACAGCGCAACCGACACGCCCGTGGCAATTCTGCTGCACGAGGAACCGGCCGAACCACCGGTGACGGGTGCCCGATGAGCCGGAAGCGGCCCGCTGGTTCGTGATATCGTCCCGACCAGAGCTACTCGCATAGCCACCCCAGCTGCAGCAGGTGCCCGCGTCGCCTGGGTCAGCGCTCGACGGGCAAGGTCCGACGGATCTGCGATAAGACCTTGTCACACTGTGTTGTACGCCGTGTCCCTGACTTCCGACCGGTGCAGCAATGCGCGGGAGTGCTGCACACAGGATTGGAACTCCAGTGACCAAGAATCATTCCGACAAGCGTGCCGCACGATCGTATGCGCAGGCCCACGCGCTTTCCTATCGTCAGGCTCTGACGAAAGTTCGAGCGGCCCGCGCCGATCGCACGTCGCTGTCACCCTTCGCGCAACGCCTCTTGATCGAGGCGGTCGAGGGATGCGGTATCCGACACTGGGCATCGGTGGAGGAATGGAATGGCGTCGGTCGGGCGACGGTCACCGACCTCGGCGGCGAGAGGTTCGTACTTACCGTCGACAGCGTCCTGCTCGTACTCTGCGAGCACCTGGCCGACAACCCCACACTGCAGCCGAACGACATCGACAGCTATTTCGCCGACGAGGCAGTGCAACGGCTCCTGTTCGGCAGCGTCATCTACAGACTGGATCTACATCGCGGCCGGGGCCTCGTCGCGTGAGATACGCACGGAACCATTGGCAAGAATCTTGGAACGCGAGACATCGTCTCTTTCCACCTTCAACACATAGCGCACCCCGGGGCTTGCGGCAAGACCCCGTGCAGGGCTCAGAATGACTCGCTGTTGCCAATGAACAGCTGATCGGAGTTCTGTGAAACCCACCGCCCCAAGCGTCTTCGAACTACCGGGCGTCTTCGATTTACCGGATAATCTGGCGCTCGAGCGCGATCGGACGTTGATCGGGCATGACCAGGAACATTTTTCAGCACTCCTTTCGAGTATCGAGCAGTCTCGATCCGATACCGAGGCGCGGTTGGCGGCCGTTCGTACATCGACGGGCCGGATGGGGCAAGAGGTGATGGAGCGGGATTTCGAGATTCATCGTCTGAGCGCGCGCTTGCGCTCCCTCCGCCGCTACGGGGCAGATCTGTGCCTGGGTCGTGCTGACACCCTCGACTCCGACGCACCCGTGTACATCGGCCGCCTCGCAATGTTGGGACCCTCTGGCGAACAGCTCCTCGTGGACTGGCGCTCCCCCGCCGCAGAGCCGTTCTTCGGCGCCACCCACGCGAACCCCATGGGGCTGAGAAGTCGGCGTCGGTATCGATGGACCAACGGCCGAATCACCGACTACTGGGACGAGGTGTTCGACTCGACGGGACTTGGCACCGATGCCGCCCTCGACGATCAGTCTGCCTTCATCGCCAGTTTGGGCACCGCGCGATCACCGCGGATGCGAGACGTGCTCGGCACAGTCCAAGCTGATCAGGACGCGATCATCCGAGCAGATGCGCACGGAGCACTCGTGGTAGACGGAGGGCCCGGGACAGGCAAAACGGTTGTCGCTCTTCACCGCACCGCCTACCTGCTCTACGCGGACTCGCGCCTCGGTCACAACCGAGGCGGCGTGCTGTTCGTCGGCCCCCACGAGCCCTACCTGGCGTATGTCTGCGATGTACTGCCGAGCCTCGGCGAAGACGGCGTACAGACATGCACCCTTCGTGACCTCGTCGTCGAAGGAGAGCACGCCGTCGAGGAGGCCGATCATGCGGTCGCACAGCTCAAGGCCTCCGTCGACATGAACGCGACGATCGAGGCGGCGATCGCATTCTACGAGCAGCCACCCACGCAGAACATGACTGTGGAAACGCAGTGGGCGGACCTGAACCTCACACCGGACGATTGGATCGAGGCGTTCCGCGCACCTGAGCCCGGCACCCCGCACAACGAAGCTCGTGAGCAGATTTGGGACCTGCTGGTGACCATTCTGACCGACCGATATTCGGGCGACGACGCCACCACCGAGGAGGTGCGAAGATCGTTGCAGCGTCACGAGGACCTTCGCAACGAACTCGAACGGTCCTGGACGATCGTCGGCGCTGCCGACCTCGTCGCCGATCTCTGGAGCGTGCCTGCCTACCTCCGCCGGTGTGCGCCCTGGCTCAGCGCGGAGGACGTTCGCGCACTACAACGACCGGATCCGACGCGATGGACGACGGCAGATCTGCCGTTGCTCGACGCCGCCCGGATGCGGCTCGGCGATCCAGAGCACGCCCGGCGTACTCGGCGTCGAGAGCTGGCGGCGGCCGCCGAGCGCGCGCGGATGGATCGCGTCATCGCAGAACTCATCGCTGCCGACGACGAGATGATGGCAGCCCAGCTGCGCCAGGAGGGAATTCGTGATGCCCTCGTCGATGAATCCGGATTCGAGGAGATCCCCGGAGATCGACTGGCAGGGCCGTTCGCGCACATCGTGGTCGACGAAGCGCAGGAGTTGACCGACGCCCAGTGGCAGATGATTCGGCGACGGTGTCCGTCGGGCAGCATCACCGTCGTCGGAGACCGCGCGCAATCGCGTCGAGGCTTCTCCGAATCCTGGCGCGAACGCCTCGATCGGGTGGGAATCGACCGGGTCGACATCGCCACTCTCGGTGTCAATTACCGCACACCCCGGGAGGTGATGGCGGCCGCCGAGCCGATGATCCGGACGGTCCTGCCCGACGCCAACGTTCCGGTCTCGATCCGAAGCAGCGGGATACCCGTCGAATACGGCGATGCGGCCGATCTGTCATCGCTGATCGACAGTTGGCTCAGCACGAACGCCAACGGAATCGGCTGCGTGATAGGCGATCCGGCCTTTCCCGAATCCGCCCGCATTCGGTCGTTGGCGCCGCAGTTGGCGAAGGGACTCGAATTCGACCTGGTCGTCGTCATCGATCCGCACTCGTTCGGGTCGGGAATCGCAGGTGCCGTCGACCGGTATGTCGCAATGACCCGAGCGACGGGTCGGCTGATAGTTCTGACCTCTCATCCCGATGCCGAGCTCAGTGAGTCCAGCACCGCATGAACAGCGGGGCTCGCGTCGGCGCTGCGTCTCCAGGCCGCCTGCACCTCACGCGTGGGCGTGCGTACCGGCGCAACTGCGATCAGACCGTCGCTCAGGGTCGGCCTGGCGAGCCGGGGAACGAGCGCGAGAACATCGTCGCCCTCGACCAGTGCGAGCTGCGTGGAGAAATCGTCGACGAGATGGCGCACATCGATCTCGGTGGGCGTGTCGGCGAACAAACGCCGAAACCACTGGTGGCACACCGTTCCCGCGGGGCTGGTCACCCACGGGTAGCGGGCCAGATCCTCGTGGTTCAGCGCAGACCGACGTCGGGCGAGCGGATGGGTTCGCTTCATGATCACGTCGCCGTGGTCGGTGAGGATCGTCTGCCGAACGATCGAGGGTGGTGACGCCGCAGGAACTCCGTCGGCGTCGTGTATCAATGCCAGATCGGCAGTCCCGGCGTGCACACTGTGCAGCGCCCGATCGGGATCTTCTTCGCGGGTGATCACCGTCAGATCGGAATACTGCATGCTCAGACGACGCAGTGCAGGGGCAACGATGCCGCGAAGGGCCGTCGAGAAACCGACGAGGCGGACCACTCCACGTGGGACGCCTCCGTCCGCCGACCTCGCCGCCTCGACGCATCGCTCGAGGGCGTGGAACACCTCGTCCGCCGTCTCGACCACCGCCCGACCGGCCGGGGTGAGTACGACGCCCCGTCCCGCCTGAGCGAGCACCGGCGTGCCGATCTGCCGTTCGAGCCTCTTGATCTGTTGAGAGATCGCCGAAGCCGTGTAGCCGAGCTCGTCGGCCGCACTGGCCAGCGTGCCGAGGGCTGCCACCGCGCGGAGGGCATGCAGTGCGCTCACGTCGATCATGAAGCAAATCTACGCAATAATGACGAAAATGCATTGCTGGACCGGATTAATTTTACGGTTCACACTCTCCCTTGTGACCAGCATTCATTCGGCCTCGTCGATCTTCGGTACCAACCTCGTCGCCATGGTGACCCCCATGCACCGGGACGGGAGGGTGAGTCGAGCAGGCGTCGATGCACTTGTCGATCACCTGCTGGCGACCGGGTGCGATGGCGTGGTCGTTGCCGGCACCACCGGCGAAGCACCGACCCTGACCACCCACGAGATCTCGGAACTACTGGCGCAGGTCCGAGATCGCTCGAACCACGCGTTGACGGTGATCGCAGGAGTTGGAACCAATGACACCTCGGCGGGAATCGACATGGCACGCTCCGCTGCGGCCGCCGGTGCCGACGCCCTGCTGATCACCGCCCCCTACTACTCCCGTCCAACTCAGGCCGGCATCACAGCGCACATTCTCGACATCGCCGATGCCGGTGGGCTACCGGTCATGGTGTACGACGTTCCGGTGCGCACCGGCGTCGCCATCGAGGGGTCGACGTTGATCGAGCTGTCACAGCATCCATCGATCATGGCCGTCAAGGACGCGAAGGGCGACCTGTACGAGGCGATGACTGTCATGGCGTCGTCGGACCTCGCCTACTACTGCGGAATCGACGAGCTTGCATTGCCCTATCTCACCTGCGGGGCAACAGGATTGATCAGCGTCACCGGCAATCTCGTGTCCGACCGGAACGCCGAGCTGATCGCTGCCGTCAGCGCCGGAGATCTGGCGAGGGCGAACGCGGTGCAGCGGTCGCTGTTGCCGTTGACCACCTCTGTCATGCGCACGACGCAGGGCGCCATCATGGCGAAGGCGGCGTTGGTCGGGATCGGCGTTCTCTCGGACGCCACCGTCCGCCGACCACTCCTGGAATCCTCCGCCGCCGATCTCGAGCGACTCCATGAGGCGCTGTGTGCGACCGGAATCGATCAGGAATCGATAAGCGCTCGCGTATCGATACGACTAGCGTGAGCGCATACACAACTCGGTGCAATCGACGATGTGAATCTCGATTGCCGCGAACGATCAGGGAGACACCGCGAGCATGGCTACGAAGAAGGTCACGCAGGACTCGGCTCTGCACGCCGCCGACAGTCACGATTTGATTCGTGTACAGGGTGCACGGCAGAACAACCTTCAGGACATCAGCGTCGACTTGCCCAAGCGACGACTGACCGTCTTCACCGGCGTGTCCGGCTCGGGCAAGAGCTCGTTGGTCTTCAGTACCATCGCCGCCGAGTCGCAACGGATGATCAACGAGACCTACAGTGCCTTCGTCCAGGGCTTCATGCCGACTCTGGCTCGCCCCGACGTCGACGTCATGGACGGACTCACCACGGCCATCATCGTCGATCAGCAGCGCATGGGAGCCAATCCCCATTCCACAGTCGGCACTGCCACCGACGCCAATGCCATGCTCCGCATTCTGTTCAGCCGTGTCGGAAAGCCGTATATCGGTTCAGCACAGGCATTTTCGTTCAACGTGGCGTCGGTGTCGGGTGCCGGGGCATACAAAGTGGACAAGGGCGGCCGTCAGACCACGGAGAAGAAGTCCTTCTCCGTGACCGGCGGCATGTGTCCGCGCTGCGAGGGACGTGGCTCGGTCAGCGATTTCGATCTGACCGCCCTGTACGACGCGAGCAAGTCGCTCAACGAGAGCGCGATCACGATTCCCGGTTACAGCATGGAAGGCTGGTACGGCCGAATATTTCGTGGCTGTGGATATTTCGATCCCGACAAGCCGATCTCGAAGTACACCAAGAAGGAACTCGACGATCTGCTGTACCGCGAGCCGACGAAGATCAAGGTCGAAGGCATCAATCTGACCTATTCGGGGCTGGTGCCTCAGATTCAGAAGTCGTTCCTGTCCAAGGACGTCGACGCCATGCAGCCTCACATTCGAGCTTTCGTCGATCGCGCGATCACCTTCACCACCTGCCCGGACTGCGACGGAACCAGGCTCAACGAGGGGGCTCGGTCGTCGAAGATCAAGGGCGTCAACATCGCCGACGCATGTTCGATGCAAATCACCGATCTGGCGGATTGGGTGGGCGGCGTGAAGGAACCGTCGGTTGCACCGCTGCTGACCACACTCCGCGAAACTCTCGACTCGTTCGTGGAGATCGGACTCGGCTACTTGAGCCTGGATCGTCCCTCGGGAACCTTGTCCGGTGGAGAAGCTCAGCGCATCAAGATGATTCGTCATCTCGGGTCGTCGTTGACGGATGTGACCTATGTGTTCGACGAGCCGACCACCGGCCTGCACCCGCACGACATCGAGCGAATGAACAACCTGCTGCTGCAGTTGCGAGACAAGGGCAACACGGTTCTGGTGGTCGAACACAAGCCGGAGACGATTTCCATTGCAGACCACGTCGTCGATCTCGGCCCCGGTGCCGGAAGTTCCGGCGGGCATGTCTGTTTCGAGGGCACCGTCGACGGGTTGCGGCGCAGCGATACCGTCACCGGCCGCCATTTCGACGATCGGGCGGCATTGAAAGAATCGGTGCGCGAATTCTCCGAGGTACTCGAAATTCGCGGCGCGGACTCCCACAACCTGCGCGACGTCGACGTCGACGTTCCGCTCGGTGTGTTGGTTGTGGTCACCGGCGTCGCAGGCTCCGGCAAGAGCTCACTCATTCACGGATCGCTCTCGGCAACAGACGATGTGGTCTCGGTCGATCAGGGGGCGATACGGGGGTCGAGGCGAAGCAACCCAGCGACGTACACCGGGTTGCTCGATCCGATTCGCAAGGCGTTCGCCAAGGAGAACGGCGTCAAACCCGCGCTGTTCAGCTCCAATTCGGAGGGTGCATGCCCGACGTGCAACGGCGCCGGCGTCATCTACAGCGATCTCGCGATGATGGCCGGAGTCGCCACGGTGTGCGAAGAGTGCGAGGGCAAGCGATTCCAAGCCTCGGTACTCGAGTACCACTTCGGCGGTCGCAACATCGACGAGGTCTTGTCCATGTCGGTCGCCGAGGCCGAGGAGTTCTTCTCCGGCGGCCCAGCGAAACTGCTACCGGCACACAAGATTTTGCAGCGTTTGAACGATGTGGGACTCGGCTACCTGAAGATCGGACAGCCATTGACCACACTGTCCGGTGGAGAACGGCAACGCCTCAAACTGGCCACACACATGGCCGACACAGGCGGGATCTACGTGCTCGACGAACCCACCACCGGACTGCATCTCGCCGATGTGGACAAGCTGCTCGCTCTGCTCGACCGGCTGGTCGACTCGGGCAAGTCGGTGATCGTGATCGAGCATCATCAAGCCGTCATGGCCCACGCCGACTGGATAATCGATCTCGGTCCAGGCGCCGGGCACGACGGCGGCCTCGTGGTGTTCGAAGGAAAACCGTCCGACCTGGTCGCAGACGGTTCCACGCTGACAGGACAACACCTGGCAGCGTACGTCGGGAGCTGACAACCTACGAACGTGAGGGGAAGGACGATGCCGTGACCATCCTGCCGCACCGGACTGCAACCGCACTGGTGGTCGTCGACGTGCAGAACGACGTGATGGCAAGCGTCCACAACAGACAGCGCGTCATCGACAACATCCTGGTCTTGGTGTCCCGGGCACGGGACACCAGAACGCCGGTGATCTGGGTGCAGCATTCATCGGACAAGGAGCTGTTCTTCGGAACCGACGGTTGGCAGCTCCTCGACGAATTGCCCGTCGAGCCGAGCGATCCGATCGTTCACAAGAAGCACGGCGATGCCTTCGAGGGCACCGGCCTCGAAGCCGACCTCGCTGCGTTCGGTGTGGGCCACGTCGTCATCGCCGGCGCACACACGGACTTCTGCATCAGGTCCACGCTGCACGGAGCCCTGGTCCGCGGATACGACGTGACGCTGGTGAGCGATGCCCATACCGCGGAGGACATGACCGAGTGGGGTGCGCCGCCACCTGCGCAGGTCATCGCGCACACCAACATGTACTGGGACAATCAGACCGCTCCTGGCCGGACTGCCGCGGCCGTCGTCACCGAGGGTTGCCTTCAGCGCACCGATACGCTGAACCCTCCATGGTCACCTTGCTGCTTGCCCTAGTCGGCTTCGCGCTACTCGATTCGCTCGACGTGTTGCTGATCGGCGTGACTGCTGCCCTCGCGGTGCACTCGAGAACCACTCGCCGGTCTCCGTTTCCCTCCGGGCTGGCCTTCGTCGGCGGAGTGTTCACGGCGACGACCACATTCGGCATCTTGACCGTTCTCGGCATCGATTTGTTCACCGAGCTGTTCGACTTCACCATCACACCCACGGTTCGGTATCGGACAGAACTCGTGGTCGGTCTTGTCCTGATCACTCTCGGCGGCGTCCGGACCACCGAACGCCGCCCACCCGAATGGGCAGCTCGAGTCGGTTCGAGTATTCCCGTCCTCGCCCTCACCGGGCTGACGATCGGTCTGGTGCAAGGCCCCACGGCCGTGCCGTATCTCGCTGGGCTGACGATGCTCTCGACGTACGATCCCCGTCCGCCGTGGTGGCCGGCCATTGTCGTCGCCTACTGCCTGATCGGGTTGCTACCGCCCATCCTCGTGCTGATTCTGGCGTCCAGGAAGGGCCGACGCGCCAGGCGGGCGTTCACCGCGACCGTCCGGGCGCTCACCCGCTACGGCCCGCCGACGGTGCGCGTCGTCTTCATCGTGCTCGGTGTCGTGCTCGTCGGCGATGCGCTCGTTCATGCCCGAGCTCTCGTGTAGATAACCGTCGTAAGCTCGTGCACATGGCACTCGATCACGGCGATCCCGGTGACGCACCGTCCATTCCTCCTCCCCTGTCTCCGGTGGTCGACGATCGGCGTCCCTCCGCTGCCGAGGAGGCGCGCACGATCGCTGCGTCCACCAACATGGCGACGCTTGCCAGTCTGACGGCGGGCGGCGATCCCTGGGCCTCGTTCGTCACCTATGGCTTGCTCGAAGGCGCTCCGGTTCTCTGTGTTTCCCGGATGGCCGAGCACGGCCGCAATCTCGACGGTGACCAGCGGGCGAGTCTGTCGATCGTGGCACCGCGATCGCAGACCGACCCGCTGGCATCGGGCCGCATCACATTGGCGGGTGTGGTCGAGCGACCCCAAGGAGACGAGTTGTCAGCGGCGCGGGAGGCGCATCTGGCGGGGGTACCGGCTGCGCGGTACTACCTCGACTACAGCGATTTCACCGTGTGGGTCATGCGCGTGCAGCGAGTTCGATGGGTCGGTGGTTACGGTCGCATGGATTCTGCAACCGCCGAGGCGTATGCCGTGGCCGAACCGGATCCGGTGTCGCCGACCTCCGCGTACGCAATCGACCATCTCAACGCAGATCACTCGGCGTCTCTGGCCGCGATGGCCCGCGAGCTGGGCGGCTACCCGGACGCGACCTCCGCCGAGTGCGAGGCGGCCGATCGGTACGGACTGGATCTGAAGGTGCTCACACCCCGCGGTGTCGCCTACACCAGAGTCGGTTATGCGACACCGATCGACTCGGCTGCCGAACTGCGTGCTGCAACCGTGGAACTGGCGAAGCGGGCCGTAGGCGGGCGATAGGGTTTCACTGCGAACTTCCGTCTGGACCGGTACAGACACCTTGCCGAGACGCCACAGTGGATGGCGACTACCGTTGTCCCCACACAGCAATCGTTAGGGAGCAGGTAATGAGCATCCAACCGCTCGAATCGAAGCGTCACCGTGTCGTCGTCATCGGTTCCGGGTTCGGAGGACTTTTCGGCGTCAAGGCACTCAAGAGAGCCGACGTCGACATCACCCTCGTCGCCAAGACGACACATCATCTCTTCCAGCCCCTCCTGTACCAGGTCGCGACCGGCATCCTGTCCGTCGGCGAAATCGCTCCGACCACGCGCGTCATCCTGCGTAAGCAGAAGAACGCCGAGGTTCTGTTGGGCGACGTGTTGAACATCGATCTCGACTCGAAGACGGTCACCTCCAAACTGCTCGAACGCGTCACCGTCACCCCCTTCGACAGCTTGATCGTCGCGGCCGGCGCACAGCAGTCCTACTTCGGCAACGATCACTTCGCCGAGTTCGCGCCGGGAATGAAGACCATCGACGACGCACTCGAACTGCGCGGACGCATCCTCGGTGCTTTCGAACAGGCAGAGCTGTCCGACGATCAGGAGGAGAAGGACCGTCTGATGACGTTCGTCGTCGTCGGCGCGGGCCCGACCGGGGTCGAGCTCGCGGGCCAGATCGCCGAGCTCGCCGACCGCACCCTCGACGGGGCCTTCCGCAACATCGACCCGCGCGACGCCCGCGTCATTCTGCTCGACGCTGCACCTGCCGTGCTCCCGCCCATGGGCGAGAAGCTCGGACGCAAGGCCGCCGAGCGGCTCGAGAAGCTCGGTGTCGAGATCCAGCTCAACGCGATGGTCACCGACGTCGACAACGACGGCCTGACCGTCAAGGAGAAGGACGGCACGACTCGTCGCATCGAGGCGCAGTGCAAGGTGTGGTCCGCGGGTGTCCAGGGCAGCCCCCTGGGCAAGCAGCTCGCTGATCAGTCCGGCTCGGAAACCGACCGCGCCGGTCGTGTGCTGGTCGAACCGGACCTGACGGTCAAGGGCCACCCGAACGTGTTCGTGATCGGCGACCTCATGGCGGTCAAGGACGTACCCGGCATGGCGCAGGGAGCGATCCAGGGAGCCACGTATGCAGCCAAGCTGATCAAGGCGTCGGTCAAAGGCGAGGACGATCCCACCCAGCGGGCCCCGTTCAAGTACTTCGACAAGGGCTCGATGGCAACGGTGTCTCGGTTCAACGCGGTCGCCAAGGTCGGCAAGCTCGAGTTCGGCGGCTTCATCGCGTGGCTCATGTGGCTGGCACTGCACCTGTATTACCTCGTGGGCTACCGCAGCCGAATCACGACCGTCATCTCGTGGTTCGTGACGTTCCTCGGAAGAGGCCGAGCTCAGATGGCGTCGACCGAGCAGCAGGTGTTCGCTCGCCTGGCCATCGAGCAACTCAACTCTCTCGAACGCGCGAACGCGATCGACGAAGACAAGGTCGAGGAAGCTCAGGAACGCGAGAAAGCTGCAGGCTGACAGGCTGCCCACTCTCGTCGTGCGCCTTTTGCGTACTCATAGGTACGCAAAAGGCGCACGACGAAGCGCAGCGAGTCGACTGGCGTTCTCACCCACCTGATCCGGCGGGCACCAGACGACGTCCCACCGATGTACTCAGCGACCCGCCTCCGGCCAGGGCCAATCGCATCGACCCGTCGGATAGATCCACCTCGGACGGCCGACTATCGGGATACTGCAACGTGCTCGACATCGACAGTGGTGCCGACAACATGTCGTGAGCAACCGATCCCTCACCCAGTTCCACTCGATGGCGCAGCAACGGGCTGCCTCCCACGTCACATCGCATCGAACTGCTCCAGCTTCCCGACGCCTCCTCGAACCGTCCGATCTGCGTCCTCTCACGCAACCACAGTGCCGAATCCTCGTGCACTACCACTGTATTGACCACCGAATGCGAGGCGTCGGAAACGACGACCATCGGCTCGGGGTCGAAGACCAGGGACGCGCCTTCCCCGACCTCGAAATACCATTGCGCCGACGAATGACGATTCAGCGCGCCGGGCATCGCCAACGATGCCGCCACGCTGCGCACCTCCAGACGCGCTCCCGCGGCCACGGAAATTCTGACCACGATGGTGTCACCGCCCAGTGGAGTTGCGGCGGTGCCGATCAGGTGGACGGTATCCGGTCCCGTCTGTCGGCCGGCGAGCCCGCCCACCGAGGTGATGCGTGGGCTGCGATCGCGGCTCGCATCGATGCAGAGCTCGGTGTGCATCGACGCTCAGTGCGTATGGGTATGCGCGTCGGCGTCGGCAACGAGCGCGAGCTGCTTACGCACCCACGCGAGAACCGTACTCGCCGTCGGATCGTCGGTGAGCGAGATCAGCGCAGTCGGCCGGTCCTCACGCACCTGAGCGGCATCGCGCTCCATGACGCCGAGATCGGCACCCACATACGGTGCCAGGTCCGTCTTGTTGACGACGAGCAGATCGGAGAACGTGACGCCGGGGCCACCCTTGCGCGGAACTTTGTCTCCGCCTGCGACATCGACGACGAATATCTGCACATCGATCAGACCGGACGAGAACGTGGCGGTGAGGTTGTCTCCGCCCGACTCGACGAGAATCAGATCCAACGGTGGGTTGTTCTCGATCAGGTCGTCGATGGCATCCAAGTTGGCTGTGATGTCGTCGCGAATCGCGGTGTGCGGACATCCGCCGGTCTGCACCGCAGTGATGCGCTCGTCCGGCAGCACAGCGTGTCGCCGCAGGAAGTCCGCATCCTCGGTGGTGTAGATGTCGTTGGTGAGAACCGCCAGCGACAGCTCGTCTCGCAACTGGCGACACAGTGCTGCCACCAGAGCGGTCTTACCGGAACCAACGGGCCCGCCGATTCCCACCCGCAGCGCCTCGCCTGGCACCCGCGCGCGCTTGGGCCGATCCAGCCCGTGGTCGTGGGGCTCACCGTCGATCAGGTGCGGGGGCATGACATCTCCTAGTCGGTCGAGAACAGTCGATCACAGAACAGAGGATCGGTATTTCAGGATACGAACAGCGGACGCTCACGAACGGAGTGGGCTTCGGCGAACATGTCCAGCAGCGGGTCCGACAATTCCATCAACTCGGGCAGGGAGCGACACACGGCGGCGGTGACGTCATCGCAGAGACCACCCAAGCGGATGGTGCATGCAGCGACCTCGGCCGGGTCGAGCGCCAACAGACGTTGCGCCGCGATCGCCGAGCCCGTCATGGTGATGTAGACCTGAACGGCCGCGATGTCTCCGACCGACAGGCCAGCGGCCAGCCCGACGTGCCCGGCAGCGACGGCCAAGTGCGGCTTCCGGCCGATCGACGTCCAATCATGCCCAGGCCACGTCGATTTGGCCAGACGGAGCAGCCCGCGGCCCTGCGAACGGGAGGCGGCTCTGGCAGCCGGGGACGGAGTTCGTGCGTCGCATTCGGCGTTGGCCTCGGCCGCGCAGAGCGAACCGCCGACGAGCGCTGCTGCCACCGACGCCGTCATGGCTCCGGAGGTCCGAATACGGCGTCGCAGGAACGACTCGAGGGTCGCGATATCGCGAACGAAACCCGAAGCGATCGCTTCCTCCACCCCGCCGGAATGCACGTGCCCGCCGGTAGGAAGACGTGAATCGGCAAGTGAGAGAACCGTTGTCACCTGGAGACGGGCAGACGAGGTGTCCGCGGCCGGAAGTGGAACAGCCGCCATCAGAAGAGAAAGTATCGCTGCGCCATCGGCAATTCGGTCGCCGGCTGCTCTTTCCACACGTCGCCGTCGATGCGCACGGTGAACGTATCCGGATCCACTTCTATGCTGGGCAGAGCGTCGTTGAGGGCCATATCGGCCTTCCTGATTCCGCGCACGTTCTTGACCGGAACCAACCGTCGATCGCAGTTCAAACGCCCCGCAAGCCCGTCCTCGATGGCCTGAGGGGCCACGAAGTGCAGCGATGTCGCTGCCGCCGCTTTGGGTGAGGCGCCGAACATCGGGCGCGGAAGTTCCGGTTGCGGAGTCGGAATGGAGGCGTTGGCATCGCCCATCGCTGCCCACGCGATCATGCCTCCCTTGATGACCATGTGGGGTCGGACGCCGAAGAAGGCCGGGTCCCACAACACCAGATCGGCAAGCTTGCCCGGCTCGATCGAGCCGATCTCGTCATCCAAACCGTGAGCAACCGCGGGGCAGATCGTGTACTTGGCGACGTAGCGCATGACGCGGTTGTTGTCTGCGCCATCGTCTCCGGCCAGGAAGCCACGACGAGCCTTCATCACGTGCGCCGTCTGCCAGGTGCGCAGTACGACCTCGCCGATACGCCCCATTGCCTGCGAATCGCTGCCGATCATCGAGATCGCGCCCATATCGTGCAAGAGATCCTCGGCTGCGATCGTCGACGGCCGGATGCGACTCTCGGCGAAGGCCAGATCCTCCGGGATCGAAGGACTGAGGTGATGGCACACCATGAGCATGTCGAGATGCTCGTCCAGAGTGTTGACGGTGTGCGGACGCGTCGGGTTGGTCGAACTGGGCAGCACGTGCCCCTGGGCCGCGACGGTGATGATGTCGGGTGCGTGCCCGCCGCCTGCCCCCTCGGTGTGATAGGCGTGAATTCCGCGGCCCTTGATGGCACCGAGGGTGGTCTCGACGAATCCGGCCTCGTTCAGGGTGTCCGAATGCAACGCGGCTTGCACCCCGGCGTCCTCGCACACTCGCAGACACGCATCGATGGCGGCAGGGGTGGAACCCCAGTCCTCGTGCAGCTTGAAACCCGATGCGCCCGCTCGCAGTTGCTCCCACATTGCTGCGGGATTGACCGTGTTGCCCTTTCCGAGCAGCACGATGTTCATCGGCCAGTCGTCGAGAGACTCGAGCATCCTGGACAGGTGCCATGCACCCGGGGTGACGGTGGTGGCCTTACTGCCTTCGGCGGGGCCGGTGCCGCCTGCGATCACGGTGGTGATGCCGCCACCGAGCGCTTCCTCCTTGATCTGCGGACAGATCAAGTGGACGTGACAGTCGATGCCACCAGCGGTGACGATCTTCCCGTTGCCCGCGATGATCTCGGTCGACGGGCCGATGACCAGATCCGGGTGCACGCCGGTCATGGTGTCCGGGTTGCCTGCCTTGCCCAGCGCAACGATTCGGCCGTCGCGAATTCCGATATCGGCCTTGATGATCCCCCAGTAGTCGACAACGACGACCCCGGTGATCACCGTGTCCGGAGCACCGTCCGCTCGGGACGCCCGCGATTGCCCCATCGATTCACGAATCACCTTGCCGCCGCCGAACACCGCTTCTTCGCCTGCGTTTCCCGGTCCACCACTACGGTCCTCGGTGACCTCGATCAGAAGATCGGTGTCTGCCAGGCGAATTCGATCACCGGTAGTGGGTCCGAACAACTGGGCGTATCGACTGCGACTCATCCGTGCCATCAGCTGTCCAACTTTCCGGGAGGCGTCATGCTCAATCCGTGGACCTCGCGCGTGCCGCCGAGAGGCACGAGCCGAACCACCTGTTCTATGCCGGGCTCGAATCGCACGGCCGTTCCCGCCGGAATATCGAGGCGATGGCCGTGCGCGCGCTCGCGATCGAATTGCAGGGCATCGTTGGACTGCGGAAAATGCACGTGAGATCCCACCTGGACCGGCCTGTCCCCGGCGTTCACGACGGTGACGCTGATCGATTCCGAACCCTCGTTGATCTCGATATCGCCTGCGACGGTGATGATCTCCCCCGGAATCAGGTGGCCGTCATCCCGCTTCGGTGAAATCGGCTCGTGCACGGTGATCAGCTTGGTGCCGTCGGGAAAAGTCGCTTCGACCATCACCTCGGGAAGTAGCTCGGCAACGCCGTCGAGGACGTCATCGGCGCTCAAGACCTCGCGACCGGAGGCCATCAGGTCAGCAACAGATCTCCCGTCGCGGGCTCCCTCGAGGAGGTGGTCGGTGATGACGGCGATCGCCTCGGGATGATTGAGCCGGAGGCCGCGAGCCTGGCGACGCCGCGCGAGTTCGGCGGCATAGCTGACGAGCAGTCGATCCTGCTCGTGGGGAGACAACCGCATTGGAGGACTCCGTCCCGATCGGTGATGGTGCTCGGCAATTCTGACACGGCGACGACAGCGTGGCAGCGGAGCGCGCCGCCGCGCCTCATCCGAGAGGCACCGTGACCGATCGATCGAGCAATCCGCGCAGAACAGTTCGATCGACAGCGGAGGCCACCTCTTGCAGCTCAGCGATGCCGAATGCGCCCGAGTCCAGTCCTCGAACCAGAACACCTGCCAGCGCCTGAGCCGTGGCGGGCTCGTCCATCACCGCACCGCCCTGCCGCTCGAGGTAGCTACCCAGCCGAGCCGCCGCGACGGGCATCGCGCGGCGGAAGAATCCGAAGGTGGCCAACCATCGCGTCACCAGGTGTCCGGGGTGCATGTCCCAGCCCTGATAGAAGCCGCGTTCGAGCGACCTCGTCACCAGATCTGCATGCCGCCGCGCAGAAGCCGCCACCTGCTCGGCGTCGCCGGTCGGCACCACCTGGGTAGAGCCGTCGCACACCCATACTCCGGTCTGCGCAGCGGCGACCAGCATGACGTTCTTGGCGTGGTCCGCCACGGGATGAGCCAGCGACTGCTGCGCCGAGGTGATCCCGCATGCAGCGCTGTAGTCGTAGGTTCCGTAATGCAGGGACGTGCAGCGGCCGTCGGCTTCGGTGATCGCCCGCGCGAGCGTCGTCGTCCCGTCGGCCCCGATCACGGCTTGGGGGCTTTCGATCTGCAACTCGAATCGCAGTGCATGGTCGGCGAGGCCGTGGGCCCGCTCGAGTTCCTCGCACAGGGCGACCACCGCGGCCACCTGCGAGGCGGCGCGCAGCTTGGGGACGGTGAAGACGAAACCGTCGGGCACTCCCCCTGCACCGTCCAGAACGAGCTCGAGCGTTCGAATACCGCGTCGACGCTCGTGTGCTGCCAACCCCTTGGCGCGAATGCCGAGCCAGGTCGGGCCGGCGGAGTCCCGCGCCAACGCCGACAGCGCTTCGCCCGCTGCGATCGCGTGGCGGTCCTCTACTGCGTCCGAACGCCACCCGTAGCCGTCCTCGAAATCGAACCGAAGGTCCTGGACGGGAGCACTGATCAGTCGCTCACGCACCAGCGGAAGAACGTTCGAGGTGTCGAGTTCGGCGAATGCTTCGGGGTGTGCATCCAGAATCGCCGTCGCGGCAGCGCCCCATTCGGCCGGCACATCCGATGATGCCTCCGAGGCCGAGACGTAGACGGTGTGCGAGGGCTGCCCGCCGATCCGGTCACCCGGGTAGTGCCGCGCGAGATCTTCGTCGATCGGAGCGAAGAGCGACTCGAGTCGATCGAGTGCGTCGGGGGTCAGCGCCGTGCCCCTGGATCCGAAAGCAGATTCGGCGCTGTCGCTGTGTCCGGTCATAGGCATCACTGTCCCAGATGAGCGGTGTTTTCGATATTTGCCAGCCGGACCTTCCCCTGGGCAACCAGGCGTCCGCTGTCGTCGGTGATATCGACCTGCCACAGCTGCTGCGTGCGTCCACGGTGAATCGGATGTCCCAGTGCGGTCAGGGTTCCCGAGCGCGTGGCGCGGAGAAAATCGGTGCTGTTGTTGACTCCGACGACGTGACCACGAGATCCGAACCAGGCCGATCCGGCGATGCTGGCCACCGATTCCACCACTGCACACAGCACGCCGCCGTGCATGATTCCGGCCGGTTGATGCAGTTGCGGGGTCACGTCCCACTCGGCGCGAACGACGTCTGCGGTCACTTCCTTGTACGTCAGTCCGACCACACCATCGAAGCCACGGCCGCAGAGTTCGGTCAGTTGCTCCGGGGTGAGGGTCTCGAAGGAAGTCGCTTCGGTGGTTCCGCTCGAATCGGTCATGTGCTCCGCTTCCGGGTCGCGTGTGTCGAGGATTCTCGTCGACCGTCGTCGACTCATCACCAGGAATACACGACTGTCGACCCGAGAAAATCGGTGGGCCTGTCGTTCGAGACGAACGACAGGCCCACCGCGGCAAGGACCGGGAGTCACTGCAGCCCTCAGGACTCCGGCTCGGTCCGGTTGTCAGAAACTTAGCATAGGCATGCCTTACTGCCAAGGAATGGTGCTCGAGAAACTCGCAGCCGCTGCCGGTCCGACCCGACACGCGACCGCACCGGCAACCCGACAGCAACCATGGCGTCGAGCAACAACTGACCCCGACGAGCGCTGTCGGACGCGTTCGCACCCGCAAGGATCGGTACATACGTGGAGGCACCGAGAATCGCATCGCCGACCAGCGCCCAGAACAGTCGATCATCGAGCGGAGCGTGCTCCGACATCGCCGTCAACACCAGCTCCAAGGACGTGATGCACCGGTGCGCCGTCCATACCAGCAGCGCCTCTTCACATGGCAGGGTGACGGAACCTGACGCACCCGAGGCGGGATCCTGCGGTAACACTCTCAGAATCGGCGATGCGACGCCGGCCCAGTCGATTCCGCCGTCGCTGTCCATATGTATCCACAGATTCTCGACACCCGGATCCCAGGCACGGGCTTGCACGGCGAGCAGCGCGGTAACTCGCCCGACGACGGCGTGAATCAGGGCAGTCGCCACCTGAACTGCTGCAGCCTCCGGCACACGGAGATCCTCGAGCGACCGGCGGTACATCTGCTCGAAGCGTCCCGATGTCGGTCCGGAACCCAACTGCCACCAACGCCGTTTGCTCTCGTTGGCCATGGCGGCCACGGCGTACATCCGCGGGTATTCGGGATTGAGCGCTCTCAGCATGGCGCACGAGTCGTCGAGCACTGCCGTTCCGCCGACTCGGCCCGAGAATCGATACACATCCGGCCAACCTGTGGATCTCGAAGTTACCGCTGACACCTGAACGCTCCTTCTTTCAGAGACCGGGCGAACCAGTCGTGCTGTCCGTCGATAGTAGGTTAGCCTAACCAGAGTATCAGTCACTCAGGTACCGCTACCCTTACCTCGCCGCACATCCGAGGAAAGGGTTCCGTAACCTAAGACCCGCCCTTCGATACAGCGAGGAGTCACCACCACAGTGACCACACGTCCGCTACTCGGCCGCCACGACGCTCGCCGACCCGACGGAGAACGGTGCGGGGTCGAGAACGTTCCCGTTGCGCCGCCGCAGCGGAGTTCGCGTATGGCCGCTGCGGCCATCGACGCCCTGATCGTTCTGATTCCGCTCTTCATCGGTTGGTCGATCGTCGACGCTCTCGGTGACGACAACGGCGGCGGCCAGGCAGACCGATTCGTGTTCGGAACGATTGCCGTGCTCGTCTCGTCGGCACTGTTCGTCTGGAATCGGGGATACCGCGACGGCAACGAGGGGCAGAGCACCGGTCGACGCTGGCTCGGGCTGACACTGCGAGACAGTCACACCCGTGGACCCGTCGGCGCGCGCCGCGCCCTGTGCCGTCATGTCGGGATCGGCACTGCATCAGCCGAGGTAGTTCGGGTAAAGCGGGCTGCCGCTGAGGGATTCGAGCCGATCCCCCAAGACGGCTCGGTCGCAGCCATTCGACGGCGAAGGTTGCTCGGCCTGGCCGTGTTGGTCGTCGCACTCGTGGCCGGCGTCCTCGCCAGCGTCGCCATCGGCGCGCGGCCGATGACCTTCGCCGAGATCGCCCACGCCCTCATCGACTCGACGGGCACCGACACCGACATCATCGTCCGCACATTGCGTGTACCTCGTACGGTCCTCGCGCTCGTCGTCGGTATCGCACTGGGCATCGCAGGTGCCCTGATCCAAGGACACACTCGAAACCCGCTGGCCGACGCCAGTTTGCTCGGGCTCAACTCCGGAGCAGCGTTCTTCGTCGTGATGGCTATCTACCTGTTCCGATTCACCTCACCGAGCCAATACCTGTGGTTCGCGTTCGCCGGTTCGGCGGCAGCGAGCATCGTCGTGTTCGGCCTGTCGTCGATCGGCTCAGGCAGATCCAGCCCGATCAATCTGGCGTTGGCGGGCGCGGGCGTCGCATTCTTCCTGTCGGCGATGACCAACGCTGTCGTGCTCCTCGATCAGACGAGCCTCGACGGCTACCGCTTCTGGGTGGTCGGATCCGTCGCTGGTCGTGGACTCGACGTGCTGTGGCAGGTACTTCCCTTCCTGGTGATCGGGGTCCTCATCGCGCTCGCGAGTACCCCCGGATTGAACGTCATGAGCCTGGGCGAGGACGTCGCCCGCTCGCTCGGGACCAATATCGCACTCACCCGCACCGTCGGCATTATCGCGATCACGCTGCTGACCGGTGCCGCGACCGCCGCGTGCGGGCCCATTGCCTTCGTCGGCCTCGTCGTTCCGCATATCGCCCGCGCGGTGACCGGGCCCGACTACCGCTGGCTCGTTCCCTATGCAGGCCTCATGGGTGGTGTGATGCTGATGGTCGCCGACGTCATCGGCCGCGTCGTCGTGCGCCCTGGCGAGTTGCAGGTCGGCATTGTTCTCGCCCTCGTCGGTGCGCCGTTCTTCATTGCGCTCGTACGCCGGAGAAAGCTGGCGAGCCTGTGACCGCCGGCCTCGGATCCCCCACACCGTCGACATCGAGACCCGGTGCCGTCCCCGCACGGCCGGCAGTGCGCGTGGGCCGCGTGTCCCTCGTCCGGCGTCCACTCATGGTCGTCACCACCGTGTTGTTGGCCGCCGCACTGGTTCTCATCATGTGCGTGAACATCGGCCGCGGCGATTTTCCGCTCTCTATCGCGCAGGTGCTCGACGTACTTCTCGGCGGCGGCTCGAGGATCGAGCGGTTCATCGTGATGGACCTACGCCTCCCGCGATCGCTGACCGGTCTGCTCGTGGGTGCGGCGCTCGGCATCTCCGGTGCGATCACGCAGTCGATCTCGCGCAACTCGCTGGCCAGCCCTGACATCCTGGGCATCACCGCCGGTTCCAGTGCAGCAGCTGTCGCGTTGATCGTCCTCGGCGGCGGCATCGGCGGAATGCTCGCCACCGTGGGGCTTCCCATTGCGGCGCTGATCGGCGGCGTCCTCACCGCGATCGCGATCTACACCTTGGCGTGGCGCAAAGGCGTGGACGGGTTCCGCCTCATTCTGGTGGGCATCGCTGTCAACGCCATGCTCACCGCAGTGATCGGCTGGTTGCTGGTCAGTGCCGACATCAACGATGTCTCGCGGGCGCAGGTCTGGCTCAACGGCTCGCTCAACGGCGCCAACTGGTCCACGGTCTGGCCAGTCGCGATCGCCGTCGTTCTCGTCGGCGGCGGCACCGTCGTCGCGACGTTCACGCTGGGCGCGCTACGCCTGGGTGACGACAACGCACGATCACTCGGCGTACGCCTCCAACACAGCCAGGCAATGATGCTCTTGGCTGCCGTCGGCCTCGCCGCCATCGCCACCGCCGCTGCAGGTCCCATCGGATTCGTTGCGCTCGCAGCGCCACAGATCGCACTTCGAATCCTGCGAACGCCCGGTCCGCCGATCATCGGGTCGGCGCTGACCGGCGGTGTGTTGGTGGTGTCGAGCGATCTGATCGCTCGCACGATTCTGCCGGTGGAGCTACCGGTGGGCATCGTCACCTCGGCGCTCGGTGGACCGTTCCTTCTGTACCTTCTCGTGCGCAGTAATCGAAAGGCCTCCGTATGACAATCAGCCATGCCTCTCGCTTGGTCGCAGACGATCTCACCCTCGGGTACGGCGATCGAACGATCGTCGAAAACCTCGATCTGGCGATTCACACCGGGTTGATCACCACCGTCATCGGCCCGAACGGCTGCGGGAAGTCCACCCTGCTGCGTTCTCTCGGACGCTTGCTCAAGCCCAAAGCCGGAGGTGTGCTGCTCGACGGCCGTGCGATTTCGTCGATGAAGACGAAAGAGGTTGCCAAAACCCTCGGCATGCTGCCGCAGGCACCGACGGCTCCGGAGGGATTGACCGTCGCGGACCTGGTCTCTCGTGGTCGTCATCCGCATCAGTCGTGGATCCGACAGTGGAGCTCGGACGACGAGTCGGAGGTGGCGAACGCACTCGAACTCACCGGCGTGGGTGACCTCGCCGACCGCCCCGTCGACGAGCTCTCCGGTGGCCAAAGGCAACGCGCGTGGATCTCGATGGCGTTGGCGCAGGGCACCGACATCCTGCTTCTGGACGAGCCGACCACCTACCTCGACCTGGCCCATTCCGTGGAAGTGCTCGATCTCGTCGATCGACTGCATGCCGAACTGGGCCGCACGATCGTCATGGTGCTGCACGATCTCAACCTCGCACTGCGGTACAGCGACCAGTTGATCGTCATGAAGGACGGACGCATCGTCACGTCCGGTCGCCCTCAGGACGTCATTTCCCAGGAACTGCTGCTCGACGTCTTCGGCCTCGAAGCCGCCGTGATCGAGGATCCGATGTCGGATCGTCCCCTCGTCGTCCCGATCGGTACCCGGCACGTCTACGGATCGGTGGGCGGTCCGGTGAAGTCCGAAAAGCATGGCGCGGCACCGGATTCTCGGGCTGTGTGACCCGATCCTTCACCTCTCGATCATGGTGCGGACAAGTTTGAACCCCTGGCCGATGGAGACATCGGGCAGGTAGGCCCTACCGATCGCGTTTCCGATACTGGGTAATGCGGCCGGGTCCGCGAAGGTCATGTGCATCGATTCGTATCGAGGCTGGAACTTGGATTTGAACGCCAGCAGCGAACGGAACCCGTAGACCGGTTCCAGAGTGCGTCCGAGCACGTCGAGCAAGCGGTCGAGTAGACCGGACAACGTCGACTGCTCGGCACTGGACACATGCTCGGGCTGCTTCTCGTCGACTTTGGCCAAGGGCGCGCCCGAGAGACTGAGGAACCGGGCACCCTCCTGCTCGAGAAGCAGGGCGGCCGAGGCGATCAGGAATTCCATGGTCGGTCGGAAACCCTCCGAGCGCCGACGCATGAAGTCGAGCGTCCACCCGACGATGACACCCTCCTCGTAGACGGGCATCCACGAGGTCACACCGTGCACGGTTCGATGCTCGTCGACGGCGATCAGACACCGCACGTTCTCGTCGTCCACCTCTTCGAGCCCGCCGAGAGTGAAGCCCATCTCCGGCATTCCCTTGTCGGCAACCCACTCCTCGGAGATCGCCGTTATCTGATCGGTGATAGCGAGAGGAGCTGTCGGGAACCGGATCCACTCGGCCACGACGCCCGCCTTCTTGGCACGGTTGAGTGCCGTTCGGACATCCTGGAATCGCTTGCCGGTGAAGGCAATTTGTTCCAAGTCCAGGACCGTCTCCTCGCCGACCTGAATGCCGCCCCAGCCGAGCGAGTCGGTGATCCGGCGAACATCGGGGGTGACGGAGTAGAAGCACGGGACCCAGCCGTTTTTCGATGCGAACTCCGCAAAATCGACGACGTTGTCTCGCAACGACTCTCGCGGACCGACCGGATCTCCGGTGGTGAGCGCAACGCCGGAGATGACACGGTAGGCGACGTAACTTCGCCCGTCCGGACCGAACCAGTACTTGTTTCCGCGCCATGTCGTCATCCACGACAGAGCCGATCCACTGCTCGCCATCAACAGCCCTCGTGCCCGTTCGGTGGCATCTGTCTCGGTTCCGTACACCGGGGTGAGGAAGGTGCCTGCGGCGAGCACGCAGACCAACACCCAGAACGCCACTCCGGTCCACTCGAACAACAAGGTGGTGGGGACGCTCTGCGGCAGCAGGGCGGGCTCGAGCCACTGCAGATAGACCGGCGGCACCAAGCGCTGCGGAAAGTCGGTCAGTAGTCCGCCGAACGAGGGTGAATCGGCGAAACCGCCTCGCGCCAGGTACCCACCGATCGAGTAAACCAGCGCCAGTGCAGCGCCGACGCCGACCACCGAGGCCGCCCACCGCCTGTAAGTACCGGCCGGAGCCGACACATCGAAGAATCGACGGGTGACGATCAGGACCACCAAGACGATCAGGGGCAGTAGAAACGGCGCGATGGTGCGGTATGCGGTCGGTGATTCCAGTCCGTAGAACATCGACTCGTCGTCACCGGACTCCAAGAACCGAATCCCGAAGTTGGCCAACGAGAGTCCGAGCAGAACCACCTGAGAGACGACCGCCATCGCCCACGCAAACCGTCTCCCCCGGCGCAGTCCGTCGCTGACCACAAGCAAAAACAGGGACGGCATGATGCTCAAGATGGTGGGGCCCACTCCCCCCAGCCTCAGATCGAGCAGGCCGCGGCGACATTCCGCCGGATCGGTCGTCGCATCGGCACAGATTTCACGCACCTCCGCGGCCGTGTACGGAACTCCACGCACCACATCTCGAAGTACCGCGAACGGACCGACTGCATTGGGGCTCAATGCCGCCAGTACCGGCCCGAGGGCACTCGCGGCGACGATCAACGCAACCAAGACGCGTCCTTCTCGTTGGGTGCCCGCCAGTCGCGGTCCGCGGGCCGAACGGCCGACGATCCACGGGCCCGCCACCAGACCGATGACGGCGGCAGCAAGCCGGATCACATCCTGCAAGTGGCCACCGAAGAGGGCCAACGTCACGAGCAGGGCCAGAATTCCGACGCGAAGCCGCCTGCGCCACAACGTATCCATGCGCGAAGTGGCCACCAACACCACGCCGAAGATCCAGGTCGTCGGACCGACAGCCGTCCCGACGTGCAACCGGAAGCCCCAGTCGGCGTCGAACGTCTTGGCCAGGGCCGCCAGACCGAGACCGAGCAGCGAACCGGCCACCTGAGTGACGAACGCAGCGACGGCGAAACGAGCCGACCCGATCCGACGTTCGATGGGCGCGGCGGCGAGGAGAACCGCAATCGTCGCCACGACACACCCGGCGATGTTCGGGGCCACCAATCCCGAGGTCAGTGGGGTCCACAGGTGCCAGCGCTCGAATGGCATGATCCCGACCGCGAAGTACCTGTCCAGCTGGCCGCGGTCATCGATGACGGCAGCGGCGATGCCGGTGGCCCACACGACGGCGAGCAAGACGAAACCGACCGGGGCTCCGACGGCTCCGAAGAGAACAAGTGACCAGACGCGCCGCAACTGCCGCATCACTGCAGATGCAAGCGCCGCGAGGGACGTCCTCCGCTTCGACATCCACGTCGGCCCCACCGAATCGTGTGTCTCGGCGCCAGACGTCGCTGCCGTCGACTGCTCGGGATCGGTCGCGCTCACGAAATCAACCCTGTTCTCGTTGCCAGCCAAGGAAGTTCACGTCGTAAGCCTTCCGCCCAGACCTCGAAGCTGTGGCCGCCCGGTACCTCCACGTACTGCACATCCATTCCGGCGGCCTTCGCCGCGTCGTACATCTCTTGCTGTCCCGGTTTGAAGTCCTTGTCATCGGTACCCACGACGAAAATACCGGCCGAGTCCGGGTACCGACGCGATTTCAGCAGGTCGAGCGGGTTGACAGCAGTGAACGCTGCAGCGTCTCCGCCGAAAGCCTGCTGCACAGTGCGATTTCGATCGCCGAGGGTCGGCTCGCGCTGGCCGGACAGGTCGAGGAACGTGGGGTACACGTCGGGATGATTGGTCGCCATCTGAATCGAGCAGGTTCCGCCGTAGGACAATCCGCCGATGGCCCAGTGCGCACGATTTTCATCGATTTGCAGTGCACTGTCGATCCAGTCGGGAACGTCGCGGGACAGATAGGTGTCGACGTTGCCGAGGGGCGAATCGACACAGAGCGGATTGGCTATCGACGATCCCGTGCCGTCGGCAACGACCACCACCGGTGCCAGACCGGCGTGCTCACGTGCGAAATTATCCATGGTCAGCGCCAGCCTTCCGCCGTTGAGCCAGTCCTCGGGCGCACCCGGCTGACCAGCGAGCAATACCAGAACCGGCAGCAGTGGGCGAGGATCTGCGAAGTAGGCGGGCGGCAGATAGATCTCTGCGTCTCGGGCGGAGAAACCGGACACGGTACCCGGAATCGCCGCCGAGGTGATCTTCCCTGCCGCCGGCAGATCGGCAGGTGCGGTCCAGACCGAGTCGAGCGGTGTTCCCGTGACGGTCTGCGCGACAGCGGCCGGCACATCCGAGAACGGAATCCGAGCAGCCGACTCCACGCCCAGTGCATTTCCCACAGTGGGATACGCGTCGAATTCGAGGTTCACGTGCAAGGCGGCCGCAGCCACCACCGCGAGCGCAGCGAGCACCGATACGAGCTTGCCCAGCACCCTCCGTGCCGCGAGCAGACGGGGAACCAGCGCGAACAGCGATGCCAGACCTACCCCGATCCATACGTAGATGGAAGTAGCGATCGGATCAGGAAACGGTCGCCATACCTTTTCGACGACGACGTAGCCGATTCCGGTGACGACTATCGCGGTCGTCACCGCGATCGGCAATGCCCGTGCGGTGTAGCTTCTCGATCTCGACACGAGCAGCCACACACCGCCGAGAGCGCCGAGCACGGAGACGATCACCGGAACCGGGCCGTCGATCAACGACAAAGAATCGAACCAGTCCACGCGATGACTCCACTCACTTCTCGAAAGTCGGGCCGCGGGGCGGCACGATCACGAGTGAAGGATATTCGCCTCGAGCCTTCTGCGGTCGCGACCCGCCTATTCGAGCCGATGGGAGCTATGACGGAACACACACCGCCCGAACTCCGGGTACTACTGCCAGTAGTACGCATGTGCGTCGGACTAGCCGTAGACTCGGTGAAATGGCTGGTCTTGGTGAACTAGAGCGCGCAGTGATGGACCATCTGTGGGAATCCTCGGATCCGCAGACCGTTCGGCAGGTCCACGAGGCGCTGGCGAAACATCGCGAACTCGCCTACACGACGGTGATGACGGTGCTGCAGCGATTGGCGAAGAAGAAGTTGGTCGTTCAGCAGCGTGATGATCGAGCGCACCGCTACGCTCCGCTGCATGGACGCGACGAGTTGGTCGCCAGCCTCATGGTCGACGCGTTGTCACAGGCTCCGGCATCGGGCGGGCGGGCGGCGGCCCTGGTCCATTTCGTCGGGCAGGTGGGGGCAGACGAAGCCGCCGCACTGCGTGAGGCACTTGCCGCTCTCGAAGTGGCACAATCGAGCGGAGAATCGCCTTCGGCCGAAGAAGGCCGTCCAACGGATCGACGCACGCCGTAGTAAGTGAGGACATGAACTCGACGACTGCGCTGGCCTTCGCGGTGCTCGCGCTTGTTTTGGCGGGGCCGATCCCAGCGGTGCTCGCTCGCGCCCGCTGGCCTTACCGGTCTCCGCGTGCAGCGCTCGTGCTGTGGCAGGCAATCGCACTCGCCGCTGTGCTGTCGGCGTTCAGTTCCGGCCTCGCGATCGGCGGCCTGCTCCTTGTTCCCGGTGCAGACGGTCGCCCGACAACGGCACCCACCGACGAGATCGACGCACTCGGTCTTCCCCTCTGGATCTTCTACGTCGCCGTCTTGGCGATCACGCTCGGAATCGGCGCCAAGCTGATGTTCTCCGTCGTCCAGGTAGCCGTGAGAACCCGACGCCGACGTTCCCGTCACCGCATGCTGGTCGATCTGCTCGACCGAAACAGTTCGATCGAGAATGCCTTTCGCGGTCTTCGCGATGCAGACATCCGTGTGCTCGACGCGGCCGAGCCGATCGCGTACTGCCTCCCTGGCCTGCGCCAGAGAGTAGTACTGAGCCGAGGAACGCTCGCGGAGCTGTCCGAGGCAGAGGTCACGGCAATACTCAGCCACGAACGTTCGCACCTGCGTGCCCGTCACGACCTGGTTCTCGAGGCATTCACCGCGGTCAACGAAGCCTTCCCCAGAATCGTGCGAAGCAAATCGGCACTCGGCAGCGTGCAACTGCTCGTCGAACTCCTCGCCGACGACTCGGCCGTGAAGGTCACCGGACCCACTCCACTGGCCAGGGCATTGGTCACGTGCGCGGGGTCGACCGCACCGAGGGGTGCGATGGCGGCAGGCGGTCCGCACACGTTGATTCGGGTGCAGCGATTGAGCGGGCCCGGCAGCGATATCCGTATTGCTGCGGTTGCCTACGGGACCGCCGTGGTGATTCTGGTTCTGCCGACGATCTATGTGGCAATGCCCTGGCTGGAAGAACTGAGCAAACTCGTCGGGTGAGTCGGTGTTCGAGCGGGGTCGCGCAGGTCACACCGAATGAGTGTGAACAATGTGCGGCGAGTCCCGTACAGTGGACCTCGGTCGCCATCGCGACTTAGCAATCGAAATGGCACAAACAGCCCCACTTTATGCAGTTCCCTGCGTATCGATGGCCAGGTGACAGTGCCCTGGCTCGTATCAATGTGTTCTGGCTGTTTTTCCGTGTTTCCCGATTTTCGGGTGCTCTCAGCTTCGGGCTTATTGGCGTGCCCGTAATCCGGAGAGGCTTTACTGCGTGACCCACGCTGTTTCCAACACACCCGTTTCCAACACACCGATTTCCACCGCGTCCGACGCCGCGGTCACCGCGGCACCCGTCGCGGCACCGGCGTTCACCTTCGCCGATCTCGGACTGCCCGAGGCCGTTGTCGCCGCCCTGGCACGCAACTCGATCACCGTGCCCTCCCCCATTCAGGAGAAAGCGCTGCCCGACGCCATTGCGGGCAAGAACGTTCTCGGTCGTGCACAGACAGGTTCGGGCAAGACCCTCGCCTTCGGCCTGCCGATTCTGCAGCGTCTGTCGCTGCACACCGATCGACCGGCCGCCAAGCGCCCTCGTTCGCTCGTGCTGGTTCCTACGCGCGAGCTCGCTTTTCAGGTAGTCGAATCTCTCGCGCCCTACGCCAACGCGCAGGGTCTACGAGTCATGCCTGCTGTCGGCGGCACCCCGTTCAACAAGCAGGTCGAACAGCTACGCCGCGGCGTCGATGTCCTCGTCGCCACCCCGGGCCGCCTCGCCGATCATCTGCGCCAGGGCACATGCATCCTCGACGCTATCGAGATCACCGCACTCGACGAGGCCGACCAGATGGCAGACATGGGCTTCCTTCCCGAGGTTCGGGCCGTTCTCGCCGATACTCCTGCGGACGGTCAGCGCATGCTGTTCTCGGCCACCCTCGACCGTGAGGTTCAGTCGCTGGTGCGCCAGTTCCTGCCCGATCACGTCGAGCACTCCACCCAGGACGGCAAGGCCAGCGTCCGAACGATGGACCACTACGTTCTGATGGTCGATCGGGGTCAGAAGGACCTGGTTCTCTCCGAGATCGGTGCACGCGAAGGTGGCCGCACCATCATGTTCGCTCGGACGAAGCTGGGCTGCGACGGCATCACCGATCGCCTGCGGGCGCTCGGCATCGCCGCGGAGTCGTTGCACGGTGGAAAGGCCCAGAACCAGCGCACCCGTGTGCTCGAGCGCTTCAAGAACGGGCGCACGCCCGTCCTCGTCGCCACCGACGTCGCCGCGCGCGGCATCCACGTCGACGGTATCGATCTGGTCGTGCACGTCGATCCGCCTGCCGATCACAAGGATTACCTGCACCGTGCAGGACGGACCGCACGGGCGGGCGAGAAGGGCACAGTCGTCGCGATCGTGCTCCCCAACCAGCGCCGCCAGGTGCTACGCCTGACCGGAATGGCAGGCGTCAAGGCCACGGCCGTCAACGTCTCGCCGGGTTCGACCGAGCTCAACAGCATCACCGGCGCAAAGAAGCCGACCGGCGAGCCGCTGCGCGCCGAGTCCGCGCCCCGTGACCGAAACAGCCGCCCCCGCAGCGGCGGATACCAGGGGTCCAACCCGCGCAGCAGCGGCGGGTACCAGGGTGACCGCCCGCGTACCGGCTACCAGGGATCCAACCCGCGCACCAGCGGTGGATACCAGGGTGACCGCCCGCGTACCGGCTACCAGGGATCCAATCCGCGCACCAGCGGCGGCTACCAGGGATCCAACCCCCGTAGCGAAGGCGGATACCAGGGCGATCGCCCACGTCGCAGCGACTCGAGTGCATACCGCGGCTCGGACAGCCGGGGTTCCGACAACCGCCGCCCGGCATCTACGTCCCGCCAGGAGGAACACCGGTCGGGAGGCTTCCGCAGCCGCACCGAGCGTCGCTCCTACGACGGATTCGACGGTCCGGCTCGCAGCCACTGATCGGTCCCTCGGCGGCCACTGATCGGTTCACCATCGAGCGATCGTGAACCGATCGGCGTACATCCACGACACGAGGTGTCGCATTCTTCGCGAATGCGACACCTCGTGTCTTTGTGCGCGGGCAGGTTTCACATCTGCTCGGGGGTTGGCTCGCGCTCGATCGCTCGGCAAGGAAAGCTGTCTGTATGACCTCAGCAGCAGAACCGACAGAACTGGCTCAGATCGGAGTCACCGGACTCGCCGTCATGGGCTCCAACATCGCACGTAACTTCGCCCATCACGGACACACCGTCGCATTGCACAACCGCAGCATCGCGAAGACCGATGCGCTGATCGACGAGCACGGCACCGAAGGCACGTTCATCCGCACCGAAACCATCGAGGAATTCGTGGCAGCGCTCGCGAAGCCGCGCCGGGTTCTCATCATGGTCAAGGCAGGAGATCCGACCGACGCCGTCATCGAGGAGCTCGCCGACGCGATGGAAGAGGGCGATATCATCATCGACGGTGGTAACGCGCTCTACACCGACACCATCCGCCGAGAGGCTGCGATGAAGGAGCGCGGTCTGCTCTTCGTCGGGGCCGGTATCTCGGGCGGCGAGGAAGGCGCGCTCAACGGCCCTTCCATCATGCCCGGAGGTCCGGCCGAGTCCTACAAGGCGCTCGGCCCGCTGCTGGAATCCATTGCAGCGCAGGTGGACGGCACCCCCTGCTGTACTCACATCGGACCGGACGGCTCCGGTCACTTCGTCAAGATGGTGCACAACGGCATCGAATACGCCGATATGCAGCTCATCGGTGAGGCGTACAACCTCTTCCGCGACGCACTCGGCTACAACCCGGCGCAGATTGCCGACGTGTTCAGCGAGTGGAACAACGGCGATCTGGAGAGCTATCTGGTCGAGATCACCGCCGAGGTGCTCCGCCAGGTCGACGCCAAGACGGGTCAGCCTCTGGTGGACGTGATCGTCGACGCCGCCGAGCAGAAGGGCACCGGACGCTGGACGGTCAAGGCTGCTCTCGACCTCGGAGTTCCCGTCACGGGTATCGCCGAGGCTGTTTTTGCTCGGGCTCTGTCGGGCTCGCGGTCCCAGCGTAAGGCCGCCGTAGGCCTTGCCTCTGGAACTCTGGCCGACAAGCCCACCGACGCAGAGCAGTTCACACACGACATCAGCCGGGCCCTGTACGCGTCCAAGATCGTCGCTTATGCACAGGGTTTCGATCAGATCGCTGCGGGCAGCGCCGAGTACGACTGGAATCTGCATCCCGGCGACCTCGCCACGATCTGGCGCGGTGGTTGCATCATCCGGGCGCGGTTCCTCAACCGGATCAAGGACGCCTACGACGACGACGCCGAACTCCCCAGCTTGATCCTGGCACCGTACTTCCGCGACGCGATCGAGGATGCCATCGACAGCTGGCGTCGGGTCGTGATCACCGCGGCCTCACTGGGCATTCCGGTACCGGCGTTCGCCTCCTCGCTGTCGTACTACGACGCGCTGCGGGCCGAGCGGTTGCCCGCTGCGTTGACGCAGGGCCAGCGTGACTTCTTCGGAGCGCACACGTACGAGCGCACGGATTCCGACGGCAAATTCCACACTCTGTGGAGTGGCGATCGCTCCGAGGTCCAGGCCTGACAAGGCTCGCACTCACGCGGTGGCGCTGACCTCGTCGTCCAGCGCCACCGCAGTGCATGGCGATGCTCTGTCAGTGTGGAATCGGGCCGAAGATCGGCTGCACCACGATCGAGGGGATGCCCTCCCATGGCAACGACCCGTCGAGGTCTCGCCAGACCGTCTGCACGGCACCGAATCGACCGTTTCCGTACACGTCGGAGGCGGCATGGAGAATGTCGGCGCAGTCCGGTACATCGATGGTGAACAACTCGAATCCTGCTGCCGAGCAACCCATCCCGGCCTCGATCTCGAGCATTCCGGAGGCCACGAAGCTACCGAGCGAATTCAGGATGCGCGAGGACTCCTGCGGCCCGCGGCCCGTCACAACGATCTCCGGACTACCCAGATCGGTGAGTCCTACCGTGTAGCAGAAGGCCGGGTGAATTCCATACCGGTCGACCTCCGATTCGACATACTGCAGTGCCCACCCGAATTCGTCGATCGAGCGCTTCAGATCCTGGACGTACTCGTCGGCACTGCGCCCCTGACACATTTTGCACATAGCTCCCCCAACTCGGCATGCAACCGCCCCCTCGGCGATCACGGTCGTGGAACTCACTTCGAACATGCGTTCCAACGGCAGTATTGCGGCGGGTACCGACAAGAAGGGTCCGGGCGTCTTCGACGCAGCGGTAAGGTCACAGCCATGCCGGGTCATTCCGCTCCATCGTTCGCAGACCTCGGCCTGCCGGTAGTTCTCGTGCACGCACTGGACAAGGCGGGTGTACGGACACCGTTTCCGATCCAGATCGCTGCCTTGCCGGATGCGCTCGCCGGCCGCGACATCCTCGGGCGCGCACCGACCGGCTCCGGGAAGACGCTCGCATTCGGACTGCCTCTGCTCGTGCGGCTGGCCGGGCGCCGAAGCGAACCGGGCGCACCGCGCGGGCTCGTGCTGGCTCCGACTCGGGAACTCGCGCTTCAGATCCACGAGGTACTGGACCTACACGGTGCCGTCTTCGGTCTTCGCACGGTCGCGGTCGTGGGAGGAGTGCCACTCGAGCGCAATGTCCGCGACATTCAGCGCGGTATCGACATCGTGGTCGCCACCCCCGGCCGACTCCGAGATCTGCTCGAGCGGCGGTCGATCACGTTGCGCCAGGTCGAGATGACCGTGATCGACGAAGCGGATCGGATGGTGGACATGGGATTTCTGCCCCAGGTCGAAGCCCTGCTCGCCGCGACACCCGCCGACGGCCAGCGGTTGCTGTTCTCGGCCACCCTCGATCAAGACACCGACCGACTGGTCGAGAAGTTCCTGACCGACCCCGCCGAACATTCACTTGCCGAATCGGTGAGTGAGCCCGACATCGTGCACTACGTGTTTCGCGTCGACGCTGCCCGCAAGACCGAAATAGCTGCCGCCGTTGCCAACAGAGACGGTCGCACGCTGCTGTTCGTCCGCACGACTCACGCGGTCGATCGACTCGCCGACGAATGCCGCCGGCTAGGCGTTCCGATATCGTCGTTGCACGGCAACAAGACTCAGGCACACCGCACGCGTGCACTGGCCGAATTCGCTGACGGTAGCTCGCCCGCCCTGATCGCGACAGACGTCGCTGCGCGTGGCGTTCACGTCGATGACGTCACGCTGGTCGTGCACGTCGATCCACCTCTCGATTCCAAGGATTACCAGCATCGAGCAGGCCGCACTGCCCGGGCCGGAGCGAGCGGGACAGTCGTGACGTTGGCCACTGCAGAGCAACTGGATCTCGTGTGCGCTATGGCGGAGGAGGCCGGTGTCCTTCCCATTGTGGTCGACACCGACACCGATTCGACCTCGTGGCGTCAGGCAACCGGTGCGCGAACGCCCTCCGGTCGGCCGACGCTCGCGCCCTCACGAACCTCCGGGGTCGACGGCGGCAATCGCCGATCGCGCGGGTCACGCGGCTCCGCGCCCTCCCGGCACGAGCGAAGCGGGCGCACCGGGGGCAGGCGGGGCGAGCGCCGAGGACGGCGCGGGTGAACTCGCCCTGGTTGTCGATCACGCTCGCGCTGGTCTCGGCGTTCCTGTTCGCCTGTGCGTCGGTAGCGCAGCAGAGCGCCGCGGCCTCCGTGCCGGAAGGCACGTCCCTGGTATCGGCCCTCATCCGTAACCCCAGATGGTGGGTGGGGGTGATCGGAGACGGAGGCGGCTACGCAGTGCAGATCGCGGCGCTCTGGGTCGGTTCGGTGCTGGTCGTTCAGCCGTTGCTGGTCACCGCACTACTGTTCGCACTACCGATGTCGGCGAAGTTGACGGGCCGCGCCCTTCCCGGCTCCACGTGGGCACTCGCGTTCCTGCTGGCGGCGGCGCTGGCCGTGTTCATAGTGGTCGGCGATCCCAGCGAGGGGAACACCGACGCACCCCTGTCCGACTGGATCGTTCCGCTGATCATCGCGGCCGTCGTGATCGGCGGCGCGGTGGCGGGCGGCCTGCTGGCCAGGGCCCCCGGAGCGAGGGCGCTACTTCTCGGGGCGGCAGGAGGATTGCTGTTCGGCCTGGCTGCAGCTCTGACGAAGTTCGTCACCGACCTCGTCGAGACCGAGTTGTTCGGCGCGCTGACAGCCTGGCAGACCTACGCATTGGTCGGCTGCGGGGTTCTGGGGTTCTATCTGCAGCAACGCGCATTCCAGGTCGGCCCGCTGTCGGCATCGATGCCTGCCATCACCATCAGCGAACCTCTCGGGGCTGCATTCATCGGTGTCACGGTGCTGGACGAACGAATCCGAACCGACGGCGGCGCACTGGCGACCATCGCCGTGGCGGTTGCGGTCATGATCGTCACGACGGTTCGATTGTCGCGGGAGCAGGCTTCGGTCGTTCTCGAACCCGAGGTCGCTCGCGGGGCGTCGACCCCACTGCGCCGACCCGACCGGTAGTCTCGATCAACGTGCAGTTTCTCGATGGTCACCGACCGCCCTACGATCTCACCTACGACGACGTCTTCCTCGTCCCCAATCGAACCGACGTCACATCGCGCTTCGATGTCGATCTCAGTACCGTCGACGGGTCAGGAACGACCATCCCGATAGTCGTGTCGAACATGACAGCTGTGTCAGGCCGCCGGATGGCGGAGACCGTCGCGCGGCGCGGAGCCATTGCCGTCATCCCACAGGACTTGCCGACCGAAGTCGTCGCCGACACAGTCGCATTCGTCAAGAGCCGGGACCTGGTCGCGGACACCCCCGTGGTGCTGGACCCCAACGCATCGGTGTCCGACGCATTGGCGCTGGTGCACAAGCGGGCGCACGAAGCCGTCGTGATCGTCGAGCACGGTAAACCCGTCGGGGTCGTGACCGAGGATGCCTGCGCCGATGTCGACCGGTTCGCGCGCGTGAGTTCGGTGGCGTCCACCGACTTCGTGCGAGCGCCTCGGCACGCATCGCCGAAGGAAGTCTTCGAGCTGATGGAGGCGGCGCATGCGCACCTCGCGGTCGTCATCGAGGACGACGGCACCCTCGCAGGCGTGGTGACCAAGACCGGAGCGGTACGCACGGGTATTTACGCGCCTGCGGTCGATGCGTCGGGACGGTTGCGGATTGCAGCGGCCGTCGGCATCAACGGCAACGTCGCCGACAAGGCCACAGCCCTGGTCGAGGCCGGAGCCGATGTGCTCGTCATGGACACCGCACACGGACATCAGCAGAAGATGCTCGAAGCCCTCTCCGCGGTGCGCGCCCTCGATCTCGGGGTTCCCCTTGCCGCCGGCAACGTCGTGTCTGCACAGGGCACCCGCGATCTGGTGCAGGCGGGCGCAGACATCGTCAAGGTCGGTGTCGGTCCCGGCGCGATGTGCACGACACGAATGATGACCGGGGTCGGTCGACCACAATTCTCGGCTGTGGCCGAGTGTTCCGCTGCAGCGGCCGAACTCGGGGCTTCGGTCTGGGCCGACGGCGGCGTGCGTCATCCCCGTGACGTTGCACTCGCATTGGCTGCAGGCGCCGCGAACGTGATGATCGGGTCCTGGTTCGCCGGCACCTACGAGTCGCCGGGCGACCTGCGAGTCGATGCCTCGGGCAACCGCTACAAGGAGAGCTTCGGGATGGCGTCCAAGCGGGCGGTCGCCGCCCGTACCGCCACCGACGGCGCCTTCGACCGGGCCCGCAAGGCATTGTTCGAGGAAGGCATTTCCAGTTCCCGGATGCGACTGGATCCAGACCGTCCCGGCGTCGAGGATCTGATCGATCACATCTGCGCCGGAGTTCGCAGCACCTGCACGTACGCCGGCGCTCGCACTCTGCCGGAATTGGCGCAGCGCGCGGTACTGGGTGTTCAGTCCGCCGCCGGGTTCGCCGAGGGCCGGCCACTGCCCTCCGGGTGGTGACGGGCAGGCACGGTTAGACTCACTCACAGCACACGCACACGTTCGCGCGCCGCTCGTCCGAACTTCGTTCGGACGGGTGGCCGATTTTGTCGGCTTCCCGTAGGGCGGGTCCACAGCGCGAACCAGACAGAAGGGAATCAGGTGCCCGAGGCACCCACTATTTCGGTTGCCGCTCCGGCAACTGCCGAGCAGCACGACGACGGTTCCACGTCGGAGGGCTCCTCTATCGAGCCGGGAGAGAAACCCGGCGACACCTCTTCGAGCAACTCCGCCCACTCCGGTGGCGCGACTTTGTTGTCCCAACTACGACGGCCCCAGCCCAGGCGGCGTTGACACGTGGCCACGTTCCTCACCATCGTCAGCCTGCTCGGATTCGTCGCTCTGACTGCAGGCACCGCCTTGTTCGTCGCGGCCGAATTCTCACTCACGGCGCTCGAACGCAGCGCCGTCGAGTCGCGAGCCGAGAACGGCGATCTACGTTCTCGTCAGGTTCTGCACGCTCACAAGACGCTGTCTTTCCAGCTGTCCGGCGCGCAGCTCGGCATCACGATCACCACCCTGATCACCGGTTATCTTGCCGAACCTGTCCTGGCGGGCTTCATTCGGCCGGTGGCAGGTGCGCTCGGCGCTTCGCAAACACTGGCGTCGGGCATCTCACTTGCGGTGGCGCTGATTCTGGCCACCTCGTTCTCGATGATCTTCGGTGAATTGGTCCCGAAGAACATCGCGATCGCCAAGCCGATGTCGACCGCTCGTGTCACCGCCGGTGCCATGGCCGGTTTCTCGCTGATCTTCAAGTGGGCGATCAACGGACTCAACGGCTCGGCCAACTTGCTCGTCCGCCGGCTCGGGATAGAGCCGGCCGAGGAGCTCAGATCGGCACGGTCACCACAGGAACTGGGCTCACTGGTTCGCACATCGGCCCAACAGGGATCGATCGACGAGAACACTGCCAGATTGGTCGATCGATCGTTGCAGTTCGGCGACCGCACAGCAGAGGAACTGATGACGCCGCGGGTGAAGATCGAAACGCTCGACACCGACGCCACCGTGGCCGATCTGATCGAAACCGCTGCTCGCACCGGCTTCTCCCGGTTTCCTGTGGTCGACGGCGATCTGGACGACACCGTGGGTGTCGTCCACATCAAGCACGCATTCACCGTCGCAGCAGCGCAACGCCGCTCGACGACGGTCGAGTCCTTGGCCCGTGACGTTCCGGTGGTCCCGTCGAGCCTGGACGGCGATGCGGTGATGGAGCGGGTGCGTGCGGACGGTATGCAGGTGGCCCTCGTCGTCGACGAGTACGGCGGTACCGCAGGCATGGTCACGATGGAGGATCTCATCGAGGAGATCGTCGGCGACGTTCGTGACGAGCACGACGAGCCGGAGCTCGACGTCGCTCGATCGGGTGACGGGTGGGACTGCGCCGGTCTGCTGCGAATCGACGAAGTGGCTTCGGCCACGGGATATTCGGCACCCGAAGGCGAGTACGAAACGATCGGCGGACTGGTGTTGACCGAGCTGGGTCGTATCCCGACCGAGGGGGACGCAGTTCTGCTACCGCCCACGTCGAGCGAGGACCCGCACGAGAGCAACGGCGGTTGGATCGCGCGGGTGGTTCGGATGGACGGTCGCCGGATCGACCGGGTGCTGATCTTGCCTGTCGACGCCGCAGCGGTTGCTCGACTACGTTCGGAGGGAGAGGTCGATGGGTGACTTCCTCGGTGTGGGCCTGGCAGTACTGCTGCTGGCGGGCAACGCATTCTTCGTCGGAGCCGAGTTCGCGCTGATCTCCGCCCGACGCGACCGACTCGAAGCACTGCTCGCGCAAGGCAAGAAGCGTGCACAGAGCGTGATCGAGGCCGGTCAGAATCTCTCGCAGATGCTGGCAGCTGCGCAGCTCGGTATCACGATCTGTTCGATCCTTCTCGGCCGTGTGGCCGAGCCCGCGGTGGCGCACCTCATCGAGGTTCCACTCGAGGCGATCGGCATTCCCGATTCGTTCCTGCACCCGATCGCCTTCGCCATCGCATTGACCCTCGTTGTCGTGCTGCACATCCTGGTCGGTGAGATGGTTCCGAAGAACATCGCGATCGCGGGCCCCGAGAGCACCGCCATGGTTCTGGTGCCGATCCATCTGCTGTTCATCAAAGTGGCGCTTCCGCTGATCTCGTTCTACAACTTGTGCGCCAATCTGACCCTTCGGTTGCTGCGAATCGAGCCCAAGGACGAGTTGAGCTCCTCGGTCTCGGCAGTGGAGTTGTCGCAGATGATCGGCGAATCACGATCCGAGGGCTTGATCGACGCCGAAGAGCATCGCAGACTGCGGCAGGCTCTCGACACGTCCGGTCGGACTGTCGGCGAGGTGCTCATTCCCAACCATCAGGTTCGTACCATCGAGTTGTCCGGCCCCGATCACCTTCTCGGACCGACGCTCGGCTCGGTCGAACGTGCTGTCATCGAGACGGGCTTCTCTCGCTACCCCGTACGGGATTCGGCAGGTGCGCTGGTCGGGTACCTACACCTGAAGGACGTGCTCGACGACATGGCCGACGAGTCGGCCGGACCGGACACCGTCATTCCCCGCAGCGACGTTCGGTCACTGCCCGTCGTCTCGGTCGACACGGTGCTCGACGACGCCCTGACCAAATTACGGCGTGCCAGCAGCCACCTCGGGGCTGTTCACGACGCGACGGGTGCCACGGTGGGCATCGTCGCTCTCGAGGACCTGGTCGAGGAATTCGTCGGTACCGTTCGAGACGGAACGCACCGGGTCGCCGGCCCGCGACCGGGTCAATCTACACCCGGTACCGGGCCTGCCTCGTCGACCGCTCCCCCACGGAACCTGTGAATGCTCGGCTCGACATCGCTGAGCGAGGCAGAGTGGACCGGCAGGCGCACCGCCCATGCCGTGCGGATCGAGAACCTCGTCGGTGACTATTTGACCGACCGAGGACATGGCGAGGTCCATCCGGTCCTGGATTTTCTGTTCACCTATTACAGTCATCGGCCGGGCCAGTTGCGGCGGTGGAATCCCGGCCACGGCGTCGTTCTCACCGGCCCTAGTGCCGGTGACTACGCGGACTTCGCGTCCTACGAGCGGGTTGACACGCCCGAGGGCCCGGGTTACCGGGTTCGATCGGATCTCGTGGAGCGTCGGCGATCGAGTATCGAGTTCACTCTCGGACTGCTGACCGCCACCACCGAAAGAGCACCGTTGCTCGGCTGCTTCGGGCTGCACGAGTGGGCCATGGTCTACCGCGGGGGTAGTTCCGCGCAACGGCACGAGCAGGTGCCGCTTCGGCTCGGCCACGAGGGCACGGACGCTGTGGTCGACTCGATGACGTTGCGGTGTACCCACTACGACGCCTTCCGGTTCTTCACCCCCGACGCCGCGCCGCGCAACGCAGTGCCACTGTCGCCGCAATCGCGTCTGACATCCGAGCAGCCCGGCTGCATCCACGCATCGATGGACCTGTACAAGTGGTGCTACAAGCTGGGACCTCTGATCGATTCCGAGTTTCTGACCGACTGCTTCGAGTTGGCTCTGCACGCGCGAACGATCGATATGCGTGCGAGCCCGTACGACCTCAGCGACTACGATCTCGAACCCATTCGTATCGAGACCCCGGTGGGTCGAGCAGAATATGTGCGCGCGCAGGGTGAGCTGTCGGCCGAAGCGGCACCATTGCGCTCGGCGCTCATCGCTCGATGCCAGAATCTACTGATCGGCGGCGAGTTCGGTGTCGGAATTACCGCCGAGTAACATTGGCCTCGTTGTCGTGGGGACACCGTCACGGGTGTCCGTGACCGAAAAGAGTGAGGATTTCATGACCGATCGTGTGCAGGCTGGTGGACTTCAAGTCGCCAAGGTCCTATTCGATTTCGTCGAAAAGGAGGCGCTGCCGGGTACCGATGTAGATTCCGAGGCCTTCTGGACCGGTGCCGCATCGGTGATCGCCGATCTTGCTCCGAAGAACAAGTCACTGCTGGCCGTCCGCGACGAGATCCAAGGCAAGGTCGATGCCTGGCACGGCGAACATGCGGGCCCCGACTACGATCGCGCCGCGTACAAGGCATTCTTGAAGGAAATCGGCTATCTACTCGACGAGCCTGCCGATTTCCAGATCACCACCTCCGGGGTCGATACCGAGATCACCACCACTGCGGGACCTCAGTTGGTGGTGCCGGTGCTCAATGCCCGATTCGCGATCAACGCCTCCAATGCACGATGGGGCTCGCTGTACGACGCCCTGTACGGAACCGACGCCATCCCCGAGACCGACGGTGCCGAAAAGGGGTCGAGCTACAACAAGGTCCGCGGCGACAAGGTCATCGCGTTCGCACGTGACTTCCTGGACGAGGCACTGCCACTGAGCTCCGGCTCGCACGTCGGTACCACCGGATACGTCGTCGACGCAGCATCGCTGACCGTGACGCTGGCAGACGGAAGCACCGTCGGTCTCCAAGACCCGTCGCAGTTGCTCGGCTACCAGGGCACCCCGGACGCACCGTCGGCGATACTGTTCGTGCACAACGGCTTGCACTTCGAGATCCAGATCGATCCCGAGAGCCCGATCGGCAAGACCGACGGTGCCGGAGTCAAGGACGTGCTGCTCGAATCCGCCGTCACGACGATCATGGACTTCGAGGACTCCGTCGCTGCCGTCGATGCCGAGGACAAGGTTCTGGGATATCGCAACTGGCTCGGGCTGATGAAGGGCGATCTCACCGAGGAGGTCTCCAAGGGCGGCAAGACGTTCACTCGCGAGCTCAACAAGGACCGCACCTACACCTCTGTCGAAGGTTCGGAGCTCACGCTGCACGGTCGCTCGCTGCTGTTCGTCCGCAACGTCGGACACCTGATGACATCCGACGCAATTCTCGATGCCGAGGGCAACGAGGTGCCGGAGGGCATTCTCGATGCACTGTTCACCTCCCTCGCCGGGATGCACTCGCTGACCCCGGACCATGTGCTCTCCAACTCGCGCACGGGTTCGCTGTACATCGTCAAGCCGAAGATGCACGGACCGGACGAGGTCGCGTTCACCGCCGAGTTGTTCGGCCGTGTCGAGCAGGTTCTAGGACTGCCGACCAACACGCTCAAAGTCGGAATCATGGACGAGGAACGCCGCACGACCGTCAACCTGAAGGCGTGCATTCAGGCCGCCTCCGAACGGGTCGTGTTCATCAACACGGGCTTCCTCGACCGCACCGGCGACGAGATCCACACCTCGATGGCAGCAGGTCCAGTCGTTCGCAAGGGCGCGATGAAGGGCGAGAAGTGGATCGCCGCGTACGAGGACTTCAACGTCGACACCGGCTTGGCTGCCGGCCTCGAAGGCAAGGCACAGATCGGTAAGGGCATGTGGGCGATGCCGGATCTGATGCACGACATGCTCGAGCAGAAGATCGGCCACCCCAAGGCCGGGGCCAATACCGCGTGGGTTCCCTCCCCCACCGCGGCGACCCTGCATGCCCTGCACTACCACAAGGTCGATGTCTTCGCCCGTCAGCACGAGATCGCGAAAGCCAAGCGCGCCACGGTCGACGACATTCTCGAAATTCCTCTCGCGCCGTCCACGGACTGGACCGACGAGGAGAAGCAGAACGAGCTCGACAACAACTCGCAGTCGATCCTCGGCTACGTGGTGCGGTGGATCGACCATGGCGTCGGATGCTCGAAGGTTCCCGACATCAACGATATTGCTCTCATGGAAGACCGTGCGACGCTTCGTATTTCGAGCCAGTTCATCGCGAATTGGTTGCGTCACGGCATCGTCACCGAAGAGCAGGTCCGTGAGTCGTTGAAGAGAATGGCTCCGGTGGTCGACCGACAGAACGAATCGGATCCGACGTACAAGCCGCTCGCTCCCGACTTCGACACCAACATCGCATTCCAGGCTGCCAGTGATCTGATCTTCCAGGGCACCAGCCAGCCCAACGGCTACACCGAGCCGATCCTGCATCGCCGCCGACGGGAGTACAAGGCCGTCAACGCCTGACGGACTTGTCGACCACGTGGGTGAACATCGGAACACAGGGCGCGGGCGCTCGGTAGCCGCCGGACCGGTGATCGTCGTGATCACGATCGCGGTGGTCGTCGCGGCGGTGTTCGGGTGGTTCGCTCTGCGTGATCGAATTTCCGATCAAGGAGTCGACGCTGCCAATCAATGTGTGGAGGGATCGGCGGTACTCACCGTGGCCGCCGATCCCGACATCTCCGGACCGGTCGAACAGTTGGCCGCTCGTTTCAACGAATCGGCCCCTGTGGTCCGGGATCACTGTGTGACGGTGCAGGTTCGGGCCACCGCCTCGGACACGATTCGGGCGGCCGTGAACTCCGGTATCGACAACTGGGACACCGCGGCGCTCGGCAATCGGCCGGGGCTGTGGATACCGCAGTCCTCTGCCGATGTCGAGGCCGTCACCGATCGCGGAGCCATCGACGGAACACCCCGGGCTGTCGCGTCCAGTCCGGTTGTCCTCGCCGCGCCGCCCACTGTGGCCGATGCCGTGGTCGCGGCCGGCGCGAGCTGGGCGGATCTCGTTCGGTTGCAACGAGACCCGCAAGCCCTCGGTCTGCCGGAATGGGGTGGACTTCGCCTCGCGTTGCCCACCGGCTCCGACACCGGAGCAACTACTCTCGCCGTTGCGGCGATCGCAGCAGGCGTACGCGGAGACCCGAGCTCCGCACTGACCGTCGATCAGGTCTCGTCGAGCCAACTGGTGTCGGCGATATCGGAGCTGGCGGTCACCGACACCCAGGCCGCCGCTGTCTCACCCACCACTACTTACGACGCACTGGCGACGCTCGACAACGCCGCGGGTCCCGGCGATGCCATCCACGCGGTTCCGGTCACCGAACAGCAACTGGCGTCGACCGATTCGTCCACGCTGACCGCCGTTCGACCACTGGGTCCGACGCCTATCGCGGATCACCCCGCAGTCGTACTGTCCGGCGATGAGACGTCCACCCGCGCGGCGGCCAGGTTCGTCGAGTTCATTCGCCAGCCGGACGGTGCACAGACACTGCGCGAGGCAGGGTTCGGCGTCGGTGACGATGACGACGGCAGTACCGTCGCCGCTCCATCCGGCCCGGTATCCGACGCACTCCTGACGGTGCTGCGCAATCCGGTGCTGCCGCGTCGAGCGACGGTTCTACTGGATGTCTCCGAGTCGATGGGTACCACCGAAGGCGGTGCGACAAGGCTCGAGAACACCGTGCGCGCACTGAGTGCACAGTTTCAGCGGGTCCCCGACTCCACCGAGCTCGGCCTGTGGAGCTTCAGCGAGAACCTCGACGGCGGGCGGGCCTATCGGATCGATGTACCGACAGGCCCGATGACAGTTCCGGTAGGCACGACCTCCCGACTCTCCGCCCTCGATTCCGCCGCGGCAAGATCGACTCCGGCGAGTGCGTCGTATTCCTACGTATCGCTGCTGGCGGCCTACCGTGATGCGGTATCCGGGTACGTACCGGGACGCGCCAATTCCGTCGTGTTGATCACCGACGGACCCGACGACGACCCGTCTGTGCCCACAGAAAAGCTACTCACCGACCTGACCTCCGCGTCCGATCCGGCGCGCCCGGTCGCGGTGAACATCCTGCGCATCGGAGACGACTCCGGTTCCTCCGCGTTCGACGAGATCGCCGCCCGCACCGGCGGAACCGTGGAAGCGGTGTCGAGCTCGGATTCACCGGACCTCACCGATCGACTCGGAAAGTTGTTGTACTAGAACATGTCTCGTGTACTTTTTGTCGGCCTTTTTCTCCTCCTGATCTCACTGTTTCTACATTGGCGGTTTCTGTCTGTCACCAGGGCACCGGCCAGATTCGCGCGAACGGCAGATGTGCTGTTGGTAGTGCTGTGGTTGTGCGCCACGATCGGATTCGGCAGCGGTGTGGTGCTCGACCCGTCGTGGGCCCGCGTTCCGGCGTTCGTCGGTCTCACGTGGTTGGCGGTGGTGCTGTACCTGTTCTTGGGAACAGTGCTCGTCGGGTTGGTCTGCACGGTTCTTCGAGTGGCCTCGAGGGCCATGGGCCGCGATTCGGCTGCGCTCCGGTTACGCGTGTCGAGGGTCGGCTCCGCGATGGTCGCAGTGGTCAGCGTCAGCGCTGTCGCGTACGGACTCGTCGAGGCGTCGACCCCGCGCGTGACGAACACGGTCGTAGCGCTGGGCGGGCTGCCACCGGAGTTCGAGGGCCTGCGAGTGGCGTTGGTGTCCGATATTCATGCCGGTCCGACTCGCGGTGCGGGCTTCGTACGCACGGTCGTCGATTCGGTCAACGCCCAGAATCCGGACGTGGTGTTGCTCGACGGCGATCTGATCGACGGCACCGTCGACCTGGTCGGTGCCGACCTCGATCCGCTGCGCGAACTTCGCGCGCCGTCGGGAGTGTTCGCCGTCAGTGGCAATCACGAGTTCTACGCAGGCGACGGCGGCGAATGGCTCGATTTCTGGTCGACCCTCGGTATCGACGTGCTGCGCAACGAACGAACGACGCTCACCCGTGGCGATGGCGCAATCGACATCGCCGGCATCAACGACGCCACTGCGCCCGCCCCGTACGAACCGGACCTCATCGAAGCACTGAACGGGATCGAGACCGATCGATTCGTACTGCTGATGGCACATCAGCCCAAGCAGGCTCTGGAGGCATCGGACCTCGGTGTCGACCTGCAGGTGTCGGGCCACACGCATGCGGGCCAGATCTGGCCCCTGCGCTACCTGGTGCCGCTGCAGCAGCCGAGTGTCGAAGGTCTGGACACGATCGACAACACGACGCTGTACACCACCCGCGGAGCAGGCGCGTGGGGTCCGCCGGTGCGGGTGGCCGCCCCGCCCGAGATTTCGATGCTCGAGCTCACGCGGGGCTGACCACTCGGCTCGCCCGGAAAACCGTGCTCGGCGAATCGGACGAAGGAGGCCAAGCGCCTCGGATCAGGCGAAGGCCTCGATCGGCGGGCACGAGCACACCAGGTTGCGGTCGCCGTGCGCGCCGTCGATCCGTCGTACCGCCGGCCACACCTTCGGACGGTCGTACCCTGCAGGGTAGGCCGCCAGCTCCCGTGAGTACGGGTGATCCCACTCCGCGACAAGACACTGAGCGGTGTGGGGCGCACCTCGAAGCGGATTGTCCTCGACGGTCCACTCGCCCGATCCGACGCGATCGATCTCGCCCCGGATGGCGATCATCGCATCGCAGAATGCGTCGATCTCCTCCAGGTTCTCGCTCTCGGTGGGCTCCACCATGAGTGTTCCCGCAACCGGAAAGCTCATCGTCGGCGCGTGGAATCCGTAGTCGGCCAATCGTTTCGCAACATCGTCGACTGTGACACCGGTGTCCTTGGTCAGGCCCCGTAGATCGAGAATGCACTCGTGGGCAACCATTCCGTTGTCACCGGTGTACAGAACAGGGAAGTACTCGTCGAGGCGTCTGGCGATGTAGTTGGCCGACGCGATCGCCGTCAACGTCGCTTTCCGCAGACCCGTCGCGCCCATCATGGCGATGTAGGCCCAGGTGATGGTCAGAATCGAGGCACTACCATACGGGGCACCGGAGACCGTCGGGCCCGATCCGAGCTGAGGAGCCAGCGGGTGGCCGGGTAGGTAGGGCTGCAGGTGCGAGCGAACTCCGATCGGTCCCACGCCCGGCCCGCCGCCGCCGTGCGGGATGCAGAACGTCTTGTGCAGGTTCAGGTGGCTGACGTCGCCGCCGAAGCGGCCGGGTCGCGCGAGCCCGACGAGAGCATTGAGGTTGGCACCATCGACGTAGACCTGGCCGCCCGCATCGTGGACTGCCGCACATATTTCGGAGATCTCGTGCTCGTAGACGCCGTGCGTCGAGGGGTACGTGATCATGATCGCGGCGAGCGTCTCGCCGTGCTCGGCGATCTTGGCGCGTAGATCATCGACATCGACGTCGCCATTGGTGCGGCACGCGACGACGACCACGCGCATGCCCGCCATCACGGCCGAGGCCGCGTTGGTGCCGTGGGCGCTCGACGGGATCAGGCAGACGACCCGTTGGGCATCGCCGTTGTCGTGGTGATAGCGGCGGATGGCGAGCAGCCCCGCGTACTCGCCCTGGCTTCCTGCATTCGGCTGCAGGCTCACCGCGTCGTAGCCGGTGATGTCGACGAGCCACCGTTCGAGGTCGTCGATCACGCGCAGCAGCCCAGGCACCTGCGACGCCGGCGCGAAGGGGTGTTGACGGGCGAACTGCGGCCAGGTGATGGACTCCATCTCCGCGGTTGCGTTCAGCTTCATCGTGCACGAACCCAGCGGAATCATGCTGCGGTCGAGGGCAATGTCCTTGTCGGACAATGCACGCAGGTAGCGCAGCATGGCAGTCTCGGTGCGGTACCGGGTGAAGGCCGGGTGCGTGAGGTACTCCGAGGTGCGAGTCATGGTCGTCGGCAGCGACTCGGCCCCGCATCCGTCGACCTCGGCACCGAATGCTGCGAGCACGCTCGATATCGTCTCGGGCGTGGTCGCCTCGTCGCACGAGATGGCCACGTGATCGGCGTCCACCAGCCGGAGATTGATCCCACGTTGTTCGGCACTGTCGACGACCGCCTGCGCCCGTCCGGGCACCTTCGCGAGGACGGTATCGAAGAACTCGGCGTGCACCACCTCGATCCCGGCCTTGCACAGTCCCTCCGCAATGGTTCGAGCGTGCGTATTGACGCGAACCGCTATGGCACGCAACCCGTCTGCGCCGTGGTAGCTGGCGTACATCGCAGCCACGATGGCCAGCAGAACCTGAGCCGTACAGATATTGGAGGTCGCCTTCTCCCGACGAATGTGCTGCTCACGGGTCTGCAAGGCCAATCGGTAGGCGCGGTGGCCGTCCGCGTCGAGCGAGACCCCGACCAGTCGTCCGGGAAGCTGACGAGAGTGACCCGACCGCACCGCGAGGTACCCGGCGTGGGGTCCGCCGTAGCCCATCGGAACACCGAATCTCTGGGTGGTGCCGAAACAGACATCTGCGCCGATCTCGCCGGGCGGAGTCACGACGGTGGCGGCCAGCAGGTCGAGCCCGACAGCAACCAACGCGCCGCGCCCGTGCGCCGCCTCGACGGTGGCCGAGTGATCGAACAGGCGTCCGGATGCGCCGGGCAGCTGCATCAACACGCCGAAGAACTCGCCGTCCGGCAGGCCGTCGGCCAGGTCGGCATACACCAGTTCGATACCCAGCGGCTCGGCGCGAGTAGCCAGAAGAGCGGCGGTCTGCGGAAAGACATCGGCGTCCACCAGCAGCCGAGGCGATTTCGATGCCTTGTTCGCGCGTCGCATCAGCGTCATGGATTCTGCCGCCGCAGTGGACTCGTCGAGCATCGATGCATTGGCGACGTCCATGCCGGTGAGGTCCGCGACCATGGTCTGGAAGTTCAGCAACGCCTCGAGCCTGCCCTGGCTGATTTCGGGCTGATACGGCGTGTATGCGGTGTACCAGGCCGGGTTCTCCAGAATTCCGCGGGTCAGCACCGGCGGCGTCAAGGTGTCGTAGTAGCCGAGGCCGATCATGGACGTCGACACGGTGTTCTGGCCCGCGAGTTCGGCGAGCGCTGCGAGCGCTTCGTGCTCACCGAGCGCAGGCGGCAACGTCGCCAGTCCGGTGGGTACGCCGTCCGCCACGGTATCGAGAATCGACGAGGGCACTGCCTTGCGCGCAAGCTCGTCGAGACTGTCGACGCCGATCGAGTCGAGTATGCGGACCAGTTCCGCGGAGTCGGGTCCGATGTGGCGGTCCACGAAAGTGCGTACGGACGAGGCGTTTCGGTCGGTCACGATCTTCTCCCAGGTGCCGGAAAGACGAGGCTTCGGACGACCGAGGCATACGCGTCGGCCGCTCCTCCCCCTCTGTCGTGTGCCCGTTGACCCGAGCGCCTGAGAGATTCGGTCGAACACGCCACGCCGATACGGGCGCGCCGGTACCTTTCCCCTTGGGCGGGTGGGTGCTCCCACCACTTTCCAGAGTTGCCGAAGCCCACACGGTCCGTGTGCCTGAGAGATTGACGGGGAGGTATTGCTCCTTCGGCGTCCGAGACTGGATGCCTCGGAACTCTCCCGCGCGGGCGCGACGGAGGAAAGTCTAGCCGGTCTTGCGGCTCGCGCGATTCTTGCGCCGCGACGCCAGCTCGTCTTCGGGGCTCGGCTGGCTTTCGCCGCCGTCCGCTCGTTCTGCCGGGAAGTCCGCGATAGTGCCGGTGAGCTCGCGCATCGCACCGTTCACGGCGATTCCGAATACGCCCTGACCGCCCTGGAGCAGGTCCACCACTTCTTCGGCGGACGTGCACTCGTAGACGGTTGTGCCATCGGAGAACAGGGTGATGTTGGCGAGGTCACCCACGCCGCGCTGGCGTAGATGGTCGACGGCGACGCGGATGTTCTGCAGCGAGATACCGGTATCGAGCAGCCGCTTGACGATCTTGAGAACGAGCATGTCCTTGAAGGAGTACAGCCGTTGACTCCCCGAGCCTGCGGCACCGCGAATCGACGGTACGACGAGCCCGGTGCGGGCCCAGTAGTCGAGCTGCCGGTAGGTGATACCCGCGATCTGGCAGGCGCTCGGTACGCGGTATCCGACGAGTTCGTCGGGAACGGAGTCGTCGGGGAACAAACCTGGCTGAATGTCCTGCGGTGCATCGAACCGGCCGTTCGACGCCTGGTCGGCGGTGTCGCTCCGAGCATCGGCACCGACGGGCGTGTCCTCGGTCCGGCCTGCGGCGTCGGACTCTCGGCTGCCGTGATGCTGCTGCGGCTGATCTCCCACTGACTGCTCCCTCTCGGATGTCTCACTGCGTTCGGATCGTCGGTACTGCGATCCGCCCCGGGACGTGACTACGGCCCCGGTGTACTCGCGTGAATTCATGCCGTGTACCAGGCCAGACTACGCCTCGACGGGTATCGAAGAGGCGTGAACTGCAACAGATCCAACCAGCGGCGGCGATGAGCTTCACTGACACAGACGTTATGGGGACGATCGCGCAGATTCAATGCAACGCGCCGTAAACCTGAACCTAAAGTTGAGGTTGAGACTATTCCGTTATCCGTCGGTGGCCTTGAAGTCGTCCGGCGATACCGAATCGAGGAACTCCTTGAACTTCTCGACCTCGTCCTCGCGCTCGTCCGGCATGATCAATCCGGCCTCGGCCAGCACAGGTTCCTCGGCGAAGATCGGCACCCCGGCCCGCAGCGCAATCGCCACGGAGTCCGACGGCCGAGCAGAGACACGAACATCCTTGTCGAATACGAGATCGGCGTAGAAGGTGCCCTCCTGCAGGTCCACGATGCGAACTTCTTTGAGCTCGTGGCCCAGAGCCGAAATCAGATTCTTGACGAGATCATGAGTGAGGGGACGAGCAGGTTGCACCCCTTGCTGCTCCAAAGCAATTGCCGCAGCCTCGGTTTGACCGATCCAGATAGGGAGGTACCTGTCGCCGTCCGCTTCACGCAACAACAACACGGGCTGATTCTGCGGCTGTTCGACACGAATACCGACTACACGCATTTCACTCATCGTGTCTACCTCTCACTTCGAGAAATCCGAGCTGCGCTTCACTGTTTCAGCTCGTCGCAGCCGAGTCTATTTGAATTCGTACCGACACGAGCACGGGTCAGCGGTCGAGTGCACCGCGCACCGCGGCCTTGACCAGGCAGGTGTGCAAGGTCAGCGACAGCGCCGCCAACTCCCGAATCATTTCTTCCGCTCGATCACGTGCTCCGGCATCTCGCCCCTTGGCAACCGGCCCGGCGATCTGTGCGACCAGGCCAGCTTCTCGGTCGGCCGCGAGTTTGAACGCTCTCAGGTGACGCACTTCGAGACCGAACTGCAACATTGCATGTGCTGTTCGTGCCAGTGTCACGGCTCCGTCGTCGTAGAAACCGGCCTGTCCCGGAGTGATCAACCCGCTGCGCAACAGCTCGGTCAGGAATGCATCGTCGATACCGGCCTGCGACAGCAGATCGGCCTTGCTGATACGGACCTCTCGATCCGGCAGGAACTCCTCCGGGGACACCTCGCCCACGGCGACGGTCAGCGACCTGGGCCGCTTGACCGACGAGTCCGCTCGCTCGACTGTGGCGACGCCGTGATCGATGGCTTCGAGCTGTTCCTTGATCACCTTCAGCGGGAGGTACTGATCACGCTGGGCGGTCAGGACGAACCGAAGCCGCTCACAGTCCGCGATCGAGAACCGCCGGTACCCGGACGGAGTGCGCTCCGGAGAGATCAGACCCTCGGCTTCGAGGAATCTGATCTTCGAGATGGTCACATCGGGAAAGTCGGGCCGAAGTCGATCCAGGACGGAGCCAATCGACATCCCCCCGTTGGACTGCTGCCCGACGGCGGTCACTGGCTTCCTGCACCCGCAGACGCATCGCCGACCTGAGATCCGTTGCCGCCTCTGGGCCCGGTCAGGAACACCAACCGGAACTTGCCGATCTGCACCTCGTCGCCGTTGGCGAGCACAGCGGAATCGACCGGCTCCCGATTGACGTAGGTGCCGTTCAGGCTGCCGACGTCGACGACCTGGAACTCGTCCTCGTCCTGCCGAAACTCGGCGTGACGGCGGCTGACGGTGACATCGTCGAGGAAGATGTCGCTATCGGGGTGCCGTCCGGCGGAGGTGGTCGGCTGGTCGAGCAGAAATCGCGATCCGGCATTGGGGCCGCGTTTGACGACGAGCAGAGCAGCACCGACAGGCAATCCCTCGACACCCGATACCGGAGCTTCGGTGCTCTGGGCGGCCGCGGAGTTGTCCAGCTCCTGGAGGAAATCAGCGCGGAAGACCGAGGTGGTCTCGGCCGGCGACTCCCCGTAGTTGCTGTCGTTGTCGTTCTGGCTCACCGTTACTCCTTCTCAGTCCGTTCACCCGGGCAGAGAGCGCCGCGGGTAACGCAGTACATGGTCTTCACATCTGGTGTTACTTGGCGTTCGGTGTTGCGTAGTACAGCTTGCTGGACCTGCGCCCCGACAGGGTATTCGCTCGGTGTCGACCGTACCCTGCGCGACAGGGGCCGTGTGGCCGGTTGGCCGGTGTCGACAACTGACCGATCACTCGGCTGTGATGAGAGCATATCCGGCGGCGTCGAGCATCTGCGCCAGTGCCGCTTCCAACTCCTCCGACGAGGAAACCTCGAGGTCGATCAACCAGCCGCCGGAGTACGGGGCAGAGTTCACCTTGTCCGGCTCTCCGTCCAGATCCTGGTTCACGCCAGTCACTTTCGCAGTCAGTGGGCTGAACACGTCGGAGACGCTCTTGGTCGATTCGACTTCGCCCAGAGATTCGCCTGCGGTGACGGCGTCGCCCACCGCAGGTAGCTGCACGAACACCACGTCACCGAGTTGGCCCTGCGCGAAATCGGTGATTCCGATTCGCACCGTCGCGGGCCCGGTGCGCTGCACCCACTCGTGCTCGGGGGTGTAGTACAGATCAGCTGGTGCTTCGATGTCGCTCAACGCGGCATTCCCTTCGATCGTGGCCCGGGCGATCGGGCTGTCAGTTTCCGGGCTGAGCGTATTGACGCGGGCGCGGATCCCGCAAGGCGGAGACCGTGACCTGGTCCGACTGAGTGATGCTCGACGTCGCCCCGTTGCGAGTGACCGTATCGACAACTCCGCCTGGGATGTTCAGTGCCGATGCCAACGTGGGAGGGTCCCCGATGGCTGTGAAAGTGTATGGGGCCTGCAGTTCTCGACCGTCGACCACGATCCGCCCCGCGGGGCCGGCGATCCAGGAGTCGACACCGATCCGGACGGTGCCGCCGCCGCCCTCGATCTGGATTGCTTCGGCACCGGCGGCCCGCAACTCCTGCATCGCGTCGAGCAGCACGGCCGATCCCACACCCGAGTTCGGGTCCTCGATCACCAAGGCCACCCCCGGGCCCTGAGCAGCGACGGTCCCCACTTGAATCGACAACGCCGACAAGCGTTCCTGAGCTTGTGCAACTGCCGCCTCCGAGCCGGACCCGGACTGATTCAGGGTCGCCAACGTGCTCTGAAGTGTGCTGATCTCATCACGGATCGATGCCTCACGGCGGGTCAGCGAATCCAGCAGGATCAGCAGGTCCTCGGGCCGGGAGCTCTCCAGGTTGTCGGCGGTACTCGTCTCACGAACCTGCGTGGCGATACCGATTCCGAGAACGCACAGCAGTGCGAGCGCGAGGAGGCCGAATGTCGTTCCGAGCCTGCGTCGATTCGAGTCGGGGCGGCGGGCACGCCAGCCGTGCCGGTTGCTGCGTTCGGCCATCGTCTACGCACCGAACAGTCGGCGACGCAGAGCGGCAGCATTACCGAAGATCCGAATGCCGAGAACCACGACGATGGCCGTGGACAACTGGGTTCCCACCCCGAGCTGATCACCCAGCCACACGATCAGCGCGGCGACGAGGACGTTGAAGACGAACGAGACGACGAAGACCTTGGCATCGAAGATGCCGTCGAGAAATGCCCGTAGACCACCGAAGACCGCATCGATCGCGGCGACGACGGCAATGGGAAGATACGGCGCGACGACCGTGGGAACCTGCGGGCCTGCGACCGTGCCGATGACAACTCCGGCGATCAAGGCAATGAGCGCGGCGAGGGCGTAGGCACCGTGAGTGGTGGTGATCTGCTTCTCCGCAGGCGACTGCGCGTCGACTTCGGCCGGTACGGCCGTCGTCGGATCGTGCTCCGTCATGGTGGACCGGCCTCCTCTACCTCGAACGACTCTCTCACAACGGCTGGACCGAGTTCGAGATCGGCGGCCGGGCGCACCGAGAACCCGACCCCGTACAGCTGAGCCACCGTACTCATCCGCAGGTAGGCGTCGCTGACGACGAACTGAACCTGCATACGCTGTGGCGGTCCTATCGCGTCGATGTCGTACGGCGAGCCGATCGGGCGATTGTCGACGAGCATGGCGCCACCGGCCTGCCTGATCGTCACGTTCGGGCCGACTCGGATGTCGTTGACGGACACCGCCTCGGCACCGCTGACCCACAACGAGTTGACGATCGATGCGATGTCTCGATCGAGCACAGCGGCACCGGAACCCGTGCGGGCCGACGAACCCCTCTGGCCCGATGGCTCGGTGACGGTGACCGACAGGCCAGGACCGACGACCGTGTCGATTCCTGCGGCAGATTCGACGGCGCTCAAACGGTCCAGGAGGGCATTGCCGGAGGCGTCCGCATGCAGAGCACGATCGCGCTCGACCGATACCCTCTCGGCGAGGTCGTCTCGTGTCGTTTCGAGTTCCGCGCCGCGGTCCTGTGCGGACCGGACAGCGGCCGAGGCATCGGCACCGGCGCGTTCGACGGCGGCCCCGGAAGCCAATTGGGAGAACGCGATGCCGAATATCACCCCGATGACGACGGCCCCGGTCAGCAACCAGAGCGCCGCCGGTATTCGCGGCTCGCGGGTGTGTCTTGCGGTCTGTTCGTCGGCCGCAGCGCGGTATCCCGGATCGAGATGATCGGTCAGCAACGAGGTCAACAACGACGGGACAGGATTTCTCCGTGGACCTTTCGGTGGTCGCTGCGCGGGCTCCGCCGTCACATGCCGGCCTCGGTCGGATCGACTGCCCTGGCGACGGCGATGGCCTTGCCCAGGTACAACACGCCGGTCCAGGTGTACAGCACGGTGCCCCAGATCAGCAGTGCGTAGCCGAGTGGGCCCGCGGCGTCGGCCACCGAACCGGTGCCGGTCGACACCAGCAGCACCGGCAGCGCGATCATGACGACGAACGTCGCGGCCTTTCCGAGGTAGATGACGTCCGGCGGCGGGAGCGAACGACGTCGGTAGACGAACATGGTCAACCCGAGCACGATGTCGCGTCCGATGAGGATCGCGGCAACCCACCACGGGATGATCCCGCGCAGCACGAAGGCAACCAGGGTGCTGACGACGTAGAGCCGGTCGACCAAGGGATCGAGAACCGCACCGAGCTTCGATGCCTGACCCAGTAGTCGCGCGAGTTTGCCGTCGAGCCAGTCGGTTCCGCCGCTGACGAGCAGGATCACCAGAGCCCACCCGTCGGCTTCGGGGCCGAGCAGCAAGTACAGGAACAGGGGAACGCCTGCGAGTCGGATGGCGCTGAGGAGATTGGGAACGGTGGCGATGCGATCGGAGACCTCGAGTTCGCTGCTGCCCGTCATCGATGATCACCTCCTGACGTTGTGCTCGTCGTGCGCACGGGCACCGTCCGCACCCGTGTCTGCGGCTACGTTAGCGCCATGCGAACACGGGCTGCTCGAAGTCCGCGACTCGGGTGTGGCGACCGTGCAACGCAACCTCGCGGAACTGATGAACGATTGCGCCGGTCGGAGCATGGATGGCCCCGGTTCGGTACGGCCACCTGATGACCGGTCGGGGCGACTCCTCGATGGCCACGAATTGGGCGTCCACGTCCAGCTCGTCGACCGTCACCTCGAACACCTCGGCTACCTCGTCTGCACTGGGCCGCATCGAGGACGAGTAGTCCCCCACCCACACGACGAACGGCGTGATGACGTAGCCGGATCGAGTGACGTAGTCGTCCAACCTGCCGAGCACGTCGCCCGTTCCGGCACCGATACCCAACTCCTCGTGCAGTTCGCGCAAGCACGCCTGCACACTCGACTCGCCGGGATCCACTCCGCCGCCGGGGAGGGCGTACTGGCCGGGATGCGCGCGAAGTCGGCTCGGTCTCTTCGTCAGGAGCATTCGCCTGTCCCCCGGTGCCCCGCCGACGGCAACGGCGACCGACGCGGCGCGGAGCCCGTCGACGGCGGCCGTGCGATGGGTGAAGCGCGCGAGCTCGCGCGCGATCGACACTCGATCGAGACGGTCCTGGCCGGGCTCACCCGACGTATCGACACTCACTGCGCGATCACCATGGCCTCGACGTGATCAGCCGGTGACGACACGGCGGGCCGCGGGAGGCAGCAGATCGTCGTCTTCGGTCGGCCAGCAGAGCGGCTCGCCGGCCGAAGCGGACAACTGCTCCACTTGTGTTCGACACCACGGCGATACCTCGATGCTGCCGTCGAGCACCCCGGCAGAGAACTCCGGCCACGAGACCCATCGCGTCTCGTCGACTTCGTCGGGATCGGGATCGAGCGTCGCGTTCTCGCCCACGCGCACGCGGTACACCGGACAGATCTCGTTCTCCACGATGCCGTTGTCCATGACGGCTCGGTACCGAAAATGTGGGAGTACCAGTTCGGCCGAATCAGCGCGCAGACCGAGCTCTTCACCGAGCCTGCGCAGCACCGCATCCGCGAGATTCTCACCCGGTGCCGGGTGGCCACAGCAGCTGTTGGTCAGCACCCCTGGCCACGTTTTCTTGCTCGACGCTCTGCGCGTGAGGAGCACAGCACCGTCGGATCTGACGACGTAGCTGGAAAATGCCAGATGTAGTGGCGTCGAGAGCGTATGGACCTCACTCTTGGCCTGTGTGCCCACTGCGCGGCCGTCGTCGTCGAGCAGCACTACGTGCTGCGCCCGGGATCGCTCCATAGTTCCATCGTCGCACGGCAGACCCGCAAGTCCACGGTCGAACCGTCGGAGCCGAAGGGGACGCGGAGGATGCGTCGGAAAATCTCGATCCCGCGGCTGTTTGAAAAACAGAGTTTGCGTCAATACCCCCGATGTTCTCGCACTGCGCGGGCACACGAACCTCCACGACTGGAAGGACCTCGATGAGCATCAACGACGACGACATCACCACTTCGGGCGGAGCCGCAGGTGAAGGCCCAGCCGACGGCGGATCGAACCCAGGCGGTCACGACGGCGGTGCGGACGGCTCGGCCGGAGCAGGCGAAGGCCCCGCCGACGGCGGATCCAACCCCAACGGACACGACGGCGGTGCGGACGGTACCGCTTGATCACAGGGGCGGGCGGCGAGCGCGGATCGGATCACCGGTCCGCGCTTCGCCGTCTCACCGGCGTCGATCTCGACACTTTTGCCGATCGGTTCTGGGGCGTCGTCCCCAAGCTCACCAGGTCCGCGGATCTGCCCGGATCGTTCGAGGACTTGATGACGGTCGACGCGGTCGACGAGCTCATTGCCGAACGCGGCGTTCGCACCCCGTTCGTACGCATGGCCAAGGACGGCCGCCTGGTGGACCGAGCGAAGTTCACCGCCTCGGGTGGGTTCGGGGCCGAGATCACCGATCAGGTGGACTCCGGTGCCGTACTGGAATCGTTCGCGGCCGGAAATACTCTCGTGCTGCAGGGGCTGCACCGGCTGTGGCCGCCGCTGATCCATTTCGTCGGTGATCTCGTTCGAGAACTCGGCCACCCCGTCCAGGTCAATTCCTACGTCACACCCGCTGCCTCGCAGGGATTCTCACCGCATTACGACGTGCACGACGTATTCGTCGTCCAGATCGCAGGCACCAAGCGGTGGACCGTTCACTCGCCGGTACACATGCATCCGCTCGACGACCAACCCTGGTCGGACCGGCGTTCGGCCGTCGAGGAGCGAGCATCGCAGACCTCCGCACTGGACGTCGTCCTCGAACCCGGCGACGTGCTCTATCTGCCCCGCGGTTGGATTCACTCCGCGCAGGCGCTCGGTGCCACGACCGTTCATCTCACGATCGGCGTCGCGTCGTTCAACGACTACGACATCGCACAGCGCACCCTCGAAGCACTCGCCGATGTGGAAGCTCTGCGCGCGCCGCTTCCGGCCGGGCTGGACCCGACCGATCTCGAGTCCGTCGGTCCCCACGTCCGTCGAGTGCTCGATGCGATGCGCATCGCCCTCGACGATATGGCCCGAGATCCAGAGTCGGTGCGCCGTCTCGCGAACCGACTCGCCGATCGCTACGACGCTCTCGTTCGCCCGGAACCGGTGCGCCCACTACGCAGTGTCACCGCGATGGAAGCACTCGGCGGCGAGGACTCCATCCGGCTGCGACCCGGCGTCTTCGCGCGCATCTCGCGCGGAACCGAAGGGGTCTCGCTTGTACTTCGGAACAAGACCGTGACGATGCCACTTCAGTGCGCCGACGCCCTCGAGCACCTACTGGCCGGTTCGCCGTGCCGACTCGACCTGTTGCCCGGGCTGGACACCGACGACGCGGTGGTGGTCGCACGCAGGCTGATACGCGAGGGCATCGCCGTGTCGGTAGCCCACTGACGACCGTCAGGTGATGGTGACACCGCCGTCGACGACGATCGTTTGACCGGTCACGTATCCCCCGGCTGGGGAGGCGAGCCAGATCGCCGAGGCTGCCAGTTCCTCGGGGTCGCCGGTGCGCCCGAGGATCATTCGCGGGGACAGTGAATCGAGGTACCCAGGTCGATAGGAGTCCGTCATCTCGCTCTGGAAGAAGCCGGGCGCAATAGCATTGACCCTGATTCCCTTTCGCGCTCCCCATTGCTGAGCGAGGTCGCGGGTGAGACCGATGATCGCGGCCTTGCTGGCACTGTAGGCCGCTTGGGGTAGGCCCGCGGTGGTCAGCCCGAGCACGCTCGAGATGTTGATGATCGAGCTGCCCGGTTCCATCACCCGGCCGCACGCCTGCGCCGCCCAGTACGATCCGTTCACGTTGATGTCGATGACCGAGCGAAACTGCTCGGGCGTCTCCCGAGTGGCGGGATACGCGGTGCCCACTCCGGCGTTGTTGATCAGCACGTCGACCTTGCCGAACTCTGCCATGGCCGCGTCGACCATCGCTGTGCACTGGTTCGGATCGACCACGTCGGTCGCCACGGAGATCGACCGACCGCCGACGCTGTCGATCAACTGTGCGGTCTGCGCCAGCTTGTCCACTCGCCGCGCGGCAAGCACCACATCGGCACCGGCCTCGGCTGCTGCTTTCGCGAACGCCACACCGAGTCCTGAGGACGCTCCGGTGACGATGACGACTCGCCCGTCCAGGCGAAATTTGTCCAGAACAGACATCTGCATCGATCTCCTTGTCGGATGTTCTCAGAACCAGGCGGGTGACATATCCAGGGTGGTCCGGTCCAATGCCGCCAGCAGGTCGAGCTGAACCGCTACCTTCGGCAGCTCGTACACGTAGAAGTACCTGGCCGCGGAACGCTTTCCGTCGTAGAAGTCTCCGGTTTCGTCGCTGACGGCCAGCAACTGCTCCAGCCACATCCAGGCGACGACGATGTGCCCCATCGCTTCGAGATAGGCCGTCGAATTCGCCAGGGCCACAGCCGCATCGCCGGTCCCCCACACGGCCGCGGTGACCTCGACGATTCTGTTGAACTGGGCCTGCAACTCGAGGCCGTATCGGGCTGCGTCGCCACCGGCGGTGTGCGCCCGGCCCACCGTCTCCGCGATCTTCTCGCCGAGCAGCGCCAATCCCGCGCCGTTCTGCATGACGACTTTGCGGCCGAGCAGGTCCAACCCCTGAATACCGTGCGTACCTTCGTGAATCGGATTGAGACGGTTGTCGCGGTAATGCTGTTCGACGTCGTAGTCGCGGGTGTAGCCGTACCCGCCGTGCACCTGAACAGCCAGACTGTTTGCTTCGAGGCACCACTGCGATGGCCAGCTCTTGGCGATCGGCGTCAGAACGTCGAGCAGCAGTGTCCAACGCGCTGCATCTGCGTCGTCGGCGGCCGTGGCCTGATAGTCGACCAGACGCGAGCAGTAGAGTCCGAGCGCCAGCGCACCCTCCACATAAGCCTTCTGTGCCAACAACATTCGGCGCACATCGGCATGCTCGATCAACGCCACCGGGGGCGCTGCAGGGTCTTTCGCGCCGAGCGGCCGTCCCTGAGTGCGTGTCTTCGCATATTCGACCGATTTCAGGTAGCCGACGTAGCCGAGCGAAATGGCCAGGAACCCAACTCCGATGCGGGCTTCGTTCATCATGTGGAACATGTACGACAGTCCGCGGTTCTCGTCGGCGACCAGGAATCCGACAGCCCCGGGTCGACCAGCGGGACCATGAGTTCCGTCACCGAACGCCAACAGTGTGTTGGTGGTACCACGGTTGCCCATCTTGTGATTGAGGCCGGTCAGCACGATGTCGTTGCGCTCGCCCACACCGCCGTCACCGTCGGGGAGGAACTTCGGCACGATGAACAGCGAGATTCCCTTGACCCCTGGCGGTCCACCGGGGGTTTTGGCGAGAACCAGATGGACGATGTTCTCGGTGAGTTCGTGATCGCCACCGGAGATCCACATTTTGGTACCGGTGATACGGAAACTGCCGTCGTCCTGCGGTACTGCTTTCGTGGTGATGTCGGCCAACGACGATCCCGCCTGCGGCTCCGACAGACACATGGTTCCGAACCAGCGTCCGTCGAGCATCGGCCGGACGTAGTCACGTATCTGATCGGGTGTGCCGTAGGTCGCGATCAGATTGGCATTCGCCATGGTGAGGAACGGATAGGACGATGTCCCGGCGTTCGCGGCCTGGAAGAACGCCATCGCCGCCCGAGCTACGGTCGCAGGCAATTGCATACCGCCGATCGACTCGTCGAACTGTCCGGCAATCAGACCTGCCGATGCATAGACGTCGAGAGCCTCCTTGACCTCGGGTATCAACTCGACAGTGCCGTCCGACTTCATGGTCGGCTCCTGCGCGTCTGCTTTCTTGTTGTGCGGTGCGAAGTGCTTGCGCGCGATGTCCGCACTGAGGTCGAGCACGGCATCGAAGGTCTCGCGCGAGTGTTCCGCGAAGCGTGGACGGTTGGTCAGACCCGCCACGTCCAGCCATTCGTACAGCATGAAATCCAGGTCGCGGCGCGAAAGACCTTCCGACATCTTCATTCTCCGATCGCGAGGGCGCGCCAGCACATCAGTGTTCGCTGTGACGCAGGTGACTACGCCATCACCATACAAGTCGGGATTCGAGCACGTCCCGAGCCTCGACCCCGGTCCTGCCAGTCCACGGACGACGCATCGGAGACCACATCGCCTATGAGGAGCGTCACGATTGAAACTGCACAACCGTGCATATACTTACCTTGGGTAACGATATGATCGGATGATCGCGATGCCGAAAACAGGTTCGGCGCGCATCGTCGGAGGGAGTCGAGCATGACGCACACACTGACCATCGACAGCGACCATGAGCGAATCAGCAGACTACACAGCCGATTTCAGGAGCTCCACGACAACGATCACGCGTTTCGAGCCGCCGAGCCCGACAGCGCGGTAGCCGACGCCGCGCAGGAACTGGCTCCGAGCCTCGCCCGCGTGATCGCCGAGATCATGGACCGCTACGCACAGCGGCCTGCACTCGCCCGCCGCGCACGAGAAATCGTATCCAGCGGTGGTGAACGCACTCGCCGGCTGCTCCCGCGGTTCGAGACCATCACCTACGGCGAGGCCTGGAACGACGCGGGTGCGCTCGCATCGGCACTGACACACGACGATGTCGGTATCGCGCCAGGAGACTTCTTCGCAACACTGGGATTCGCCGGTGTCGATTACGTGATCGCGGAGTTGGCCACGATCAGGCTCGGTGCGATCGCCGTTCCACTGCAGGCCGGAGCCACCGCCGGTCAGCTGTCGGCCATCGCGGACGAGGTCGAACCCGTCGTACTGGCTGCGGATGTCGACAATCTGCCCGTAGCAGTTCGGGTTGCCACGCACTGCCGATCCATCCGCAGGATCATCGTGCTCGATTACGACGGCGCGATCGATGCACACACGCGAGCCCTGACCGCTGCCCGCGAAGACGCTCACGGGGTGGGACTGGTCGTGCGTCCCCTGAACGAGATGGTCGACGACGGCGCACAGCTTCCCGAGGTTCCGCTGCCCGACGGTGAGGATCCCACCCGGCTCGCGACGCTGATCTACACCTCGGGTAGCACCGGTACCCCCAAGGGAGCGATGCACACCGAACAGATCGTGTGCGGGGCATGGACCGGTGCCCTGCACCGCACAGGGACATCGAGCGAAGCCGCCGACCGGCAGGCCTTTCCGGTCATCACCCTCGACTACCTTCCGATGAGTCACCTGGCCGGCCGCGGACTCGTCTTCACGACGCTCGCCGCGGGTGGGACCGTGCACTTCACCGCAGCCAGCGATCTGTCGACCCTGTTCGAGGATTTCGCACTTGCTCGACCGACGTTGGCACTGCTGATTCCCCGTGTGTGCGAGATGATTCGACACACCGTGCTCGCCGAGATCGACCGGGAACTCCAACGTTCCACGGAAAAGGACGAGGAGCAGACGCGTCGGGCAGTGTTGGAGCGCAACAGAGTCGAGCAGTTCGGCGGGCGGGTTCTGGCGGCGATGGTCGGCACCGCACCGATCGCCCCCGAGGTCAAGGACTTCGTCACAGAACTGCTCGATGTGCATGTCGCGGACAACTACGGCTCGACCGAAGCCGGAACGGTATCGCTCGACGGCGTCGTCGCACGCCCCCCGGTGCTGGAATACAAGCTGTGCGATGTACCGGAGCTCGGATATTTCTCCACCGACACACCACATCCACGCGGCGAGCTACTGCTCAAGACTGCATCGATCATCCCCGGGTACTACAAGCGTCCGGACGTCACTGCCGAGGTCTTCGACGCCGAGGGCTTCTACCGCACCGGTGACGTCGTCGCCGAGATCGGGCCGGACCGGCTCGCATACGTCGACCGGCGCAAGAACGTTCTCAAGCTTGCGCAGGGCGAATTCGTGGCGCTGGCACGCCTCGAAGCGCTCTTCGGTACCAGCGAGCTGGTCGATCAGATCTTCGTGTACGGAAACAGCCAACGCTCCTACCTTCTGGCTGTCGTCGTTCCGTCCCGGCCGGATACCACCGCGGCTGCGATCGTCGAATCACTGCAGGACATCGCACGTACCGAATCGCTGAATTCGTACGAGATTCCCCGCGAGGTAGTGATCGAGAGCCGTGCGTTCACTCAGGAGAACGGGCTGCTGTCCGGTGCAGGCAAGCAATTGCGCCCCAAGCTCGTCGAGCGATACGGTGCCGACCTCGAGCGCCGCTACGCCGAAATGGAGTCGGGTCAGAACGAACGTTTGCGCGAGCTTCGACGCAGCGGTGCCGACGCCCCCGTCTCCACCACGGTCGGTGACGCAGCTCGAGCAGTGCTCGGATGCGAGGGCTCCGAGATCCGTCCCGACGCCCACTTCAGCGATCTCGGCGGAGATTCGTTGTCGGCGTTGACGTTCTCGACCCTGCTGCGTGACATCTACGGTGTCGACGTCCCCGTGGGCGTGATCACCGGTCCTGCGATGGACCTGTCGGCACTGGCCGAGTACATCTCGTCCGCTCGGGACAGCGAGTGCGACACCGCAACATTCGCATCGGTTCATGGTCGCGACGCCGTCGTCGCCCATGCATCCGACCTGCGCCTGTCTGCTTTTCTCGACGATGGACTACTCGATGCCGCCCTCGGTGTTCCGGGCCCGAGAAACAGAACCGATACCGTTCTGTTGACCGGTGCCAACGGATATCTGGGCCGGTTCCTGTGCCTGGAATGGCTCGAGCGAATGGCAGAGGTCGGCGGCACGGTGATCTGCCTGGTACGTGGACGCTCCGATGCCGATGCACGCGCTCGACTCGATGCCGCGTTCGACAGTGGCGACGCCGAGCTGATCGATCGCTACCGGACTTTGGCGAAGGCCGTTCTCGAAGTAGTTGCGGGTGATCTCGGCACGCCTCGCTTCGGCATGGACGAGGATGCCTTCGCGGCGCTGGCCGATCGAGTCGATCGCATCGTCCACCCCGCAGCGCTGGTCAACCATGCACTCCCCTACGAGCACCTGTTCGGCCCCAACGTGGTCGGAACCGCCGAGGTGATCCGGCTGGCGCTCACCCACCATCTCAAGCCTGTCACCTATCTGTCGACGGTCGCGGTTGCCGTGGGCGTCGACAATTTCCGGGAGAACGGCGACATCCGCATCGACAGCCCGTCGCGCGCAGTCGACGATTCGTACGCCAACGGTTACGGCAATTCCAAGTGGGCCGGTGAAGTGTTGTTGCGCAATGCCTTCGACGAGTTCGGCCTGCCGGTGTCGGTTTTCCGCTCCGATATGATCCTGGCGCACAGCACGTGGTCGGGTCAGCTCAACGTTCCGGATGTGTTCACCCGCCTGATCCTGTCGGTGGTGGCCACCGGCTTGGCACCACGGACGTTCTACGCCCTCGACACCGGGGCACCGACCGACGAGCAGGGCCGACCATGTGCCCATTACGACGGACTCCCTGCAGATTTCAGTGCAACTGCCATCACGTCCATTGCCGGTGAAGATCTGTCCGGCTACCGAACCTTCGACATTCTCAACCCACACGACGACAACATCTCACTGGACACGTTCGTCGACTGGCTTCGTGAAGCCGGTCGCGATATCGAGATCGTCGAGAACTACGACGAGTGGTTCCGCCGTTTCAGCGACGCGGTCGAGGATCTTCCGGATAAGCAGCGATCCCACTCACTGCTCCCCCTGATCGACTCGTACGCGCGGCCGCAACCGCCTTCCTCCGGGGCGATGCTGCCTGCGGACGAGTTCGCGGCTGCTGTCGTTGATATTCCGCATCTCGGGCGCGAACTCATCGAGAAGTACTTGGCCGATCTCGTCGCGCTCGATCTGGTGAGCGAACGCTAGAGCGGTTCCCGATGCGGGTCGTGCGACCCGCATCGGGTACCTCTGCGCCGCAGGCTCGCTAGTGCACCGGCTCGGGTTCCGGTTCGTCCGTGGACCGTGGAGCCGGAATCAGCCTCGAGTACGCCAGACACACCAACCCGAACAACAGATATCCAAGGGCAACTTGGGGGTTGGCTGCCCATCCCACTTCGTGCGAGTGGATCAAGCCGACCCACGCCAATGCTGCGGCTACCCCACCCGCCACTGCGGCGGCGAGAAAACGTTTGTCCAGAACGAACGTGACGATAGTGCCGAGCATGAGCCCGGCAAGCACCGCACCGGATCCGAACATCTTCAGACCCTCGTATACGACACCCGCCTGGCCGAGCGCCTCACTACCGACCTCGGAAGCCGACGTACCCGCCGCACTGAGCGCATTGTCTATCAATCCGACTGCCCACTCTGCAAGGTTGGGCAGCAGCGCCACCACCACAGCGATGGCGTGCAGCCTCGGTACCGTTTGGAATGCTTGGGCACCGATCAGTAGGCCGATGTAGAGCAGAATCGGGACGATCGCCGGAATGGGCAGAAGTGTTGCCAGCAGTCCGAACAGCCCGAGGAAGCACATCAGCCCGATCGCAATGCCCGACACCAGTGAGTACCCGGTTCGGCCTCCGGCGTCCTTCCAGCCCGGATGGCCGATGTAGACCGCGGGCGGGAAGGGCGATCCGAAGGCAGAGCCGATGATCGCACCGAGTCCGTCCGCGAGCAGCACGCTGCGCAGGTTGTAGTTGTCCCCCGCAGCAGACGCGCTTTCGACGTTGCTCATCGCTTCGGTGAAGTTGTAGACCCCCAACGGAATTGCGGTGGCCAGCAGTGGCGCAAGATTGCCGAGACCATCGAGGAGTAGATCGAGCCGCAGATCGGGCAGGCCGAGTGCAATGTTGCCGGCGGCCTCGGTCACGTCCGGAACGGACATGTATCCGCCGATCCAGCCGATCGCGGTACCCACCAGGAGCGCAGCGAGACCGACCGGAATATTGCCCGGTAGCTTCACATCGGTGAAGAAGCCGATCAGAATGATTGCGAGAACGGGCAATCCGATCCAGGCCGCCTCCCACATCTGAGCGGCAGGTCGCATGGCGATGAAGGTGATGGAGATGCCGGCGAGCGTGCCCAGCATCGCTGCCCGCGGAGTGATCCTGCGAATGTAGGGTCCGACGAACGCCCCGATCATGACGATGATGCCGATCATGAATGCCCAGGCCAGCCCCGCCGCCCACGCCTGCAGCGGGTCACCCGTCGACAGGTAGACCGGCAGCATCACCACGAAGACCACGATGAACATGTGCGGAACACTCGGCCCGTAGGGCAGGGCCGTCACGTCGGTTCGATTCTCGCGCTTGGCCAATCGACGGGCGAGAACCATGTAGTACAGGTTTCCGAGAATCAAGGCGATGCCGAGGGCAGGCAGCAACGTGCCGAGAACATCGCTCCCCGGAATCGCGACCACCGCGATACTCAGGGTCGTCAGGGTGAGCACATTGACGAGTATGTTGAAGCCGAGTCCGAAGAACGCGTTGGTGTCTCCCTTGGTCCACCACGAGAGGCTGAAGGAAGACGGCGGGCCGGCCGTAGTCGAATTCTTGACGTCCGTGGTCATCGCTGGGTCCTATCGAGTGGCCGAAGTGGGGACGGTGGCTGACAACGCGCTCACGACGTCGTCCGAGGGGGCGGTCCACCCGAAGATGCCGCCCTGAGCCGAGATCATCTCGAGGCCGACACGGTGGAATTCCGGGAAATACGAACCGACACAGTCCGTCACCACCAGGCACTCGTATCCGCGATCGTTGGCTTCCCGAACGGTGGTGTGCACACACACCTCGGTCGTCACACCGGTGACGAGCAGCGTGGTGATTCCTGCGCCCGCAAGAATGTCGGAGAGTTCGGTTGCGTAGAACGCCCCCTTTCCGGGTTTGTCGATGACCGTCTCGCCTTCGATCGGTTTCAACTCGTCGATGATGTCGTGACCGAACTCGCCGCGAACGAGGATGCGGCCGAACGCTCCCGGATCTCCTATTCGTTGCGATGGGGTCCCGCGTCGCAGCTTGGCCGGTGGACAGTCCGACAGGTCCGGAAGGTGGCCCTCTCGAGTATGGATCACGGGAATCCCAGCATCCCGTGCGACCGACACGAGTGCTGCGAGGGGTTCGATCACGCATCGAAGCAGGCCGACGTCGTTGCCGAGACTCTCACCGAACCCTCCGGGCAGCAAGAAGTCACGCTGCATGTCGATGACGAGTAGTGCGGTCGTTTCGGGATCGAAAGTGAATTCCGACGGCGATGCCGACGGAATCCTCGCCTCCCGAACTTGTGTTGAGGTCATGAGATCTCCTGTGCTGCAGTGGAAATATCGGGTATGGATTTGATCGCCCGGGAATATGCCCGCCAGCCACCGAACTCGCTGATGTCGTCGACGGTGTGACGGTCCGCCCCGGTCTGCACAGTCGCGTCGCAGACGTAGCCGAGAACGTCGGACCCGTCGGCCAGCTGCACTCGTCCCAGAGCGAGCACCGCCGGCAGTCTGCCCGCGAGTACAGCAAGAGAGGCGACGGGCAGACGCCACCTCTCCACGTCTATTGCGCTGCCGCCGAAAGGAACTCGCAGCAGGCCGGGCGTCGGATCGGAGGTTCCGATCCGAAGCAGGGTGTACGTCGGTGCGGTGGTCGTCGCCTCCACCAGAGATCCGCCCAGATCGAGCAGCTGAGGATTGGCCCGCTCACCCGACAGGTGGTGCCCGGCAACGACGATGTCGAGGGTCTCGACTGCCGATTCTGCGGCCGCACTCGGTGTCGAGACGACTCGTCGCTCTCCGAGCAATTCGGCCGCAACCGCGAGAACGGTGTCGTCGGCCAGCGCAGGCCCGATCACCATGAGGCTGACCGGTCGACCGTCCTCGGTCAGCCCGACGGGAACGGCCACCGCCGTCAGGTCGAGCAGGTTTCCGAAGTGGGTGTAGTGACCGAGCGCTGTATTGCATGCGATGGGATCCGCCAATACCTCCGTGACGGTGAAGGTGGTTCCGATGGTCGGCACGACCATCACATCCATCGTGGTCCACAATTGCTCCACCCGTGCACGGAGCTGCTGAAGCGTCTGCAATGCCCGAAAAGCATCGACGGCCGTATAGGCCCGTCCGCCCAGGAAGATGTCGCGGACGACGGGCACGATCGAGTCCGGGTGCTCGGTGAGGAAATCATCGAACTCGACCAGGCGCTCGGCCACCCACGGTCCCTGATACAGCAGCGATCCGGCGTCGAGGAAGGGAGTGAGATCGACTGCTGTGGTTCGGAATCCGTGCTCGGGTAGCGAACTGCGCGCGGCCGAGTGCGCGTCGGCCATGGCCGTGTCACCGAAGAACTCCAGCTGTCCTGGGTCCGGCAGTCCGACGGTGATGTCGTGGCCGTCGTATCGGCTACCTCGCGGACGTGACCAACCATCAGCCGGATCCTCACCACATACGACGTCGAAGACGAGATCCAGATCCTCGACGGTGGACGCCATCAGGGTGATGCAATCGAGCGACTTGCATGCGGGTACGAGTCCGGTGGTACTGATCAGGCCACGCGAGGGCTTCCAGCCCACGATTCCGTTGAGCGCAGCAGGCACTCGACCGGACCCGGCGGTGTCGGTGGCGACGCAGAACGGCACCTGCCCCAGAGCGACCGCCAGTGCCGATCCGGAACTCGAGCCGCCCGAGATCATGTCGTTGCCGTAGACACTGCGCGGGATGGTGTGCGGCGTGCGGGTGCCGTTCAGGCCGGTGGCGAACTGATCGAGGCTCGTCTTGCCGACGAATATCGCTCCCGCGTCGAGCAGTGCTTGAACTGCCGGCGCCGTCGAATCGGGTGTGTAGGCATAGTCGGGGCAGGCCAGCGTGGTCGGGTACCCGGCTACATCGATGCTGTCTTTCACGCCGAATGGAATTCCGTACAGGGGCAGAGAACGCGCATCGGGTCGAGCATCTATCGCTGCTGCCGCAGCGAGCAGATCCGTACGAGATACGACGGTGATCCACGTTCCGTCGTCACCGCGTGTGGCGACGGCTGCCGAGAACTCGTCGACGACGTCGACGAGAGTGACCTCGCCGCGGCGGTACGCGTCGAGCATCGCGGCGATGGTCGGCCTAGGCCCCGGAACCTGATCTGAATTCATACCGTCGATTGTCGACAGTTTTCTGTTACCGCAGGTTGATGCCGTGTTTCGAGTCTGTTAGGAAATGCTCTCGAGGTGCAGGTACGTCAGTTCACCGTGTTGCCGCAGTGCGGCGAGCGCAACCGAGACGTCGTTCGATTCGATCGCATCCAGCAAGCATTCATGGCGCCGGATCCCGTCGACCGGATTCGCGACCCTCGCTTCCTCCCTGAGGTTGCGCGCCATCGGAAGCTGCAACTTCAGCAGGATGGGCGCATACGCCACATCCAACTGTCGACTGCCGGCCAACGCCACGATGGCTTCATGGAATCGGCGATGCGCGTCGTCCTTCTCCAGGGTGTCCCCTCGAGCATCGGCCTCACGCATCTCGTCGAGTGCTGCCCGCACCGACCCGAATGCTCTCTCGGGCGGCGATTCGAGTGGGAGCGCACGCGTGATCGCGTGCTGTTCGAGCACTTGGCGCAGCTCGAACAGTTCGAGAATATCCTCTGCGGACCAGACCGTCACCCGAAATCCCCGCCGCGGGAGATGTTCTACGAGGCCCTGCTGAGCAAGCAGCCGCAGCGCCTCGCGCACCGGCGCTCTGCTGATGCCGAGGCGTGCGCAGAGCGTTTCCTCCACCACCCGAGAGCCGGGCTCGAGTGCCCCACTGAGCACCTCGGAACGCACCTGTCGGGTCGCCATTTCGACAAGGCTCGGCGGTAGGGGTCCCTGTCCTACCGGTGCGGTCATGTCGCCAGTGTACGAACCCGCGGGCCTGATGGCGTGTATCCACCCGTATCGCCGAGTCGAGTGTGCAGCGTCGGTCGCCCCTCAGCGGTACGCTGACGAGCATATGTGGATTGGATGGATCGAATTCGACTTTCTCCTCGGCGACGTGCACTCTCTCAAAGAGAAGCGTTCGGTGATCCGGCCGGTGATTTCGGAAATGCACCGAAAGTTCGCTGTCTCGGTCGCAGAGACCGATCATCGCGAACTTCACCGCCGAGCAGGCGTGGGCGCATCGGTCGTAGCGGGAGACCTCGAACACGTCGTCGATGTTCTCGACCGACTCGAACGCGTCGCGGCCTCGCGGCCCGAACTTCAACTGGTGTCGGTCCGGCGGCGCACCATTCGAAGCGACGACGTCTGACCTGATGTCACCGTGTTGTGCGTCAGTGGCGAACGTCGAATACCTGCTTCTGAATTCCGTTGCCGTACACCTGATGTTCGATCAGTTCGAGATGTGTGGTGTCCTTGTCGGCTGAACTGAACAGCCGCTTTCCCGCGCCGAGCAGGAGCGGAAAGACGAGTAGGTGGTATCGATCGACGAGGCCCGCATCGGCCAGTGATCGGCCGAGGGTGGCACTGCCGTGTACCGAAATGGGCCCGCCATCGGAGTCCCTGAGCTCGGCGACATCATCGATAGAACGCAGAACGGTTGCAGGCCAGCGCGAGTCGTCCTGCTCGAGCGTCGTCGACACCACGTACCGTGGCATCGCGTTGTACCCGGCGAAATCGTCCATGGTGGGCCAGATCGGCGCGAAGGCCTCGTACGAGGTGCGCCCAAGCAGCAGCGCCGTCGCCTCATCCTGTTCGCGGCCCTTGATCTCGTAGGCCGCCGGATCGAACTCGATGCCGGTGAACGTCCACCCGGAGTTACGGTAGCCCGCTTCGCCTCCTGGGGCTTCCATCACGCCGTCGAGAGAGACGAAGGCGGTCACGATCAGAGTGCGCATGGGAGGTCCTCACGGGTTCTCGGGATGGCTCTCGGAATCGTAGATCATGCACCCGGCGTTCCGCAGATACTATCGACACGATGATCGGCATCGACGCGAGCGGAAAGTCCAGGCCTGCATGGGACGACGACCCTGTCGTGTCCGGCTGGACCGGTCTGCCTTCGATGGACGGCCATTGCACCGCCGAGGTCTGCGTCGTCGGCCTCGGGGGTTCCGGTCTCGCCGCTGTCGCTGAACTCCAGGATCGTGGCCTCGACGTCGTGGGAATCGACGCCGGTCGGGTGGCCGCCGGTGCCGCAGGTCGAAACGGTGGCTTTCTGCTCGGCGGTCCTGCAACGTTCTTGCACACCGCGCTCGCGGAATGGGGGCCGTGCGCTCTCGATCTGTATCGGGCTACCCTCGCCGAGATCGATTCGCTCGAAGCACGTCTCGGCTCCGAGGTGGTGCGCCGCACCGGGTCAATTCGGCTCGCGGGGATTCCGGGTGCTCCCGCCGATGCAGCCGATGAACAGGATTGCCAGGCATTGGCGCACTGCTTGGGCGAGCACGACATTGCGGTGGAAACCTACGCAGGCGCGCTCGGCGACGGGATATTCCTACCCGACGACGCAGTGGTGAATCCTGCGCGTCGAGCGCTGGCGATGGCATCGATGTTGGCCGGTCGCGCTCGGCTGTTCGAGCACACCCCGGCGGTTGCACTCGAGCCGGGCGTGGTGACGACGCCCCGCGGGGTTGTTCGGTGCGGTCTGATTCTGGTCGCCGTGGACGGTCGACTCGAACGGATACTGCCTCAACTCGACGGCCGAGTTCGGACGGCACGTTTGCAGATGCTCGCTACCGCGCCTGTCTCGGCGGATCGGCTGCCGTGCCCTGTCTACGGCCGATGGGGGTACGACTATGCGCAGCAGGACGCGTCCGGTCGACTGTTCGTCGGCGGTGGCCGCGATCGGTTCGCCGAAGACGAATGGACGCAGTCGGGCGAACCGACTGCTCAGGTACAGAACTATCTCGATTCGGTCGCCGCATCATTTGCTGGGCAGTCGGTTTCGGTGAACGCGCGGTGGGCGGCGTCGGTCGGGTTCACCACGGACGGACGCCCCCTGTGCACCCATGTCGACGACGGGATGATCGCATTCGGCGGCTACAACGGAACCGGCAATCTGGTGGGGCCGGTCACCGCACGTGCTGCCGTGGCATTGGGCATCGATGGGATCGAAGTGCCGCAGTACCTCGGTAGCTGACACATGGCAGGGTGGGGTCATGACCGCAGAGCCCGAGTCGACCGAGGACGGTCGCTACGTCGTCATCAAGGGGCGGCGCTGGCGCGCAACGGATCCCAAGATTCCAGAGCAGCGCGATGCAGAGCTGCGATCGATCCTCATGGACTGGCGCAGGGAGGTGAAACGCACATCGAGTGCTCCTGAGGCTCGCGCCGGTGTACAGGCCACCAAAGTTGCATTGGGCGAGCGCGGAACACCGTGGTGGGAACAGTCCGACGACGAACGCCGGAGGCGCTGGGAAACAGAGCTCCCGCGACCGGGCGGCGAACGCAAGAGCTGACCACACCAATGGTTGCCATAGTGGAAACTATCCAATACAGTTTCCACTATGGAAAACATCGGCAAGCCCACCCCGTCCGAAGCACGATTCGCTCTCGATGACATCGACCGAGTCCAGCGCGCAGTACGCGATACCCCGTGGCCGGTATGGCTCTATCCGGTCAACGCACTCCTCATCGGGGCGATGGCACTCGCACCTCTGCTGTCCGACCCCGCCCGCTTCGTGGCACTGGTTGCCCTGGCAGCGGCAATCGTGGGGGTCAACACGATCACCGGATACCGCATGGGCACCCCGTGGGCATTGCCCACCAACAGGACATTCCAGTTCTCTGTGATCCTGTGCGCGGTCTTCGTCGTGGCGTCGGTGGCGTTCACTCCCCCGACCTGGCCAACGGTGCTACTCGCGATCGCTGCATCCATCACATATTCGATCGGCGCGTTCGCTCACTACCGCAGCACGAGCCGATGACCGACGATCTCGATCCGATCATTCACCCTGCGCACCGACTCCGGATCTGCGCACTCCTCGCGGCCGGCACCACCGTCGAACTCGCAATCGTCAAAGAACACTGTGGGCTCAGCGCGTCGGCTCTGAGCAAACAGGTCAGTGCTCTGGTCGATGCGGGATACGTCGACCAGCAGCGATCTCGCACGGACTCGCGTCGGATATGGCTGTCGCTGACCCACGAGGGCAAGACCGCCTATCGCCGTCATGTGCACGCTTTGCGCGCACTTCTCGCGGACTCCGAGGCCTCGATCTGACTCGGTCGGTGAGTTCACAACGTGACCGTTGTCTATTCTTTCGACGGATGCCGATCCGGCGAGCATCGTTCAGCGAATAGAGGAGCCACCATGCCTGTTCTCAATCCCTATCTGTCGTTCCGCGACAACGCCCGCGAGGCGATGGAGTTCTACCGGTCGGTGTTCGGTGGCGAACTCACCTTCACCACGCTCGGCGAGGCCAACGCCAGCGAGGATCCCGCCGACCAGAACAAGATCATGCACGGTCAGCTGACCACACCCAGCGGATTCACGCTGATGGGTTCGGACACCCCGTCGTCGATGGAGCACACCACCGGAAACAACATGAGCGTCTCGCTCAGCGGCGTCGAAGCGGATGAACTGACCGGCTACTGGAACGGCTTGACCGTCGATGCACAGTTCACGATGGGCCTGGACAAAGCCCCGTGGGGCGATACGTTCGGCATGTTGACCGACAAGTTCGGTGTGCAGTGGATGGTGAACATCATCGGTTCGCCCGACGGTAACTGAGCCACGCCGCCGGATCGGTCAGCGGGCGAGGGTCTTCGGCGGAACGACCTGTCGCAGACCCTCGGGGCCCCAGCCTCTGTCCAGCGCGAAGATCAGTAGCGCGCAGCCGAATCCGGACAGTACGAAAGCAGATCCGAACATCGCCGTGTAGCCCAGAAGGTCACCCACCACACCTGCTGCCAACCCGGCCACACCCTGTGCGAGGACGATCGCGCACGCCATCAGTGTGTAATCGCTCCCCGCGAACCGCTTCTCGGATGCATCCATCATCAGTGCGAACACCGCGACAGTGGCTGCCCCACCGAGCACGTGCTCGGTGATGTTGGCCGTGACCAACAGCGGAAATCCGCCGACGCCGAAGGACGCGACGACATACAACGCGAGGCTCAGGGTTTGGCTCACTCCTCCGATCAGTAGTGCGTGGCGTCGCCCGTACCGAAACGACAACCATGCCCCCAATGCTGCGCCGGCAAGCGCGGCAACCGAGGACACACCGCCCTCGACCAACGCGATCTGGCGAAGCGACAGTCCACTGTCGGACAGAAACGGGCCGACGAGCGCCGAACCCATCGAGTTTCCGAATTTGAAGCCGATGATGAGCAGGATGAACGCCACCATGCCGGGCCTGCGTAGCCGGGACCACCACGCGCCGGCAAGCCGTGCCGGAGTCTCCGACTCGACATGTCGACCGAAATCGCCATCTGCTGCGTTCAACTGCGTGCGCATCCACCACACCGGGATCGTTGTCAGCACGATGAGCAATGCCATTGCGACGAACAGCACCCGCCACCCGGAAAAAGTGAACAGCCACAGCAGCAGCCCTCCGCCGCACACCATTCCGATTCGATAAGCACCGACTTGGAGACCGTTTCCGAGTCCCCGCTGCGCCGCGGTGAGCGTACGTACGGCGATACCGTCCGTCGCAATATCCTGCGTAGCCGAGATCGCGTTCATGACGAAAATACCGACGAACAGCCAGCGCAAGGTCGACGACAGATCGAGGAACGACAATGCCAGTGCCACCAGGGCAGCCGCGCACTGCAGTGACAGCAGCCACCGTCGCCTGGATCCGTAGCGATCGACGTACGGTGCCCACAGAAACTTCAGTGCCCACGGAGCGAACAGCACACCGGTGGCACTGATCTCGACGAGCGAAAATCCCGACTCACGTAGCACCACCGGCAGTGCCTGGGTGAAGAATCCGAAGGGCAGTCCCTGAGCAAAGTAGAGCGCACCGAGCAAGGTCAGGGTGCCGGCCGTGAACGACGCCGGACGCACCGCGTTGGTCATGACGGTCATCGTGTCAGAGCATCGTGGACTACGCGCACTGCGTCACCGGCTGGCGCAGGATGGTCCGCAATTTCGCCGGTTCGACTCGGCGCGGATCACCGAGGTAGATCTCGTGATGTCTGCCGGTCATCGTCAGCCCCGCCTTCGAAATGGCTTCGTCGTGCATGACGGCAAGCACACCCGCCTCGTCGTCGTAGGAACCGATATGCAACGTTTGCACGCACAGCCCCTCGTCGAGGATCTCGAACCGGATCCTGCTCACCGCGGCGACATCGCGCTTGACGCGCGTCGTCGCGATCGCCTCCTCGAACATCTGTCTATCGATCCAGTCCGGCACCATGATCATGGCGGTCCATCTCCAGCGTGCCTTGTTTCGCGCCGTGGTGAACGAGGCCATGTCCTCGGCCCACCACAGCGCCTCGAGCGGCATGACGACGTAGTCCCGCTCGAGCTGCTTCTTGCTGGCGAACTTCAGTGCATAGGCCACTGGATAGAGGGCGGCGAGTGCCTGCGCATACTCCGGCGCTGTGTTCGGATCACCGCTCCCGTCGATCATCAGGTAGCTCAGCGGCGGCACAACGACGGTGCGAAAGACGTTGTGCCGCGCCGAGTATGCGTCGAGAGTCTTCTTGAAATCGATCTTCGACGACGCCATGACTACCTTCGGACGATCCGCTTCACTCCGGAGCGTCGAGGGCATACACGCTCAGCCATCGACATCTACCTTGTCGGGCTCACCCCGTCGCATCGCCATGTATTCGGACAGTTCACGCTTGACCACAGGCAACAGCAGATACAGGCCGGTGATGTTGATGAATGCCAGCAGGAACAGGGTGGCGTCGGCGAAGTCCAACACCGAGCCGAGCGAGAGCACAGTTCCGATCACGGTGAACACGCAGAACATGACGTTGAAGAAGGTGCGCGAGAGTCGGCTGCGACCGAACAGTGACGTCCATGCCTGCAGTCCGTAGTACGCCCAGGTGATCGCTGTCGACAGAGCGAACAACGCCACCGCGATCGTCAGCACGTACGGGAACCACGGCAGCACGGTCTCGAAGGCGTCCGAGGTCAGCGTCACTCCGCCCGCCGGTAGTTCGCCGGTCTCGGCGACGATCGCGCGCTGGTCCTGCCAGGTGACGGTGTTTGCGATGACGATAGTCAAAGCCGTTGCGGTACAGATGACGACTGTATCGATGAACGGCTCGAGCATGGCCACGAAGCCCTCGGTGACCGGGTGTCGGGTCTTGACCGCCGAGTGAGCGATGGAGGCCGATCCCAAGCCCGCTTCGTTGGAGAATGCGGCTCGCTGGAAACCGATGATCATGACCCCGAGCACACCTCCTGCAACGCCCTCGGGCGAGAATGCGCCCTCGAATATCGCGCTGAATGCGCTAGGGACCGAACGAAAGTTGACGCCGATGACGACAGCACAGGCGACGATGTAGACCAGCGCCATGGACGGAACGAGCTTGGCAGTCACCGACGAGATCGACTTCATGCCGCCGATGATCACCAGACCGATGATCGTGGCGATGAACAGTCCGAAGGCTGCCTTTGCCCCGTCGGAACCAAGGAACCCGTCCGCGCCGCCGGTAACGGAGCGAACCTGGGCGTAGGTCTGGTTGGCCTGGAACATGTTTCCGCCGCTGACGGCGAAAAAGGTGATGATGATGGCGTAGAAGACGGCCATGACCTTGCCCAGCTGTGCAAGCCCTCGCTCCGCGAGCCCCTTGGTGAGGTACTTCATCGGACCGCCGGAGACGGTGCCGTCCTCGTTGATGTCTCGGTACTTCACACCGAGGGTGCACTCGACGAATTTCGACGCCATACCCAGTAAGCCGGCGAGAATCATCCAGAGGGTGGCACCCGGTCCGCCGAGCGTTACCGCGACCGCGACGCCGGCAATGTTGCCGAGTCCGACGGTTCCCGACACCGCGGCCGTGAGTGCCCTGAAGTGACTCACCTCCCCCGGAGCATCGGCCTCGTCTTCCTTGCCACTGACCAAAATCAGGGATCTCTTGACTCCGCGAAACTGGATGAACTTGAACGTGAGCGTGAAGACGATGGCACCGAGGATCAACCACAGCACGATCAGCGGCACAGCGGCACCGCCGATGTCGACGGTGAAGAAGACGACGTTCGACACTGCGGCAGAAATCGGATCGAACGCGTTGTTGATCGCTGTTTCGATCGATTTGAGTGTGCCTCCGTCCGCGGCCAGAAGATCTGTTGCGAGAGGATGAGAGCTCATGACTTCGAGTGAACAGCAGATGGACGACGGGCGATGCAATTTACTGCATTTCGAGCGAGAATTTACGTGATCTTGACTGGCAGGCGTCGACTCATATCACGGATCGATCGGGTATTCGCCGGAGCAACACGGTGGCCGCGTCGAGTACCACGTGGCGGTCGTAGGTGAGTCGGTAATCGTACTTCGGTCTGCCGTCGTCGCCCACACCACGTTCGACCGCTATCAGCGCCGCGCTCGACATCGGAGCCACGACCACGACACAGCGTTCTATCGCCAAAGGTTCGTCTGCGCCCACGAGCACTGCTCTGAAGCTGTGCTCCATCGGCGCTGGATGCGTGTCGAACACAGCAGTGAGAGCGGTGCAGGCCGCCAATTCGTCGTAGATCGCCGCGCGGGCGGGGGTGAGTCCGGTCGACGTGTCGAGCGTCGCCAACACGACGGTGGAGCTGCCGGTGCCGCAAGCACCGCGAAGCAGGCTGTTCTCGATGGCGTCGAGCAAGGTCGAATCGGCGTGTCGAGTAGCACCGAGGGGCTGGGTCACGCCATAGGGCGTGACCGCTAACGGTGCACGCACGGTCACTGTCGCATTCAGCTCGAGCGAGCGAACCGGCTGGGACGCCACACCGAAGTCCGGCAATGATCCCGGTTGCCCGTACAGGTACCCCTGCCCCAGGACTGCCCCCATGTCTCGGGCGTAACCCTCGTGTCGATCGGTTTCGATTCCCTCGGCCAGTACCAGGGCACCGGTGCATTCGGCCTCGGCGGTGACGGCAGCAACGATGGCTGCAGTTTCGTCGGTCGAGCGTCCTTGCACGATTGTCATGTCGAGCTTGATCACGTCGGGTCGCAACAGCGGGATCAGCGCCAGGCTGGTCGAATCCGCACCTACATCGTCGATGGCGACTCGCCAACCCAGGTTTCGAGCGTGCTCGGCCGCCCTCAGCAGCCCGGCCGGATCGCCCATCAGGTCGCGCTCGGTGATCTCGACGACGATCGACAGTGCCGAGGCTTCGGCGAACATCGGCAAGCAATCCGGTGGAGGCGGCACATCCAGCGCGGTGGGTTCGGCGTTGACGAACAGCGCCAACCGGTCGGGATAGCGAGCTTCGACGGCACCTTGGAGGGCAGTTGCTCTGCACCGCCAGTCGAACTCGGCCGTGATCGACTGCTCTCGCGCTGCGCGCAGTAGGTCCGTCGGCGTCGTCGGTGGACCCTCGCCGCAGGTCCGGACGAGTGCCTCGTACCCCACTACGGATCGGTCGTCCAGGGCGACGATCGGCTGGTACGCGGACGTGATCGGAACAGACATCGGCGAGATCGGCACACCCGTCGAATGGGGACGCATGGTGGGGGCCTTCCTCGACGCTGTTCGCTCTGTCCCCACCCAACCGATCATCATGCCCGATGGCACCGTGGATGCGTCGCCCGACTGCTCGTCGTGGGCCGATTCTGTGGATATATGGTGCTCGAAGTAGTCGACGAACGGCGGTTGATCATGGCGGGAGCAGATCCGCGTGCCCATGGCACCGACGATCACCTTTTCGCGGGTCGCTATCGACTCGGTGCCGTTCTGGGACGCGGCGCGATGGCGGACGTCCGAGCGGCCGATGATCGAGTGCTCGGCAGGTCCGTGGCAGTGAAAATCTTCCGCCACGGCGAGCCGGAGGACATGGCGGGACGCATCGACGCCGAAATTCGGACACTTGCGTCGCTGTCTCATCCCGGCCTGGTGACATTGCACGATGCAGGAGCGGCACCGGATACCACCGGGGTGCCGGTGCCGTACCTGGTCATGGAACTGATCGACGGTGCGACGCTCGAGTCCTATCGCGCAGGCCGATCGATGCCAGGTGCCGATGTCGCACGGATCGGTGTCGAGATCGCAGAAGCACTCGCCTACATTCACGACCGAGGGGTGGTGCACCGGGACATCAAACCGGCCAACATACTCGTTGCGCAGCCACCGGACGTCCGCGTCGGGCAGTGCGCGAAGCTCGCCGATTTCGGTATCGCCCGCATCGTCGACGCCGAACGACTCACCGCACACGGAACCACGGTCGGTACCGCGCACTACCTCAGCCCCGAGCAGGCCACGGGAACGTCTGCGGGACCGCCGACCGACATCTATACCTTGGGCCTGGTCCTCATCGAGTGCCTCACCGGCACAATGGCATTCGCGGGCAGCGCCGTCGCGTCGGCCGTTGCGCGCCTGCACCGTGATCCTGAAGTTCCCGAGACTCTCGGGCCACACTGGCACTCGCTGCTGACGGCAATGACTGCGCGGCAGCCGGAGGATCGCCCGGACGCTGCTGCAGTTGCGCACCGACTGCGTCGGCTCGCGCGAGGTTCCGATTCCCTTCCGGCGACTACCGCACTGCCCGTTCCACCCGTTGACGGAGTTGCCGCCGAGCATGTTCGGCACCCCACAGCGGATGCGTCGTCGCCCCGGCGATGGATCGCGCCTGCCGCGGCCGTCCTCTTCATCGCGCTGGGAGCCGGGATCGTCTGGTTGGCCACTGGTTCGCAAGACCGCTCCGTCGAAGTGCCGGCGTCGCCCGATGCCTCGACGGTGTCGGAGTCGACGGCGGCCGTGACCACAACTCCCGCGCCGGTACCGCAGCCGGTGATTCCGGCGTTCTCGAACCCGTCCGAGACCGCGCCGGTGCCAGGGTCCGATCCGGTGCCCACCGAGTCGGTCGCGCCTGCCCCTCGACAAGGGAACGGAAACAACGGCAACGGCAACGGCAACGGGCGTGGCAATGGAAACTCGGACCCCGTGAATCCCCGAAACAGCAACCCCGGCAACGGAAACTCCGGTAACGGAAACTCGAGCAACGGCAACTCCGGTAACGGAAACTCGGGTCGAGGAAATTGAGTACCGTCCAAGCGATCGGAGGGCAGATGACGCGATTCGACACCATCGTGGTGGGAGCGGGAATATCCGGTTCGACCGCTGCCCGACTTCTGCACAGGGCGGGTCAACGCGTCGTTGTTCTCGAAGCTCGTGACCGCGTGGGTGGTCGTGTGTGGACGGTACGGACCGACGGCACCATCCTGGACGTCGGTGCGTCGTGGATTCACGGTATCGACAACAACCCCCTCGCCGATGCCGTGCGGGCTTTCGGAATTCGGACAGCCGAGTTCACCGTGGGCAGCTACCAACCCGACGGCCGACCCATTGCGTACTACTCCCCCGCGGGTATCAAGTTGAGCGACGCCGATGCAGCGCAGTTCGCCGCCGACATCCATCACTTCGATGCAGGCCTTGCCGCGACAGTCGCCGAGGTACCACCAGGAACGTCGTTCGAAGAGGCAGTGGAAGTGACTCTTCGACAACTGGATTGGGGCCGCGATCGACTCGACCGGGTGCGCGAGTTCGTCGGTCACCGAGCCGAGGAACAGCTGGGAGTAGGGCCCGGACATCTCGACGCACACGGCTTGGACGACGATTCCATCGATGGAGACGAAGTCGTATTTCCCGACGGGTACGACGAAGTCGCTCTGCAGCTGACCGATGGCCTGGATGTTCGACTCGAGCATGTGGTGACGCACGTTCAGTGGGGCGAAGGCGGAGTTCGGGTGCACTGCGGGTCGCAGTCGTTCTCGGCCGACCGTGCTGTGGTCACTGTCCCGATCGGGGTTCTGAAGTCGGGGAACTTCACCATCGAACCTCCGCTGCCCGAGCCGGTGTCGGGTGCACTGGGCCGCCTCGAGATGAATGCATTCGAGAAGGTGTTTCTTCGATTTCCGATCGCGTTCTGGGACGAGAACGTCTATGCCGTACGGCAGCAGGGTGAGGCGGGGCGTTGGTGGCACTCGTGGTACGACGTGACCCTGCCGGGCGGGCGGCCCACATTGCTGACGTTTGCCGCCGGCCCCTCCGCTCGACACACCCGGCACTGGTCGGACGGGCGCATCGAGGATTCGGTCGTCCGGGCGCTGCGCGGCATCTACGGCGACCGCGTCGTTCGGCCGGAGAGCGTGTACGTCACTCGATGGCAGGACGATCCGTTCTCGTACGGTTCGTACTCGTACATGACGGTGGGCTCACGAACGGGCGATCACGACGATCTCGCCACGCCGATCGGTGGTGTACTCCACCTCGCGGGTGAGGCCACCTGGACGGATGATCCAGCGACGGTCACCGGTGCGATGAAGTCGGGACACCGTGTTGCACAACGCATTCTGGAGCGCTCGGTGCCGTATCGGCTCATCTGGGATTCGCTGGCGCGTTGAGAGGGTCGCCGACGTCGAACTCGGCAGACCATGTTCGGTGCAAACCTCGAGCAATCTGCGAGTAACGTGCTGTCGACGCACCCGCACACCGAGCACTTCAGGATGGCACCGTGGACACCGTCAATTCAGTAATCGACTTCTTGGCAGATCGTCTCTACAGCGTTTTCCTCATCTATTTGCTGATCGGCGTCGGACTGTATTTCACCGTCCGCACCAAGTTCGTTCAGGTCCGGCTACTCCCCTCGATGTTCAAGGCGATCGGTGGGTCGCGATCGGATGCCGAAGGCGGCATCTCGGCATTCCAAGCGTTCTGTGTCGGACTGGCGTCCCGAGTGGGTACGGGAAACATCGCCGGCGTCGCCATCGCGATCACTCTCGGTGGACCGGGTGCCATCTTCTGGATGTGGTTGGTCGCTGTGGTCGGCATGGCGACTGCCTTCATCGAGGCCACGCTGGCACAGATGTACAAGGTCAGAAATCCGGACGGCAGCTTTCGCGGCGGCCCCGCCTATTACATTCAACTCGGCCTCGGCTCACGGCGCTGGGGAATCGTCTTCGCCTGCCTGCTGATCTTCGCTTTCGGCTTCGCCTTCAACATGGTTCAGGCAAATACGATCACCGAGTCCTTCTCGTCCACGATGAACATCGACGCAGGCTGGATCGCCGTGTTCCTGGTGGTGCTGTCGGCTCCGATTCTCTTCGGTGGCGTCCGGCGGATTGCTCGGGTGGCCGAATATCTCCTGCCCGTCATGGCCGTGATCTACGTGCTGCTTGCACTGGTGATCGTGGCGATGAACATCGGTGAAATCCCAACGGTGTTCGGTCAGGTCGTCTCCAGCGCCTTCGGCTTGAACGAGGCGATCGGCGGCACGACGGGCGGAATCTTGGCTGCCATGCTCAACGGCGTCAAGCGCGGCCTGTTCTCCAACGAAGCCGGAATGGGAAGCGCACCGAACGCAGCGGCGACGGCGACGGTATCGCATCCGGTCAAGCAGGGACTGATTCAGTCGCTCGGAGTCTTCTTCGACACCATCGTCATCTGCAGCGCGACTGCGTTCATCATCCTGGTCTCGGGTGTGTACGACGTCGAGAATCCAAGCGGGGTCGCGGGTGCGGTGCTGACCCAGGATTCGATCTCTGCCCAGCTCGGAACATGGACGACGATTCCGTTGACCCTGCTGATCTTCACGTTTGCGTTCTCGTCGATCCTCGGCAATTACTCGTACGCCGAGATCAATCTCAACTTCCTCGGAGTCGAGGGCAAGTTACTCAATGTGCTGCGCACCATCGTTCTTGCGGCTATCGGCTTCGGTTCACTGTCTGCGTTGACGACGGTATGGGCATTGGCAGACGTCGCTATGGCGGCAATGGCCACGGTCAACCTGGTAGCGATTGCGCTGCTGGGCAAGTGGGCATTCGGTGCATTGGCGGACTTCGAGGCAATGCGGCGGGAGGGCCGAGACGACAAGTTCGTCGGCCGCGGGAACAGCCACCTACCCGGCGACCTGCCGGGAGATGTCTGGGACCCAGTTCTCGACGAGAAATTCAGCTGAGTCGAATCCCCACCCGAGTACTCGGTTCGCCCGAACGCGAGGGTGGGGATCCGTCCTCGTGCGAATCCGTACCCCCTTCGAGGTCGCCGTGCCCAACAGCCCGATAATGAGACAGATAGGACATTTCGGGCTATAGGCTGGCAGGACGCCGAGAACGAGGAGGTACGTGTGACGCAACTGGGTGGCGAAGACAAGACTGGTCGCCGATCGGAGGATCAGGATTTCGCCGAAGTTGATCAGCGATCAGCTGGTGAACGCGAAGCCGAAGTGGCACCCGGTCGTCGAAAGCGTCAGTGGATCGGACTCGCGGTCGGCCTGATTCTCGCAGCGCTCGTCTACGCACTGCTCCCGGATGACGTGGGACATTCGGCTCGCCTGACCGCAGGCACGGCAGTGCTGATGGGGATCTGGTGGATGACCGAGGCAGTCCCGATTCCCGCGACAGCGCTGTTGCCTCTGATCGTCTTTCCGGTCTTCGATTCGAGCGTCACTGTCAACGGCGTTGGGGCCTCGTACGGCAACAGCATCATCTTCTTGTTCATGGGCGGATTCCTGCTGGCCTTGGCCATGCAGCGCTGGAACCTGCATCGACGCATCGCATTGCTCACGGTCAACGCCATGGGCACGAAACCGACGATGGTCATCGCAGGTTTCATGATCGCGACAGGCTTCCTGTCGATGTGGGTATCCAACACCGCAACCGCAGTGATGATGATTCCGATCGGCGTCTCGGTGCTGGTGTTGGTACTCGATATCGGCAAGAAATCCGGTGCCGTGCCTTCTTCCGAGGGAACGGATTCAGGCCGCGAGGGTGCCGCACCCGACGACAAGACCATCATGGACGCGGTCATAGCGAGCAATTTCGGTACGGCTCTGATGTTGGGTATCGCCTACGCCGCCTCGATCGGTTCGCTCGGCACCATCATCGGCACGCCGCCCAACACCTTGCTCGTCGGTTACCTCGAAGGGCAAGGAATAACGATCGGATTCCTACAGTGGATGATGGCGGGGGTTCCTCTTGCCGTCGTTCTCCTGTTGGTCGCCTGGTTCCTACTCACACACGTGATGTTCAAGCCTGAAATCGACGACATCCCTGGCGGAAAGCAATTGATCCGGGGAGAACTGGACTCCCTGGGAAAGATGTCGCAGGGCGAGATCAGAGTGGGATCGATCTTCGTGGCGGCCGCCGCGTCGTGGGTCGGGGTGCCGCTGCTCTTCGACAGCCCGCCCATCTCCGACACCGGCATCGCCATGACGGCGGCCGTACTCCTGTTCCTGCTCCCCAGCGGCAGCAAAAAGGGTGTTCGCCTCATCGACTGGGACACTGCGGTCAAGCTGCCGTGGGGCGTGCTGCTGCTGTTCGGCGGCGGCCTCGCGCTGTCCGCCCAGTTCCAGGCAAGCGGCCTGACCGACTGGATCGGCAGTGTCGCGGGAGGTCTCGATACGATCCCGGTGATCTTGCTTGTCTTCGTTGTGGCCGCGGCGATCGTCTACCTGACCGAGATCACCAGCAATACCGCGACCGCGGCGACCTTCCTCCCCGTCGCAGGCGGCGTCGCAATGGGGATGGACATCGACATTCTCATCTTGGCGGTTCCAGTGGCGTTGGCCGCGACCTGCGCCTTCATGTTGCCCGTGGCCACGCCGCCGAACGCGGTGTCCTACGCCAGTGGCTACATCACGATCGGACAGATGATGCGGGGTGGCTTCTGGCTCAATCTGATTGCCATCGTGATGATCACGATTGCCGCGTACACGGTATTCGCGTGGTCTCTGGACATTCAGTTCTGATTGCCCGTCGCCCCAAGGCCGAGGAATCTGCCGGGAAGGAAGAAGTTCGACCGATTCCACACGTGAACCGTGCGCGGGGATTACCATAGCGATTTCATCCAGGCGGATGACCCGTTCCAGGTACGCGCCGCCATCCCCTGGTCGGTGCTGGAGCGGCGTCTGTGCCGTCTCGGCGGTTCAGGGGGTGGGCAATGGTATCGGACGTCATCGACTGCAACGTGGTGTTCGCACACGATGTCGAGCAGGTCTGTGCAGTACTGAGCGCAGTCGAGCTGTTCCCGCGCTTTTTCACCGGACTCGAATACTGCGTGCTTCATGAGTCGGCATCGAGGTACTTGTGTGCGGTCGGCGGCCGAGAGCACGAGCTCGCGCTGGTGGTCAACCGACGAAACCAGCCGATCATCACCGTCGAACACACCGAGTCGGGCGGCTTCGTCAGATTCACCCTGACGGCTCTGTCCCCGACCGAGACGAAGATCGACATCACCGTGTTCAGAGCGGGTCTCGGTGGGGCCTACTCACCTCAGCCCGCCGGCAACCGCGCGGTCATCGACTGGGTCCTGGCCGGTCTCGGCAGATTGCAAGATTCCCTGTCGGGGACTCCCACATCGCTCGTGTCCAACAGCGGAGACTCGCGATCGATACAGCTTGCGATCCTCAAGACGATGATCACCAGTGGCGTCGTGCGCGCCGCGCGGCCGGACCGCGCATTCCGGCAGTTGAACTCCCTCGCGAAATGGGGCTTCACGCTGGGAGGCGGCTTCGCGGCCGCCACCGCGAAGTCTCCGGACGAGATTGCTGTGATCGACGACCGGGGAACCCGAACATTCGCCGAGATCCACCACCGGTCACATCGCATCGCGGCAGGTCTCGATGCATCCGGAATCCACCCGGGAAGCACGGTTGGAATTCTGGCGCGCAACCACTCCGCGATGATCGAGTGCACTGTCGCCTGCGGCATGCTCGGGGTGGAGGTGGTGCTGCTCAACACCGGCCTGGCCTCGCGGCAGATCGAGACGATCGCCGCTCGTCATCAGCTCCGAATGGTGTTCGTCGACGACGAATTCGACTCGATGGTGCGTTACTTGGGCGAGGATGTCACCCGCGTCAGCCTCTCGTCCCACACCGCGATTCCGCGTCGACGCACCCTCGAGCATTTCGTCGCGCCGCCGTCTGCCACATTCGTGCGCCCTGATCGCCCAGGGGCGGTAGTGGTGTTGACATCAGGGACCAGCGGGTCACCGAAGGGTGCGCTCCGGCCGACCCCGAGAGGCTTCGGGACCATCGCCGCTATGTTGTCTCGGATGCCGTTGCGGACGGGCGAGCGCATGCTCATCGCGGCACCTATGTTCCACAGCTGGGGACTGGCGGCACTCCAGATCAGCACATCCCTTCGAGCCACGGTGGTGCTCCAGGAACGGTTCGATGCCGAAGACTGCCTGCGTGCAATCGAGGAGAATCGATGCACCTCGCTGATCGCCGTCCCGATCATGCTGCAACGCATCCTCGACCTGCCCGAGGCAGTGCGCTCCCGCTACGACACCTCCAGCTTGCGTGTCGTTGCTTGCAGTGGTTCGGCGCTGAGCGGATCCACCGTCAGCAACTTCATGGATGTGTTCGGCGATATTCTCTACAACTTCTACGGCTCCACCGAGGTTTCGTGGGCCACCATCGCTACACCGGACGACCTGCGTGCCTCCCCCGGCACTGCGGGACGGCCGCCGCTCGGCACGACCATCGCTGTGCTCGACGCCGAGGGCACAGCTGTTCCGATGGGAAGCGTCGGTCGGATCTTCGTCGGCAACGACATGCTGTTCGACGGCTATACCAACTCCGAGCCACCGCCGACCACCTCGGCGCGCGGTACCGCGTTGATGGACACCGGCGATCTCGGCTACCTCGACTGCAACGGCCGACTGTTCGTCAGTGGCAGGGACGACGAGATGATCATTTCCGGCGGCGAGAACGTATTTCCGGGCCCGGTCGAGGACGCGATTGCCAATCTGCCTCAGGTCGGCGAGGTCGCTGTCGTCGGTGTGCCCGATATCGAGTACGGCCAACGTCTGGCGGCTTTCGTCGTCGGGCGAGGTGCGGCCGGTCTCGATGCAGACATGGTGCGCGCGTATATCAAGAATCGCTTGAGCCGCTTCTGCGTACCCCGAGACATCACTTTCCTCGACGAGCTCCCTCGCACTGCGACCGGTAAGGTCATCAAGAGAATGTTGATCGAGCCACCCACCGCCGCGGGAACCTGACACGGGCATAGTCTTCACTCGACTCGACAGCCCGAGTGGCACTACCCGACCGGTGACGGTCGCGCGGGAACGCCGAGCGCATTCGAGATTTTTTAACCTGTTCTCTGAGGCGACCCTCGCGGAGCAACAGGCCCGCGACAATCTGTCATCTCGCGACGACGGGCCGACTTTTCTGCACCGACGTTTGACAGGGACGTGCCGATGTTCGACGGTAGGAGAACGAACGAACACGGGAGGGGCCCATGGACACAGTATTGGTGCTCGTCGTCATCGTCGCGGTTCCTGTCGTTTTCGTCGTGATCGCGCGTGTACTGCGCGCGCGGATGCGAAGCGGACGCTTCCACGGGATCGACAGTTCGGTCGGCGGCTCGGCGTTCATGGGCGCGACACGTGGGCCGGGCATCGCCCCGCCTGACCATCGCGATCTACCCACGGACCCGAGTCGGCACGAGCCGTCGTCGTTGGAGGACATCCCAGAGAGACGGAAGCGGTTGCCACACCCGGAGTGGTGATTCCGCCCGATAGCGACAAACGCGATCGCGCTTGCCCCACCACCCCTTTCATCGATCCGACCACAGCGGATGCGCGCTCGCAACCACTCCGAACCAGGGCCGGAGGACATGGTTCTCTGCACGCTGGACGGAGACGTTTTCTCCAGTTCAGTTGGAGGGCGAGCTTGTTTTGCGAAGATCGGGTACACCGGATCCATGCCCGAACTCCCCGAGGTCGAAAATGCCCGGCAGGTCGTCGAGAAGGCGCTCGGCCGCGTCATCGTCGATATCGACGACACCGACACTTTCGAGTGTCGCCCGCACATGCCGGGCGAAATCGCCCAGGCGCTGACCGGCGGGAAGCTGACCGAGGCGTGTCGCCGCGGCAAGGCGATGTGGTGCGAAACCGTCACCGCCGACGGGTCGAGCGGGCCGACGCTCGGCATTCACCTGGGCATGGGCGGACGCGTCATCGTCACCGCGCCGGACGGCGAGCGGACGTCGCAATACGGCGGCGGAGATCCTCATGTAGGCGAGCGCCCTACCGACAAGCCGGAGTGGACGCGGTTCTCGATGACGTTCGACGACGGCGGGCAGCTTCGACTGTTCGACAAGCGACGCCTCGGACGGGTTCGACTCGAACCTGACATCGACGCACTGGGCCCGGATGCTGCGGAGATCACCCGCGACGAATTTCGCCACCGAATCGGTTCGAGCGGGGCACCTCTCAAGGCACGGCTGTTGGATCAGGCCGCGATTGCAGGGGTGGGGAACCTTCTTGCCGACGAGGTGCTGTGGCAGAGCCAGCAATCGCCGTCGAGGCGAGCCAAGACGCTCACCACCGAGGAACTCGATGAGCTCCGGGTGATTCTGCGGCGAGCGATCAGATCTGCGATCAAGAAGGGAGGCGTACACACCGGTGAGGTGATTGCGTTCCGTCAAACGGATGCGACGTGTCCGCGATGTGGGGCACCCATGTCACGCGGGACGGTGGGCGGCCGAACCACGTGGTGGTGTTCGCGCGAGCAGACGTGATCCGGCTTTCACATGCATGAACAGCTCTCGATAGTGCTGTAGGACAGCAATTTTCGGAATTGTCAACCCCGTTCGAATGCGGCGAAGATCCGACGAACGACGTACCGTGTTGTCAGCTTCGGGCCTACCGAGGCAGCAAACTTCGCCGGAGGGTGCATGCTTTCGACCGCTGACACTGATACCCCGCACGTCACCTATGTTCCGCATCGTCATTGTTTCGCCGTCTGGCACAGCAACAGAACAGCGCCGCTCTCGGGCGAGACGACCCCGATCGACCTGGCGGTGCCCGATGAACACGGCAGAGTCACCGTGCGCACCATCGGAGCTCAGCTCGTGGACGCCACCAGCAACGAGCTCAGGTCCGCCGTCGGGACCGCGGACTCTCCGTCGGCACGCAGCTGGTTGGCGATTCTCGATCATGTCGAGCAAGACCACGGCGCAAGCGTAGTTCCCGTATCACTGGCCGACGCGCTTCCGCCTGCAGCGCATGCGGTTCCGAACACCGGCGGATCGAGCATGCTTGCCGCGCACGGCGCTGTGGACGCACTGCGCTCGAGTCTGCGTATCGAGCATCAACTCACTCGGAGTGCGTCGACGTTCACCCCTCGCCCTTATCAGCTGCACGGTGCGTCGTGGATACCGACTGTTCACGAGATCGGCGGTGGAGGAATTCTCGCCGACGAGATGGGCTTGGGCAAAACACTCCAGGCCATCGCGCACATGATCGTCGGTGCGCGACGCGGTGAGGGCTCTTACCTGGTGGTGTGCCCGACATCTCTGATCAGCAACTGGCGGCGAGAGATCGAGACCTTCTCTGCCGAAGAACTTGTCGTCACTGTGTATCGCGGCGCATCTCGCACCCTCGAACACTGCTCCGAACAGGGCTCGGTGACCGTGACCGGTTATCCCACATTGCGCACCGACGCAGATCGATTGAGCGAAATATCCTGGAACACAGTGTTCTTCGACGAGGCGCACGTCATGAAGAATTCGCGAACCAAAATTGCCAGGGCTGCACGTCGGTTGACGTCCACAGCGCGCATAGCGCTCACCGGCACGCCGATCGAGAACCGGATGGACGAACTCTGGGCCTTGGTCGATCTCACCAATCCCGGTCTCCTGGGCACCCACGCGCGTTTCACTCGCCGATTCTCCGCGCCCATCGAGAACGGGGGTTCGGCCACCGCACTCGCACAGCTCTCCCATGCCATCGCGCCCGTCGTACTCCGCCGAACCAAAGCGGAAGTCGCGACCGACCTTCCACCGAAGCACCACATCGAAGTGCTGTGCCCCATCACGAGCGAGCAAGAGAGACTGTACAACTCGGCCGTAGACGAAGCCTTCGATGCCGGTTTCGGCACCGGTCGCGGCCGAGGCACCGCTGTGCTGGCGTTGCTCACCTCACTCAAGCTGATCTGCAACCATCCGGGACTCGTCAACGGAGACCTGTCCGGATCGGCCGAGCGGTCAGGCAAACTCGTCAGGCTCACGGAAATCGTCGAAGAGCTCGCCGAATCATCGCAGGCTGCCCTCGTTTTCACCCAGTACCGCCGAACCGGCGAGATACTCGCCGATCATCTCGGACGCATCACCGGAACAACAGTCCCGTTCTTTCACGGCGGTCTCGATGTGGACAAGCGAGAGACCATGGTCGACGAGTTCCAGAACAGCGATGCGTCGACCGTCATGATCCTCAGCCTGAAGGCGGCGGGGTACGGGCTCAACCTCACCCGCGCAAGCACCGTGATCCACTACGACCGCTGGTGGAATCCGGCCGTCGAAGCGCAGGCCACCGACCGGGTTCACCGCATCGGTCAGACGTCGACGGTGACCGTCATGGCACTGACCACTGAAGGAACGCTCGAAGAGCACATTGCATCACTGCACACCCGCAAGAAAGCCATCGCCGGCGTGACCGAGAGCAACAACGAGATGGCCCTCGCGGCGCTCGACGACTCGACATTGCGAGAAACGTTGTCGTTGAGAGCGGTGACGCGCTGATGGTCTCGTCACCGCAGCCTGCCCCCTTCGGATCGACGCCCTGGGGCAAGGACTGGCTTCGGCGAGTCGAACCTCTCGCCGCCACCCGCCCGAACCCGATGCTCCCGCGGGCGCGGGGCCTGGTGCGCAACGACGCAGTTGACGTGGAGCACAATGAAATCGGCAGATTCCGGTGCAGAGTTTCTGCGGCCAAGAAGATCGAGACAGCGGTCATCACCGTCCCCCGATTCACCGCGGCAGAGAGGAAGTCGATACTTCGCATACTTGCCCGCCAGATACCCGGCACTTCATCGAGCGGCGATCTTCCCGACGAAGTTCATGCCGAACTCGTGTCACGGAAGATGACACCGGTGCCAGAGACAGTAGACACTTCCTGCACGTGCTCAGGAAAAATCCAGCCCTGCCTTCACGTCACCGCTGCCACCTACGCGATCAGTCTGCTGACCGATCAGTCACCCGCAATTGCGCTGGCCGTCCGCGGAGTCGATGTGTTGGCCGGGACGGCGTCGAGAAATCACCCGCCGCGGTGGACAGTCATCGACAGTGTCGACGCTGCAGGGTTTTTCGGCTGATGAACAGCCATCCGTGGGAATATGCTACTGGTCAGGATGTCGCTTCGACTGCGAGCCGTGCAAGTGTGTCATTCAGCTGATCTTCGGTGACCAGCGGAAACTTGATCTGCTCCAGCAGCTTTTTGTCCGTCACCTTCGACCAGTCGTACGTGTGGCGGACCAAGGTCTCGTTGGGGCCCTGGGACTCCAGCTCCCACAACCACTCCCATCCGGGAGGCTCGTTGCCCGCCGGTGCGGTCTTCCATGCCAGGAGCTTGTCCTTGGCATACCCGCTCACGATGTTGTCGGTTTGGTATTCGCCGCCCATGTGGTCGCCCTGCATGTTCATCGTGAACTTCTCGCCGACCTTCTGGATCCGGTCGGCGTGGTCCACGCCGCGCACGAATCCTGAACCGTCGAGTGCTTGATGCCGCTCGGGGTTGGAGAGGACATCGAAAACCGCGTCGACGGGAGCTTCGATGGTGCGTTCAACTGTGACCTTGGAGTTCTCTGTCATATCTACAAGGTGCCCACTGTTCGGTGTCCTCAATCATCGAACGTGTATCGAACTCACTCGGCCTCGACCGGCTGCACAGCGAGCTGCGTGATCGACGGGTCCACCGAGCTGCACCCAGTCGTGGGATATGCCAGATACACGACCTCGGTGGTGTTGGGCGAGTAGACGTCGATTCCGGATACAGCAGTCGGCACACACGCGTCCGCCGGATAGTTTTCGACCACTGCCGCTTTGACGGTTGCTACCGCCACCGCGCCAGGTACCAATTCGACCGGCACTGGATCCGATTCGGATCGGACCGCCGCCTGCCCTACCCGAGCACCACCTCGGCTCGAGACATACGAAACGCCGGGATAGCCGACGAGTCTGCATGTTCGATCTCCGATATTGGTGAATTCGATAGGTAACTCCGTCGAGCCGGCAGCTCCTCGTGGCATGGCGAGAGACACCGACAGCTCCGCCGCTGCGCAGTTCGGATTGTCGGCAGCGGTGGGGTCAGCTGATGTGGGCGGAACAGTACTGGTTGCGTCTGCGCCGGCTGTCGGACCCGTAGTCGTTGTCGAACGCGCAGCAGTCGAAGGCGCTTGCGCTTGTCCGGGCTCCGATACCGGGGCACCGTCGGTTGCACAGGCGGTCATGACCATTGCCGAGGCCAGCAACAGCACCGGAGACAGAATCCGCATCTTGTTCATCGTAAGCAATGCTACCGATTTGCCGTGACATTTTCAGGAATCCACACCCTGACCGTCACGACGGCTCGTGCGCGAATTGCATCTTTCGGCGACAGTCATGATTTCTTCGTTTTCGGTAATGGCGTACAGCCGTGGAGCCGGCACCGATAAGGAAAACCCCTATGTACGCCACGTCACAGTGGCGGTAGCTTCGTCGGATCAGTCAACAAATGTAGATTTTCGATCCCGTCGATACCTACCACCGACAAGGACACCCGCAATGTCATCGAACTCCAATCAATTGAGAGGCTCCATCGGGGTGGCGGGAATCGTCTTCCTTGTTCTGGCCGCCGCCTCCCCACTGACCACAGTGGCCGGTTCACTGCCGGTCATGATCGCTCTCGGTAACGGTGCCGGCGCACCGTCGACGTACGTGGTCGCTGCACTGGTCCTACTGGTGTTCAGCGTCGGATACGCCGCGATGAGTGGTCACATCACCGACACCGGTGCGTTCTACGCATACGTCACGCGAGGCTTGAACGCTCGGCTGGGAGTGGGAGCAGCTGCATTGGCCATATTCGCCTACACGGCCATTCAGGCCGGAATCTACGGCCTGGCCGCGAATGCGATCGACTCGCTGGTCGTCCAGTACGGCGGACCGGATCTGCCCTGGTGGGTGTGGGCTTTCGTGCTCATCGCCTGCGTCGCCTTGGTGGGTTATCGAAACATCGAAGTGGGAACGAAGGTCCTCGGGTGCCTGCTGGTGCTCGAAATCGTTGCGATCGTGGCACTCACAGCAGCGGTGTTCATCAAGGGCGGGGCGCACGGCGTCGACTACCAATCGTTCACCCCTCATGCGTTCTTCTCGGCCTCACCCGGCATCGCCATGATGTTCGCCGTCGGGTCCTTCGTCGGATTCGAGGCGACCGCCATCTACGGGGAAGAAGCGCGCAACCCCAAACGTACCGTTCCGATCGCCACCTACGTGGCAATCGTACTGATAGGTGCCCTCTACGCCGTGTGCAGCTGGGCGCTGGTGCTCGCATACGGTAGCGACCAAATCGCCGCTGCTGCAAGCGAAGACACCGCCAACCTGACCTTCGGCGCGGTAGCGGTCTACCTGTCCCCCTTGGCTGCGGACATCATCGCCATCATGTTGGTCACGAGCTTGTTCGCCGCCGTGCTGGCGTTCCACTCGGCCATCTCTCGCTACGTATTTGCTCTGGCGCGGTCGGGTTACGCCCCTGCACGCTTTGCCGCGGTCCATCACAAGCACGGCTCACCGCATCGAGGATCCATCCTGCAGACGGCTTCTGCAGCGATCGTCGTCGGCATCTTTGCTGTGGTCGGAGCAGATCCCGTGCTCCAGCTCTTCACTTGGATGTCCGGAATTGCGATCGTCGCGATCCTTGCCGTGATGGTGTTGACCAGCTTCGCCATCGTGGTGTTCTTCCGGCGCACCGACGTCGATACTCGCTTGTGGAACACCCGAATCGCCCCTGTGCTCGGCAGCATCGGACTCATCGCGATCACAGTGCTGGTCCTGGACAACTTCACCACCCTCATCGGCGGTTCTTTTGCCGTCGCCACCACGTTCTTGGTGGTGCTCTGCCTCGTGTTCGCCGCAGGCGTCATGGGTGGACACTTCATCGATGCCAAGCCCGTACGGACGTCGACACTCGATCGCGACAAAGCGACCCCCTGACACTCGCACCTCTACCTCGCAGCACTCGAGTCGGTATCCACGTCGGTGGATACCGACTCGAGCTCGTTGCACCACCGGTGCCGCACCGACACGTGACATCGAGACGCGTGACAGCGAGACGCATGACATCGAGACGCATGACGTAGCGCGAACGGACATCCAGGCAACGGACACACGGCAACGGACACACGGCAGCAGCCCCGGACCAGGAACGGTCCGGGGCTGCTGCCGTGTGTCTCTACGTCGAGATCAGCGACCCGCTGCAGCATCGGAGAGTGCGGTGCCTCCGACGGTTTCGCTCGGGGCCGACTCGAGCATGCTCACAACGGTTCTGGCGCTCTCGATCCACTCTGCCACCAGGTTCCCCTGCACGTTTTGTGGAACCTGCGCGAGGCGAAGCGTCAGCGTGTGGCGACCGGACGGATCGCGGACCGGTAGGACGATCGATCCCACGTTGTACGTGCCGGCACCGTCGAGCACCTGCGGCCGATAGTCCACCGAGGTGCGGCCGATCTGAGCCCGGATCTCGCGTTCCTTGCGGGGAGTCAGGCGACCGGACTCGTACTCCTTGGTAGCCCTGCGCATTTCCGTGTACGCGTCCGAACCCGCGGCGGGCAGAAACGAGATCCCGTAACCGTGTTCACGAATGAAGTCGAGCCGGGCCCGATGCACCCGAGTCCCGCTGTCTTCGCCCTTCAGCTTGTCGATCCAGCGATCCTGTTCGGCCTCCGGCAACGCGAAGACGTACGAGTCACCGATTGGTGGCACGATCGGTATCCGTTGCGCCAGAGCAGCATCGCGGTCCACACCGGGTGCAGTGGCGGACAGTACCGTCGCCATTTCGTCGGCGCTGACGGCCGTCAGTACCGACACCTCGCACCCGATCGCCGCTGCGAGAGCTTCGACCTGAGAGCGCGCCGCATGCGCCGCGTGGATCGCCGGCAGAATTTCGTGGTCCATTCGAGCGAGCAGAGACGTGCACACGAAGCTGCCGTAGCCGCCTTGGAAGAAGATCAACGGAGACACCGGGTTCGTGATGGCCATGTCCTTGACCTCGCACAACACGATCCAGTGATCGCCCGCGTCCACGGTCTTCCAGATCGTCGTGTCCATCCACCCGATCGCTTCGGTGAGTACCGGGTTTCCATGTGGCGATGGATACCAATCGATTCCGTCGAATTTGTTCTCCCAACGCTGGGCGATGGACATCACCTCGCGCTCTTGCTCCCCCCCGACGATGTTGACACACAGGGAAGAACACTCCTGCATTCGCGCGAAAGTACGCGAGGTCTTCATCGGCATGAACGAGACCAGCGGAGGGTCGAGGGATACCGAACTGAAGGTGCCCACGACAAGCGCCAGCAGTTCGCCGGTCGGATCGGTACCGGTGACTATCGCAACTCCAGTCGGATAGTGTCCTGTCACTTCTCGGAACGTTCGCTGCGCTTCCTCTGTTGTCACTGTGTGCGGCATGCCGATCTCCTGAGCATTTCGACGGTCGACCGAATTCGGTGTGACCTAAAATTAATTTCTCGCGTGCTCTTACAGGTAGGCGAGAAACCTTTGGACACTCCGTACGCTCTGGACGTCGAAATCGGTTACACCGTCACCCGCCATGCCAGCACATCACGAACCAAGGTGCCGAGACTTTCTGCCTCGGTCTTGGCTTTGATGCGCGCACGATGCACATCGACGGTTTTGACACTGGTGCCGAGGCGACGCGCGATCTGTTGGCTGGCCATGCCTTCGACTACGAGCCGTAATACTTCTCGTTCACGCGGCGTCAGGGTATCGAGTCGCCGGTGCACTCGTGCGCGCTCCTCACGCTCGGAGAACACTCCGGACGCGAGCCGCAGTTGCTCCTGAACTACTTCCAGCATGCGCTGAGGCTCGTACGGTTTCTCGAGAAAATCGACGGCACCAGCACGAAGCGCGCGAACCGACATCGGAATGTCCCCGTGCGCCGAACAGAAAATGATGGGTGCCGGATAACCGCGTCTGACCAATTCGTCCTGAAGCTCGAATCCGCTCATGCCCGGCATTCTCACGTCGACAATGACCACGCCGGCCTCGGCCGAATCCATTTCCTCGAGAAAAGCGGTAGCGGTTGGATAGGTCAGCGCCTCGATCCCGACACTCTGCAGAAGAAACGCAAGTGATTGCCTGAGGTCTTCGTCATCGTCCACCACGTGAACGACGACGGGCTTGACGGTCTCCATGAGGTCCGAGCCTAGCCGTGGCTCGCCCCTGGCACAGCGGAAGCCGCCGACCAGGTGGCCGGCGGCTTCGACGCGATGGGTCACAGAACGATCGTGACGGTCTTCGCCTCGGTGTTTGCCAGGATTCCTTCGTACCCGAGCTCACGGCCCAGGCCGCTGGCTTTGACTCCGCCCCAGGGCAATTGGGGTGCAAGTGGCGACCACCCGTTGACAGCCACAGCTCCTGCTTGCAGTGACGCCGAGACGGTGTGGGCGCGCGCCAGATCCGTCGTCCAGAGCGTGGCTGCCAGGCCGTACTGATTGTCGTTGGCCAGGGCGATCGCCTCGGCGTCGTCGTCGAAGGGGACGACAATCCCCACCGGTCCGAAAATCTCCTCACGGGCGATGGTCAGATCGTTGGTGCCGGCGAAGACCGTCGGACGCACGAAGTGACCGCGATCGTTGCCCTCTCCGCCGCCGTCGGTGCCGCCCGCCACCAGGCGCGCCCCCTCGGACTTGCCCTGCGCGATGTAGCCGAGCACGCGATCCTTCTGCTTGGCGTTGATCAGCGGACCCATCGTGGTCGAGGTGTCGAACGGGTTGCCCAGCACCTGAGCTCCGGCCGCCGCAGCGAGGCCGTCCACCACCGTGTCGTAGACGGACCGATGCGCGAAAATGCGCGTTCCCGCCGCACACACCTCACCCGAGTTGGTGAACAACCCCATGGCTGCGCCGCCGACCGCGGACTCGAGATCGGCGTCGCCGAAAATGATCTGCGGCGATTTACCGCCCAGCTCCAAGGTGGTGCGCTTGAAGTCGGCTGCGGAGTTGACCAGGATACGGCGACCGACGGCGGTGGATCCGGTGAACGAGACCTTGTCAACGCCGGGGTGTGTCGTCAGCGCCTCACCGGTGACCGCGCCGATACCCGGCAGTACCTGCACGACGCCGGCCGGGAACCCGGCCTCCTCGATCAGGCGCGCGAGATGCAGGATCGACAGCGACGCGTCCTCGGCAGGCTTGACGATCACCGTGTTGCCCGTCGCGAGCGCCGGAGCCAGTTTCCACCCGAGAATCATCAGCGGTGCGTTCCACGGGATGATCGTGGCAATGACGCCGACCGGCTCACGGCGGGTATAGGCAAAGGTGGGCCGACCCATGTACCCATCGTTCGGTAGGGTCTCGCCATTGAGCTTGTCGGCCCATCCCGCGTAGTAGCGAAGCGAGGCAACAAGATTGGGGACGAACATCATCTTGCCGAGGAAGAACAATCCTCCCATGTCGAGCGACTCGAGGCGGGCGAGAACTTCGGCGTCTCGTTCGACCAGATCGGCCAGCTTGTTGAGCAGCTGCCCCTTGTGCGACGGCGGTACCGCTGCCCAACTTCCGGCCAATGCGCACCGGGCTGCGCGAACAGCGCGATCGACGTCGGCGACGTCGGCAGAAGCAATGTCGGCGAGCTTGTCACCGGTGGAAGGATCGAAGGTCTCGAACGTTCCGGCACCACCGCCGCTCCACTCCCCGTCGAGGAAAAGATCGGTGGTGAAATCAGATACTGCGGTCATGGCCGCCTCCTGTGTTCGGTGAATGGAATTGTGCTCGATGGCCGAAAGAAAATCGATGGTGCCGCAGAATCACGGTGGGAACCCGGCGGCGATCACCTCGGAGATCCACGATGCGCCGGCCAGTAGTTCGGACTCGCAGTTCGGCGATCCGATGACCTGCATGCCCAGGGGCATGCCCTTGCCGTCGGTTATGCCGGGAACAGTGACCACGGGTAGGCCCCAGGCTTGCCATGCACGGCTCAACACCGGATCTCCGGTTGCATCGAGGCCCTCGGGTGCCGCACCAGGGGCGGCTGGTCCCACGATGACATCGACGTCCTCGAACAGACCGATGATGCGCTCGCGCGAGACGGCGATGCTCCTGCGGGCAGCGTGGTAGTCCGCGGTGGTCGTCGACGCGCCACGCCGCAGCAGGGCGGCCAGCGGGTCGCTGAGTCGGTCGATGTCCTCGAAGAGTGCGCTTCGTTCCCGCGCTGCCTCGTAGGCCATGACGACTGCATGGGCGGCGGTGGTCTCGGCGACGGCAGCGGCCGCTGGAAACGCCGAGAGCTCGGCACCCTTGGCTCGAATCGCGCGACCCAGTTCGGTGACCGCTGCGGCCATGTCCGATTCGACGACTCCCAGTTCTGCTGCGTCCCAGAGCAATACCCGAGGATGCGAGGACGGGTCGCCGTGGACGACCTCCTGCCCGACGAACGCAGACCACGCGCATGCGAGGTCGCGTACCTGCGCTGCGTACAACCCGTGGCTGTCCAGGCTCGCGCTCAGGCCGGTCACCCCATCGGTCGAGCACCGACCCCGAGTCATGACCATCGATGCGACACCGCAATACGACGCCGGGCGGGTGACCGATCCGGCAGTCTGCGAACCGAGAGCCAGTGGCACCTGCCCCGATGCCACCGCGGCCGCTGACCCACTCGACGATCCCCCTGGGGTGTGTGTCGGATCGGCGGGATTACGAGTCGGCCCTGGAGCGAAGAAGGCGAACTCGGTCGAGACGGTCTTGCCTGCGGGTACGGCACCGGCCCTGCGCCAGGCCTGCACCACGGCAGCATCGGCCTCGGCCGGCGGCCGCGCCGCGTAGAGATCGGTTCCACATCTGGTCGGTAGACCTGCGACATCGATGATGTCCTTCACTCCCAACGGGATTCCGCCGAGGGGCCCCACCCGTCCGGAAGGATGCGCCGGAGCGGCCGGCGGTCGGTGAATCACCCATGCCGCCAGTTCCGGCTCAGTTTCGTCGATTCGGGCTCCGGAGCGCTGCCATGCGTCCGCCTCGGTGCTTCGTCCGGACCGTAGGTCTGCCACGAGATCGACCAATGACCATGGCCGATGGAGAGGCGAGCGGACGCTCATCGGTCGCCCCACACGGCGTCGGCGGTCCAGTAGTCCATCCCGCTGGAGCTGACGGAGTGCCGCCAGTCCGAGACGCGGCGGAGCGAGGGCTCGGCCCGCTCGGTGGCCTGATCTGCTGCATCGGGCCCGTCGGCCTTGACCTGCCAGTGAACCCAGTTCAGCTCGTTACCATCGCGGTCGTGCATGAACAGGTCTACGTGCCGCCACCCGTACCCGTGAGTGTCGTTGTAGCACATCAGTGTCATGCGCTCGCGTGTATCGTCCATTCGTCGCTCTCCCCGATAGGTCCGGTTGCGCCGTGCTCAGCAACCGAAGATCATGGGTCGACGCTACGAGCCGGGGGGCCGAACGGGAATGAAGAGTTCCTTCCCGAGCCTGAAGAATTTCCCTACACCGGCGGGCCGTCCTCACCGCCGAGAGCCTCCGCCCGGCTCACCGTAGGGAGCGCGAAACCGAACACCGAACCACCTTCTGCCCCAGGGGTGTACCAAATCGAACCGTGCTGCCTGGTGATGATCCGATAGCTGAGCGCGAGATCGATCCCGCTACCGGACTGCTTGGTTGTGAACGACTCCTCGAAAGGGTTGCGCTGCAATCCTCTTCCGCGGTCGCTGACAGAGAAGGCGCCACCGTCGTCGCGGTTACCCGTGGACAATGTGATCGTGCGATCCTGTAGCGCGCACTGGGCCATCTCGTCGATCGCGTTGAAGCAGAGATTGATGATGACCTGGCCGGTCAGTACCCGCTCGCAGCGCACATGAACCGGTTCTTCGGCGAGCTCGAATTCGATCCGCACGGAGTTCTGCTCGGCACGCAAGCGGATGAAATACAGGCACTCGGTGACGACGGTGTTGAGATCGACGGTCTGATCGACCTGTTCGAGGTGCCCCACGAATGCCCGCAGAGTAGCGACGATCGTGGCCGCCCTCTCGATCTGCCGATGCGCCGAAGCGAGGCCGTATTCCACCCGCGTGTCGAGCGGGCCCCGGGTGGTCAGGATGGTCTCGATTCCCGCCAGAAAGTTGCCCGCGGCCGCGAGCGGCTGCCCCAACTCGTGAGCTATCGCCATCGCCATATCGCCCATTGCGTTGTATCGCGCCAGATAATTCTCGCGCTGCAATTCCAATCCGCGCATCTCTTCGGTGCGCACACGATCGGACACGTCGTGCAGCAACATCAGATAGGCGTTGACCTCGTTCTCCTGCAGTCGCTCGACACTTCCGTCCAGCCAATGCGTCCGACCCTCGCCCGCAAGGACCTCCAACCGGACCGATGCCACCGGACTCGCGTCCCGCACCAGTTCGCTCCAGGTGGATCGGCGGCCGGCGATGTGAAATGACGCGTACGAGGCCAGGGATCTGCCTGCAGGCGGTTCGACGCTCGGATCGATGCCGAGATGTTCCATGGCGGTATCGGTCGCGAATCCGATTGCCCCTGTTTCGTCCAGGACGAATGCGATCGCGGAGGTATTTCTGGACAGTGCATCGACGTAGGTGGTGGTCAGCCTCAACGCGCGCTCGGTGCGCTGTTCGTTTTCGATATCCCGGAACTGCACCATCACCGCGGTGCCTTGACGCAGCTCGATTCTGGTCGCGATGGCATCGGTCGGGATGATGCGGCCGGACTTGGATCGATAGTGCCATTCGATCCGACTGCTGCCGCACTCGACTGCCTCGTGCAGCCATGCCCGTCCGACTACTCGGTCGTACTGCTGTGCAGAGCTACTCATGTCGTTGGCCTTGAGAGGACGCATTTCGTCGAGATCGAATTCCAGCATCGCGCAGGCTGCCGGATTGGCCCACAGGATGCTCTTGGTCGCCCCGTCGTGGACGAGTACGCATACCTGCGCGGCATTCATCATTTCGACGAAATCGGCCGGCACCATTTCCGGAGCTCGCGGGTCCATGGACATGTCGAAAGCGTATGCGTGGTCGACGGCTCGGTGCGGCGAAGGACCTTATTTCGAGCGTGAACTGAAGATTTCACCTATACGCCTGATGGACGCACCCCCTGCCGACCGCACTCTTTACCGATTGGGGCCGAACGTGACTCGCATTACGGTCGAATCAACGAACGAGGTAGAAGGAGACGCTCATGACACTCACTCAGCATGCCCCGCCCCAAGCAGGCAATACCGTGACTCTCGACCACGTGTTGGACGAGCTCGCGCAACGGCGGACGGAGTTTCGAGATCAGCGTTTCGTCTCCCCCGACTTCGTCGACCGCCTCAAGGAGATCGGCATCTACCGGGCCGCCACTCCTCGGCGCTTCGGCGGAGATCCCCAGGCGCCGGCGGACTTTCTACGCACCATAGAGAAGATTTCCGTCGTCGACGGATCGGCGGGCTGGGTGGCGAGCTTCGGCTCAGCCCTGATCTACCTCGCTGCCCTGCCGGTCGACACCCAGGCCGAGCTGTACGCCGACGGTCCCGACGTCGTGTTCGCAGGTGGACTGTTCCCGGTACAGCCGGCGGCACCGACCGAACGCGGATTTCTGGTCGACGGCCGCTGGAAGTTCGCGAGCGGATCGATGGGCGCCGACATTCTGGGCGTAGGAATTCCCGGAGACGACTCGACCGGCGGCAAGCCGAGAACGGCATTGCTGCGACCGAAGGACGTGGAGATAGTCCAGGAGTGGGACGTGGTCGGCATGCGCGGCACCGGGTCGTTCGACCTCGTGGTGAACAAGGTCGAGGTGCCTCGGGAGTGGACCTTCATCCGCGGCGGCGCACCCACCGTCGACGAGCCTCTGTACCACTATCCGACGATCGCCTACGCGGCACAGGTTCTCGCGGTGGTCGGTGCAGGCGTCGCGCGCAGCGCACTCGACTACGCACTGAAAGTGGGCGCAGGCGTGGCCGGCATCACCGGTGCCCCCAAGCTGGCAGACCGACCGTACTACCGCATCGCCGTCGCCGAGGCCGAAGCCGCCCTGAGGTCTGCGCGCGCGTACTTCTACGAGGTGACCGAGGAAGTGTGGAACAGCGTGCTGAGCGGGGACGAACCCACCGACGCTCAGAATGCCCACCTGAGGCTGGCATCGAGTCATCTGGCCAAGACATCGGCATCCGCGGTGACGAAGATCGTCGAGATCTCGGGCACTGGAACAATTTTCACCTCACATCCCCTTCAGCAGTGGACGGGTGATGCGCTCGTTCCTCAGCAGCATGCCTTCCTGGGCCCGGCGATCCTGGACGCCGCAGGCGCAGTGCTGATGGGCCAACCGCCCACCGTCCCCGGCTTCAAGTGACTCTCGAAGGAGAACCCATGACCACCACCCCGCTTCGCGTTCTGTTCTGTATCGGTATCAACCAGAACTTCTTCGAGCTCCCCGAGGGAGGAGTCACGGCCGGCGACGTCTGGACGGCGTTCGTCGCCTTGTCCGACGGCATCAAGGGCCTCGACGGTGTCGACTTCATCGGCGATATCGACGACGACGCCACGACGGTCGGCCCCTCGGATTCCTGGCCGTGGACCTGCTACTTGCTCGCCGACGTCGATTCCCACGACACCGTCAAGCAGGCGTGCAACTTCCTGCGGACGATCGAGGTCGGGACGAGCGACTGGAAGCTGTGGAAGTACGTCAAGATCGAAGCTCGCATCGGCCGGGCGCTCACACCCCGCACCTACTGAAGGCCGCGCACCACCCATTCTCCACCGGATGACGTTGTTCAACTGCGTCATCCGGTGGCTACCACTTGCAATCTCGACAACGTACGAGCCTTGGAGACATCAATGACCGTGCACGACACCGACGAGGCAACACCGAAGTCCCCCGCGTCCGATCTGGTGATGGGCGATCGTGTCGCGGGTCGGATCTACACCGACCCGGACGTGTTCGACGAGGAGATCACCAAGATCTTCGAAAGCACCTGGATCTGGGTCGCTCACGAATCCGAGCTACCGAAACCGGGCAGCTTCAAATCCACCCACGTCGGCCTCCAGCCGGTCATCGTGACCAAGAACCGCAAGGGACAGATCAACACCCTGCTCAACCGTTGCCGCCACCGCGGTGCCAGCATCTGTGAGCAGAAGACCGGCGTCGCAAACGGTTTCACGTGTCCGTACCACGCCTGGTCCTACAGTCTCGACGGTCAGTTGCGCGGCATTCCGTACCCCGAGGGATACGAGGGCGTCATCGAAAAGGGCGAACTCTCACTCAAGAAACTGCGTACCGAATCGTACGGCGGGATGGTCTTCGCGACGTTCGCCCAGGACATCGAATCTCTCGAGGACTTCCTCGGCGACGCCAAGCTCTGGATCGACCGGTTCATGAAGCAAGGCGGCGGTTATCCCATCAAGGTTCTGGGCACACACCGATTCCGCTTCAACGGCAATTGGAAGATTCAGCTCGAGAACACGACGGACGGCTATCATTTCCCCATCGTGCACCGGTCGTGGATGGCATCGGTCGATGCCGAAACGGCAGACATGATGTCGTTCATGACCAACCCGGATGCCGTCACCCACGATCTCGGCAACGGCCACAGTGTCATGCAGATGGTTCCCGAACATTCCGACCTCGATGCCGACGACGGATCCGAGCCCCTGCAGGCACGCTTCGACGACCTCGTTGCCGAACTGTCCGCTGCAGGCCTCGATGAGCCCGCGATTCGTAAGATCGTCCGCGCCATGCACGGCACCGGTTTCAACCTCAATCTCTTCCCCAACGTGTCGATGTCGGCCGCCTTCTTCCGTGTCCTCGAGCCCACCGCGGTCGATGCGACGACGATCGAGCATCTGGCGATCGGTCCGGACGGGCCGTCCGAGGTGGTGGATCCGGTGAACCGGGCCCGGTTGCGAGTACACGAGCATTTCCAGGGTCCGTTCGGTTTCGGTACACCCGATGACGCCGAAGGGTGGGACCGGGTTCAACGCGGCGCTCAGGGCGCACCCGACATGCCCATTCTCGTCAATCGGGGTGCTGCGCGGGAGAAGCCGAGTGCCGAAGGATGGCCCACCTCGCACGTCACCGACGAGACCGGCATGCGCGCAGCCTACGCACAGTGGAAAGAGATGATGAGCAATGACTGACACCGCCGTCGACACGCTGTCCATCGCAGACACCCGCGTGGTACGGGCAATCGAATTGATCTGGCGCGAAGCCGATCTGCTCGATCGCAAGCAGTACGAGACGTGGAAGGGCATGTACTCCGAGGACGGTCTGTACGTCGTCCCGATCGATTCCACCGGGGACGACTTCGACAATCGACTCAACATGATCTACGACGACGCCCGGATGCGTGACATGCGGGTGGTGCGGATGACCGAGGGCTACGCGATCGCCGCCGTCGATGCCGCGGTCACCACCCGGACCGTGTCTCGCTTCGTTGTCCAATCGTGTACCGACGACGAGATTCACCTTCGCGCATCACAGATCGTCATCGCGTTCAAACGCGGCAAGCACGATCTGTGGGCAGGGGATGTGGAGTACCGGATCCGGTTGGGCGTCGACGGGAGCGCCGACCGAATAGCCCTCAAAGTGATTCGACTCGTCGACAGCGAGGATGCAGTTCCCGCAGCCGGGTTCTTGCTGTGAACGCCCCGGTTGCCGTCGTCACCGGTGGCGGGAGCGGGCTCGGCGCGCTCATCGTCCGCAAGCTTCACTCCACCGGCCACCGAGTCGCCATCGCAGATATCGATCGGGATTCCGCAGACGCGTTGGCAGCCGAACTCGGCTCCGGAGACTCGGCCCGCGGCTACCAGGTCGACGTCAGCGACAAGTCTGCGCTCGAGAGCCTGCTGTCCGGGGTCGTCGGCGACTTCGGATCGGTGGAGGTTCTGGTCAACAATGCAGCAAAGACCCAGGCACGGTCGTTGATGGACATCACCGCCGAGGAGTTGGACTCGGTGATGGCCGTCGGATTCAAGGGCACGTTCAGTGCCTGCCAGGTCTTCGGTAGCTACATGGCCGGTAACGGCTACGGCCGTATCGTGAACATGGCCTCCTTGGCCGGGCAGAACGGTGGCACAGCGACCGGTGGACACTACGCGTCGGCCAAGGGCGCAGTGATGTCGCTGACGAAAGTCTTCGCCCGAGAACTGGCACCGTCCGGGGTCACCGTGAACGCGGTCTCGCCAGGCCCTCAGGACTCCCCCATCGTGCGGGAGATCGTCGGCGAAGCCAACCTCGAATCCTTTGCCCACACTATCCCTGTCGGTCGTCTGGGCGACCCGGCATTCATCGCCGAGATGGTCTCTCTGCTGGCATCCCCGGCGGCCGCGTCGGTCACCGGTGCTTGTTGGGACGCCAACGGCGGACTCTACATGCGTTAGGAAACGCCGTGTCCAGTGTCAAAGTTGTTGTCTCGCAGATCGTGGACGAGACGCCGAGTGTTCGGTCGCTTCGTCTGGTGCGCGATGGCGGGGGCACCCTCGGACCGTACGAAGCCGGAGCCCACATCGACGTGAAAGGCCCGACGGGTGTGCTGCGGCAGTACTCGCTGTGCGGGCCACCGACGGAGCCGGATTCGCTGTTGATCGCGGTCAAACGCGAAGTGGACTCGCGCGGCGGATCCGAAGCGCTGCACCGCGTTCGGGAAGGCGACATCCTCGAAATCAGTGAACCGCGAAATATCCTGGGGGTGGCGCAGGATGCCGACACCCATCTGCTGATCGCGGCCGGCATCGGTGTGACTCCGCTGCTCAGCATGGCGTACCACCTCCACGACAGTGGGGCGAACTTCGAGCTCGTCTACTTCTCGCACAGCCGCGAGCACACTGCATTTCTCGAGTTGCTCGAGACGCGGGCCGAATTTCGGGACCGCGTCCACCTGCACATCGGAATCACCCGTGGCCAACAGCAGACAGTTCTGGACGAGCTGGCCGGTTCGGCATCCTCGACGTCCGCCGTATACACCTGCGGGCCGGAAGGTTTCATGGATACGGTCGCCTCGGTCTTCACACCGCTGGTCGGGCCGAACAACGTTCATATCGAACACTTCGTCGCCTCCGACATCGACACCTCCGGGGACACCGCGTTCACCGTCGAAATGGATACCGGAGAGACGTTCGAGATACCGTCCGATCGGAGCATTCTCTCCGTGCTGGAGGAGAACGGCATCGAGGTGTTCAAGTCCTGCGAGGAAGGCATCTGCGGGTCGTGTGTGTCCGGTGTACTCGAAGGTGAACCCGAGCACCGCGACAACTGCCTCTCGGCTGCCGACAAGGCCGCCGGCAATCAGATAGCTCTGTGCGTCTCACGCGCAAAGACGAGCAGGCTGGTCATCGAGCTGTTCTGATCGGATTCTGGCGATCGACTCCCCCGCGCTCACGCCGGGGGAGTTTTTTTATCTACAGTCGTTGACAAATCACGGTGATCCGGAGCACAGTGGATGAACCCGTTCATTGCATCAGCACCTCCGCCTTAAGACGGAATCAGCACTGTACGGCGCTGCATGACTCCAGTTCGTTACATTCCGGCATCGAATCGGAAATGGCGTAGGTCAATTATTAGTCAACACCTGTAGCTCTAACTGAGGATCTCATATGACTGCCGAAAAGATTTCGACCACCGCCGAGCGCGGACCGACCGCCACATCTCACGCTGGGAGCCTTGCACGAGGAAAACTTGGCACCACCGACCTGGTCGCTCAGTCGCTGGCCGTCGGCCCCATCACCTCGGCGGCCCTCCTCGGCGGCATCATCGCCGCCAAGGGCGGCAGTGCAGGGCCGCTGTACCTGCTGGTCGTACTCCTCGGAGTCCTCGGCCTCGGTGCGGTGCTGGTCATGTTCGCGAGGCGTTACACCAGCGCAGGTGTCATGTACGAGTACGTCGGACGCACACTTGGGCCCACGGCCGGAATTTCCACCGCAGGTTTCTACTACTTCGCCTACATCATCCTCGGTGGGCCGACCATGCTGATCGGTGCGGGTGTCCTCGGCCACGATCTGATGGCGACCTACACCGATATCGACGTCCCGTTCTGGTTGATCTCGCTCGGCGTGCTGCTGTTCGTCGCACTGGTCAACATTCGTGGTGTCGACCTGTCGGTTCGCGCCCAGCTGACGATCTTCGTCTTGTCCGTGGTGCCGTATCTGATCATCGCCATCACGGTGATCGCCAAAGGTGGTGCCGAGGGCAACTCCGCCGTGGTCCTGGACCCGACGGCTCCCACCGCGGGCCAATTCCTGCCCACGTTCATCTTCTGCGCGCTGCTGTTCGTCGGCGTCGAATCGTCCGCCTCGTTGGGTGAGGAAGCGAAGGACGCACGAAAGTCCGTCCCGCGCGCCATCATTGCGACCATTCTGATCGTCGCAGGCTTCTGTCTGCTGATGCAGTATGCGGGAACCATCGGATTCGGCGCGGACAGGGTCGCACAGGACTGGGCCTCCGATCCGCTCGGTCTGTCGACCCTCGGAACCACCTACGTCGGCGAGTGGATCGCGCCGCTTGCCCAACTGGGTCTGGTACTCGACATGGTCGCGGTAGCAATCGGATTCATGGTCGCGTCCTCACGCGGAATCTTCGCCCTCTCGCGTGGCAGCCTCCTCCCGCCGTCTGCATCTCGCCTGAGTCGCTGGCAGACACCTGTCGTCGGCATCGGGGTCTTCGCTACGGTCTCCGTCGCCGGAATCGCGCTGGTGACAGTGATCAGTTGGCGCACGGACATGGATCCCTACGTGGGCTTCGCCGTCGGCGCCACGTTCGGTGGGCTCCTGGTCATGAGCGCCTACTTCGTTCTGATCGTCGCGGCAGTGAAACTGTTGGTCCGCAATCAATGGAGCAAGGTGGGATGGGTTGCGGTAGCTGCCGCGCTCGTGACGGTCGGCGCAGGAATCGCAGGATCGATCTTCCCGCTACCCGCCGACGAATCTCGGTACGGCGTGTTCGCCGCCCTGGCATCGATCGCCCTGTGCCTCGGCTGGGGCATCTTTCACGGCATCGTCAAACGACACACACTCCCCGAGCTTGCCGTGGCCGAGATCGATCTCGCCGCGACAGATGTCCCCCGCGCTCACATTCTGTGAAAGGTACAACGCTGTGACCGACGAAGAAATGACCCTGTTCGATCTTCGCGTGACCGTGTGTGAAATCAAGGGCCGCTCGGTGTGTGGAATGAAAGAAGGAGACTTCTTCGAGGTCCGCAACAGTGATCAGCTCTCACTTCCCGACGGACAAGCGTTCTGCTACTGGGCAATTCAGGCCGTGTTGCCGATGCTTCCCGCCAAGATGCGTCGACTGCCTGCATCCGACTGGCTCGAGCAGGACACGATGGCCTGTTGTCCGGACCCGGAGGAAGGACTGGTGATGCGAATCGACCGCATCGGCGAGATCACCATGCGCACGGAGGATCTTTCCTGATGGAGCGCGAGACGGAATTCGGCGTCGGGTTCGGCGGAACGCTGCCGCCCGGGGATTACCGTGAGCTGGCCTGCTCCCTCGAAGCACACGGATTCCACGTTGCCACTGCGTTCGGTGATCTCATGATGCAACCTCCCGCCATGGTGTTGGCAACGATGGCCACGGCCACGTCTCGTCTGCGTCTGGGGGTCGGATGCTTCACACCCTGGACACTGCATCCGGTAGAGATCGCAGGGCAGATGGCGTACCTCGATCAGCTCTCCGACGGGAGGGCGTTTCTCGGGATAGTCCGCGGCGCATGGTTGGATCAGCTGGGAATCGACACCACCCGGGCGTTGACTGCGATCGAGGACACGTTGGGGGTCGTCGAGGCCGTATTGGCCGGTACCGGCCGCGGATACGACGGCACGACATACTCGGTGGGCACAGGTACACGTCCCTACTACCCCGTGCTGCGAACAGCGCTGCCGATCATGATCGGGACGTGGAGCCCCAAACTGGCCGCGTTCGCGGGACGACGAGCCGACGAGATCCAGGTCGGCGGTTGCGCCAACGCTGCAATGGTGCCGCTGATTCGCGGATGGGCCGAGCCGGGAGAGACAGCAGTCGGTAAGGAGCCGGGGTCCACCAGAATCGTGCTCACTGCGGTCACTGTCGTCGACGAGGACGGCGACGCCGCGCGCCGACGCGCCCGTACCGAGGCCGCCCTACCGATGCACGCAATCGCGGCACTGGACCGGACCGTCTCGATCGACCCGGATCTGCTTGCGCGCATGGGAACTCTGCTACGAGAACACCGCTACGAGGATGCGGGACGGCTGATTCCCGACGAGCTGCTGACGCATTTTTCCTTCTGTGGTACCCCGGGCGAGGTTGCCGAACAGGCTGCAGCTGCCTACGACGCCGGTGCGAGTCGGGTCGAATTCGATACTCCCTTCGGATTGACCGAGGCCGCGGGTATCGGCCTGCTCGGCAGCAAGGTACTGCCGATTCTGCGATCGCTCGGATACGGCTCATGACCGAGGTCGAGCAGTACGAGATCGGCGTCGGTCTCGCCGGGAGTTTCGCTCCACGGGACTATGCGCCCCTCGCCGAACGTCTGGAAGTGGCGGGCTTCGACGCCGTCACGGTCTTCGGCGATCTCATGTATCAACCCCCGGCACTGGTTCTGCACAGCATGGCCTACTCCACTTCCCGTATGCGGCTCGGAATCGCGGCCTACACTCCGTGGACGCAGCACCCGGTCGAAATCGCGGGGCAAGTGGCGCTCCTCGACGCCGCGTCCGGTGGCCGCGCTTTCTACGGTCTGGTCCGAGGCGCGTGGATGGAGCAACTCAAGATAGATCAGAGCCGCGCTCTGGCCGCGATCGTCGATACAGCATCGATAGTGACAGCGCTGTTGGCTGGGGATGCACGCGGTTACGAGGGAAAGGTGTACTCGCTCGCCGCGGGCACCACGGTGATGTATCCCGTTCTCCGCACCGAGGTCCCCTTGTTGATCGGCTCGTGGAGTCCGCGGCTGGCTGCCATTGCCGGGCGTATCGCGGACGAACTCCAAGCCGGCGGAAGTGCCAATCCTGCAATGGTGGAACGACTGTCGTCCATGGCAGAGGCGAGCGGATCAGCACGTACACCGGGCATCTGTCTCAACGCGATAGCGGTGGTCGACGAGGATGGAATCGCAGCTCGAGCTGCGGCGAGGACCGCCGCAGCTCCATACTTCGATGTGGTGGCAGCGCACGATCCCACGGTCGATCTGGATCCGGACTTGATGGCGCGCATCGGTGTTCTGTGCCGCAACGGCGATCACCGCGAGGCGGGCATGCTCATTCCCGACGACGTACTGGACAAGTTCGCGTTTGCAGGCACACCGCAGCAGGTGGCCGAACAGGCGGCGAGCATCATCCGAGCCGGTGCCCGCCGAGTCGAATTCGACACCCCGTTCGGTCTGACCACGGGCTCCGGCATCGGACTGCTGTGCGAGCAGGTGCTGCCCACCGTCCGCGCAATCTTGCGCAACTAGCCCGGCGCAATATCCACAACAGCTCCTACACAACATGTTTCGCTCCGCTGATCACCCCCGAATCACACAGAAAGTTCACTCGACATGACTACCTCTACCTCCGCCACCCAGAACCCTCGCCCGGTCGATTCCGACGGTAAGAAGGTCATCGTGGTCGGAGCCGGATTCGCCGGCCTGACCGCAACCCGAGAACTCGAGAACGCGGGATACGAGGTCACCGTCTACGAAGCCCGCGACCGCATCGGCGGCCGAGCGTGGACCGATTCACGGCTGGGTGGACACCAGCTGGAGATGGGGGCAACGTGGGTGCATTGGATGCAGCCGTTCGTGTGGACCGAGATCACTCGCTACAGCCAGAAGATCTACCCGAGTCCCGATATCGACAATGCGTACTGGGTCAGCGAGGGCACCGTGCATTCCGGGTCCGAGCACGATCTCGACGTGGCTCTGAGCGCAATTCAGGAGAAGATATTCGAGGGGTCCCGAGACTTCTTTCCCTTCCCGCACGAGCCGTTGAAAGTGCTCGACGATCCCAACACCCCGGACGAACTCCGCGCACGGTTCCTCGCGGCCGATCAGGGCAGCGTCCTCGACTGTCTCCGCAACGGCGAATTCACCCAGGAGCAGATAGATCTCGCTGATTCGTACTGGTCTGCGGGGTATCAAGGATCGACGGCGACGGCGTCACCTCTGATGGCAAAGCACTGGGCATCGTTGAGCGATCACCGCAGCTCGCTCATGGACGAGCAGACACTTCGGTTCAAGCTCGTCGACGGCATGCGTGGGCTGTACGAGGCACTTGCGGCCGACATTCGGAGCAACATCACGCTGAACACCGCTGTGACTCGCGTCGAGCACGGCCCGACTTCGTCCTCGGTGACGCTGGACGACGGAACCGTCGTCACCGCCGACGCCGTGATCGTCACGGTCCCGATCGGCGCGTTGAAGAACATCACCTTCTCACCGCCGCTGGGCGCAGAACAGCAGACCCTGATCCGTGACGGATCGAACTCCACCGGATTCAAGATCTGGGTCAAGGTTGCAGGTCACCACTCCGTCATCGCCGGAGCTCCCGGTGAGCACCCCATCTCGCTGCTGCGCGCCGAGTACTTTCTCGAGGACGAGGATGCCACGATCCTGGTCGGGTTCGGATCCGACCACACCACAATCGATCTCGACGACACGGCATCCGCGCAGAAGGCTGTCGACGTCTGGAACACCGGCATGCAGGTCCTCGACTGCGGCGGGCACGATTGGGCCGCAGACCAATGGTCGGGACAGACGTGGGCGACGTTGCGGTCAGGACAGTTCACTCAGGGCTGGAAGTCGTTCCACGGCAGGCAGACCCGGCTGCGGTTCGCCGGTGCCGACATTGCGCGAGGGTGGAACGGAGTCGTCGTCGACGGAGCCATCGAAACCGGAATCACCACCGCACGGGCGTTGATTGCCGACCTCGGCGGGGACAACTCGGTCACTGTGTAACCCCAGGCAGGTGCGGCTCGGGAAGCGACGAACGACGCTTCCCGAGCCGCCGAGTTCACGCCCGCCGAGTCACTGTCGATGCCCGTCGAGAATCGCGTCGATCATCGTCAGCTGCGCTTTCCGTGAGGTACCGGTGTCCCCGAGCACTGCGGTGACCTGAAGGCCGATGATCGTGGTCATGATAAGGCTCGCATACACATCGACGTCGATATCAGTCAGAGCAGCGTCCTCGACTGCTTCGGTGAGGTGTCCGGCGATCCGCGAACTCCACTGACCGACGATGTCGTTGTTGGACTTCTCCATGTCCCGGTCGGTCAGCGCGCGCTGCCACAACGAGATGGCAATCCGCGCTTCGAGCCGGGTTTCCTCCGTCAACGGCATGATCTCGACACAGACCTTGCGGAGTGCTTTGAGCCCCCGGTGCGTTCCCACCGACCGTTCGATTCGAGCGTTGGTCTCTTCGAGTACCAATTCGAAGGCAGCGCGCAATATTTCGTCCTTGCCGGAGAAATACCTGCTCAACGCCCCGTTGGTGTACCCAGCTTCGGCTGCGAGGTCACGCATGTTGACCCCGTCTATCCCGCGAGCTGCGATGAGACGCCAAGCGGCAGCAACGATCATGTGGCGACGTTCGTCGCGATCGACAACCTTCGGCATAGCGTCCTCGTCTCGGGTGCGGTTGGTGACCAACCGTATCAAGACCAGGACGCCCCACCGGACGCGCTACTACGGGGTTCGCTCGTACACGACCGTGCCGCCGACGACGGTGCGCAGCACCGCCATTGCGGGTATGTCGTGCGGATCGATCGTTTCCAAGTCACCTTCGACGATAGTGAGATCGGCAACCTTGCCCACCTCGATCGATCCCTTCCAGTCCTCGGCGAAGTCCTGCCATGCCGCATCGATCGTGTAGGTGCGCAGAGCCTGCGCCAACGTGATGGTCTGGTCGGGACCGCTCACCGTCTTCGACGCCTTGCTCTCACGAAGAATCATCGTGGACAGACCTTGTCGCCAATTCGGCATTGTCACGGGTGCGTCCGAACTACTCATCAGCCGGACACCTGCATCCGCAGCGCTCCGATAGGGAAATTCGTATGCGGCCCGATCGCGACCGACGAATTCCGGTTCGAGGTCTGCGATGGTCCACTTGATCGTCGGGTTCATGTTGACGCCGATCCCCGCCTCGGCCAACCTGTCCAATGTCTCGCGAGAGACGAAGTCCCCGTGGATCAGATAGTGTCGCGGGTCGTCTCTCGGGTGATCGCGCTGTGCCGCGATCAGCGCCGATGCCACCGTGTCGATGGCTCGGTCTCCGGTCACGTGCACGCCCACCTGATAGCCCTCGACGTGGCCCCGGCGAATCATCTCGGTGACCTGCTCGACGCGTCGCTCGTCGGTTTCGCCACCGACACACAGCGATCCGCAGCCCCCTCCGACGTACTCCTCGTGCATCCACGACGTCTTGCTCAGCGGAATACCGTCGGCGAACACCTTCACGCCGAGAACGCGGAACATTCGCGGGTCGGGACCGGTCGGCGGCTCGATGGATGCCAAATTGTCGGCGAATTCTTCTGCCGTACCGCTCATTCCACAGGGCAGCAGTAGTACCGATACGCGGATTCCGAGTTCGTCGGCTGCAGCCAACCGGGCGTAGGTGGCAAGACCGACACTGCCCATGGCACCACCTGCCAGCGCTTCCCCACCGGGTCCGAGTGCTGGATCGGTGAAACTCGTGATCCCCTCCCGCTGTAGCGAGGCTATGGCCGATCTGGCCGCTTTCTCGCGTCTGGCGTCGTCGAGGATCGGCAGTGCCGACTGTACCAACGACTGCGCGCCTTCCATGAAGATGCCCGTGAGCACTCCGTCGGCGTTCTTGATTGCGCGGCCGCCCTCGGGAACAGCGGTGTTCTCGTCGACACCGACGAGCTTCAACGCCGCCGAGTTGACCCACGAGGTGTGCCGGGAGAAGTCCTGCAGGAAGACCGGGTTGTTCGCAGACACCGCATCGAGGTCCCATCGGGTCGGAGACCGACCCGACTCATCCCGACATTCGTCCAGATAGCCCTCGTCCCAGCCTGTTCCGATGATCCACTCCCCGTCGGCCGCAGCGTCGACTGCTGTTTGCACGGCTCCGACGACGTCGGCGATCGAGCGCACCGTGGGGTAGGCCACGTCCAGCGACAACGGCGGAGTATCCAAACCGAAGGCGATCGCGTGCAGATGCGAGTCGTTGATACCCGGCAGGACGGTATTGCCTACGAGGTCGATCACTGCGGTATCGGGGCCGATCTGTTCGGCAACGTCGTCGTAGGTGCCGACAGCTGTGATCACGTCACCGGTCACTGCGACGGACGACGTGATGGAAAAATTGGCGTCCACGGTGAAAACACGGCCGTTGATGTAGACCGAATCTGCGTAGTTCATGAGGTTCCTCGGGTGTCGTTGGCCTGATCCGACCAGATGATCGTCCTCAGGAAGCAGTAACCGCGTCTGCCGCGATTCGGTTACGCTGCAATCGAACCGGTGCTGTCTCGGGAAGAACCCACAGGCAGCTCAGCGAAATGATGCAGACGCCGGCCAGGTAGTAACCGATGTTGGAGGCGTCCCCGGTGAAGGCGACGATCCGGTTCGCGATCAAGGGCGCGATACCGCCGCCCAACACAGCGCCGACATGGAACGCGATGCCCATCCCGGTTTGGCGTTGCTCCTTGGGGAACAGTTCGGTGAAGAAGGTGTACATGGGTCCGAAGAGGAAACCGGTGGTAGTGAATCCGATCATCAAACCGAGAACAACCGACGTCACGGTGCCCCACTGAGCCATGTGGAAGATGGTCAGTACTGCGGCGATGGTCGCCAGCGCGCCGCCCATCATCACCGGTCGGCGTCCGATCCGATCGGAGAGCAGCGAGGCGATCACCACAGCCACACCGTGCAGTATCAAAGCGGCAATGCTGCCGTACACGATATCGGTTCGCGGGAGACCCAGACCTTCGGGCGCTTTCGCAGTGGCGTAGGAAAGCATGAAAATCGCCAGCACGAACGTGGTGGAATTCAGCCCGACATTGACGCCCGCAGCAAGCAGAAGTCGGCGCCAATTGCTTTTCACAACGGCCTTGAACGGCATTTGTGCGCGGACGGCTTCCTCACCGCGGTCGGCTACCATCTGCCGGAACACCGGGCTTTCGTGGACACCTCTGCGCACCCACAGCCCCAACACCAGAACCAACCCACCGAAGAGAAACGGAAGACGCCAAGCCCAGTCCTGGACGGTGTCTGCCGGAAGCAGTAGCACCAACGCGAACGAAACGTTCGCAAGGATCGTTCCGATCGGCGATCCGAGGGCGGTGAACACACCGTACCGGGCTCGCTGGTCATCCGGCGCATGCTCGATGGCCAGTACGGCCGCGCCACCCGTCTCACCACCACGGCTCAGTCCGTGCACCAGCCTGAGCAGAACCAGGCACACCGGGGCAGCCACGCCCACCTGCGCGTACGTCGGAAGCAAGCCGATGATCAGGGTGGCAGCACCCATCCCGAGGAAGGTCAACTGCAGCGCGCGGCGACGACCATAGGTGTCGCCGACCCAGCCGAAGAACACTGCTCCGAGCGGGGCCATCAGGAACCCGATACCGAAGGTGGCCAGACCCATGAATGTGCCGAACCACGCATTTCCCGTCCGAAAGAACGTATCGGTGAAAACGAGTGCAGTAGCCGTTCCGTAGATCGCGAAGTCATAGAATTCCAGCGAGGTGCCGACACCGCTGGCGAAAGCAATTCGTCCCAGACTCGAACGCTGCGGTTCTGTCCCGGCCTCGGTGTTGTGTACTTGCTCGGACATCGGTATCGATCCTGTTCGGTTGGATGACCGCCGTACGGATGAATTACTCTCGCGGCGCTGTAGAGAACACTGTCGGCCATTCGCGAGCAATTTTCAGCGCAAGTTCACCGAAATAAAGGTTCCCCTACCCAGGCAATTCCACATCCCTATTGACAATTCCGATTCCATGGGTCAGGGACGCAGCAGCACCGATTCACGGGGATACGCATCGGCGAAGTTGTTCGGTAGCGGAGCCACGAACACGTTCTCGGTGCGAGTCCGAGAAATCAGCCACCTGCCGTCGACCTTACGGAAGGCGTTGTTGAGCCGGCTGGATCGCAACAGACTCTTGCCGTCGGCAAAGAGCCAGGGCTGCATATGGATCCATTGGCCGTCGGCTGTGTCGCCGTCCACGTGTATCTGTTCCGAGGTGAGGTAATGCGCGTTGAGCAACAACGCAGGATCGGTTTTCTCACCCCAGAAGCGATTGAAATGCGCCCTGATCGCGTCTTTCCCCTCGGCGCGGCCGAACTGGCCGTCGTAGTACTCGCCGACCCCTTCCCACACGGCATCCTCGGTGTACAGATCCAACACCAGCTCGATGCGGCGAGCATCGTCGTCCACTCCGAATTCGGGACACGGCGTATCGCACAGGAACATGTAGCGCGCTTGAATGCGCCGGATATCGGCCTCGGACTCCAGAACTTCGAGACGGGCGGACAGTTGTGCGATGGTGGGGTCGGTCATATTGGGTCTCCTCGGCGTTTTCACGGCATCTGCTTCCTGTCCTCGACGCTATGCCGGGCTCGACGATGCCGATATACGAAGATCCTTCAGCGACATCGGCTCTCTGCCCGAGCTGGATTTCTCGAGTGGCGTGCCGGATGAACAGCGCGCCACCCGAGCGTTGTTCGTCGAACGCTGTCAGGCGTCCAGCCCACGACGACATTTATCGCTACCGCTTATCAATCACCCACAAATAGGTCTTTGTCATCTATGGATTCGGCCCATAGTGTGGTCAGGGTCACCGACAGAACACACAGGAAGGCTCGGTCATGGAACTACGGCACCTCTATCACTTCGTGGCCGTTGCCGAGACTCGACACTTCGGGCAGGCCGCCACCCGCCTACATCTGGCCCAGCCGGCACTGTCGCAGTCGGTGCGGCAGTTGGAGGCGGAACTCGGTGTGACTCTGTTGGCCAGGACGACTCGTCAGGTGAGCTTGACCCCTGCGGGAGAGTTCTTCTATCGGGAGACCCTTCGAAACCTGGACAACCTCGAGCAGAGCGCACGAGGAGTACGGCGGATCGCAGAGGGGCGATACGGGTTGGTGCGCATCGGTTTCACCGGTACCGCGGCTTTCGACCAATTGCCCCCTATCGCACGCGCGATCAAGCAGAGACTGCCAGGCATCGCTCTGGAGATCCACGGGGACCTGCTCACCCCGGCGCAGGTCGACGGTCTACGCTCGGAGCATCTCGATGTCGCAGTGCTGCGGCCACCGGTAGCCGGCGACGATCTGGTGCTCCGCAGAATCACCACGGAATCATTGGTGCTCGCATTGCCCGTCGATCACCGGCTCACCACCGAAGGTTCACTCGACGTCGCCGATCTCGCCTACGAGGACTTCGTCATGTACGCCGATACCCACTCGGTCGTCAACGAAGCCGTGGTGACCAGTTGTCGCGCTGCAGGTTTCACCCCGAGGCGCGAACACGAGGCCCCCGATACCTCGGTCCTGCTTGCACTCGTCGCGGCCGGTCTAGGGGTTGCGTTGGTGCCCGAATCGGTACGCGCGCTGCAACTGAACGGCGTCGTGTTCCGCGATATCGCCGGCGCGAGCACTATCGATCTGGCATTGGCTTGGCAGCGCGAGCGGCCGTCCGCACTCGTCGACGCGCTCGTCGGTGCCCTCGAAGACGCGGGCGTACTGCCACCCGTCGAATCATCAGTTCCGTCGTCACATTCGAAGGACATGCCATGAAGATCGTCGCCGTCGACGCGATCCCCTATTCGATTCCGTATCGAAAGCCGTTGAAATTCGCCAGCGGTGAAGTCCACGCTGCCGAGCACGTACTCGTTCGGGTCCACACCGATGACGGTGTGATCGGTATTGCCGACGCACCACCTCGACCTTTCACCTACGGTGAAACCCAGCGCGGTGTCGCAGCGGTGATCGAGACCCTCTTCGCCCCCGCGATCATCGGACTCACCCTCGTCGAACGCGAGGTCGTGCATGCCAAACTGGCTCGTACAGTTGGCAATCCGGTGGCCAAGTCCGCGGTGGACATGGCGATCTGGGACGCGCTGGGGCAGACTCTCGACCTGCCCGTGACCGAACTCCTCGGCGGGTACACCGACCGGATGCGAGTGAGCCACATGCTCGGGTTCGATTCTCCGGCAGCGATGGTCGACGAAGCCACCACGATGCGGGAGCGCTACGGGATCGGCGTGTTCAAGGTCAAGGTCGGACGGCGGCCGATAGACCTCGACATCGCTGTAGTGCGAGCCCTCCGTGAAAGCCTCGGTACCGATATCGAACTGTACGTCGACGGCAATCGTGGCTGGACCGCCGCCGAGTCGGCACGCGCGATGAAAGAGATGTCCGATCTCGGACTCACCCTCGCCGAGGAATTATGCCCGGCCGACGACGTACTCGGCCGCCGCTGGCTCGTCCAGCAGCTCGATATTCCCTTCGTAGCAGACGAATCCGCGACCACACCGGCCGAGGTCACCCGCGAGATTCTGGGCGGATCCGCCACCGCGGTCAGCATCAAGACTGCGCGGACCGGATTCACGACATCTCTGCGAACCCATCACCTGTGCGAGGGCCTCGGTGTCGATGTCGTGATGGGCAACCAGATCGATGGACAGCTCGGCACGGCCTGCACCGTTGCCTTCGGTGCGGCGTTCGACCTGACATCACGTCGGGCCGGCGAGCTCTCCAACTTCCTCGACATGGCCGACGACCTGCTCACCGAAAGTCTCGAGATACGCGACGGCACACTCAGCGTCTCGCCGGGATCAGGACTCGGTGTGCGCATCGACCCGGACAAACTCACGAAATACCGTCTTGACCAATGATTTTCAGCCCACAAGAGTGCAACTTTGATACGAGGAGTACATCATGAGCATCGACCATGCAGCATCGACAGACCTGTCCGCCGAGGTGGCGACCGCAGCCGCATCGGGCGCGAACGCCACCCAGCGCTTCGTCTCCGATAAGCAGGCGGCTGCCGATACCCCACCCGAGCGTGTCAGTCTCCTTGCTCGCCAGGTGCTCTCGGCTGTGCACGAGACAATTCGCGAACACAAGGTGACGTACGACGAGTACAACGCACTCAAGGCATGGCTGATCAGTGTCGGCCAGACCGGAGAGTGGCCTCTGTTCCTGGACGTATGGGTAGAGCATGTGGTCGAGGAGGTGGCCGGCGAAACCCGTGAGGGAAGCAAGGGCACCATCGAAGGTCCGTACTACGTCCCGGGTGCACCCGAACTGGGTTCGAACGCGACTCTGCCGACCCGCGACGGCGAGAAGGGAACGCCGCTGCTGTTCCAGGGGCGGGTCGAAGCCGTCGACGGAACACCGCTGCCGCATTCGGTCATCGAGATCTGGCACGCCGATGACGGCGGTTTCTACTCGCAGTTCGCACCGGGAATCCCCGAGTGGAACCTGCGCGGCACAGTGACCACCGATGATCAGGGCCAGTTCTGGATTCACACGATGAAGCCTGCGCCGTATCAGATCCCGACCGACGGTGCCTGCGGAAATCTCATCTCCGCAGCCGGCTGGCATCCATGGCGTCCGGCGCACCTGCACCTCAAGGTTGCGGCCGACGGTTACCAGCAGATCACCACTCAGCTCTACTTCCCCGGTGACCCGCACAACGACGACGACGTGGCCGATGCTGTCAAGCCGGAGCTCATCCTCGATCCTCGGGACACCGACGGTGGCCAGGAAGTGACGTACGACTTCGTTCTCGACAAGGCCTGAGCGACATGCTGTTTGCAGTGAAGATGGACGTTGCTCTGCCACAGGATCTCGATGCCGACGTACGGACCGATACTCTCGCCCGGGAGAAGGCCTACTCGCAGCAGCTGCAGCGCGACGGCGAGTGGGTGAGCATCTGGCGGCTCGTCGGCCAGTACTCCAACCTGAGCATCTTCGACGTGCGAGACAACGAGCGGCTGCACGAGATTCTGTGGAACCTGCCGTTGTTCCCGTTCATGAGCATCGAGGTGAGCCCATTGGCCCACCATCCGTCGGACATCTCTGCGCTGTGACAGGCACGTGCCCGGTGCCGGATGGCAATGAGATCCGTCTCTGCGCACAAGGTTGACCACTCCCCTGCACCGTCGGGTACCACTCCCGGCGGTGCAGGAACCTTCGTCTTTGATCGTTCGAGTACCACCGACTCGAAATTCTCCAACAGCGTGTTGGCTCAACTCCAGCGCATGTCCCGACCGCAGATTCGGCGCGGTTGCCTACACCGCTTCGGCCTACAACTGCACCGGATGACTCGTCTCGTCAGACACCTAAGTCACAGCCCGATCTGCAACCCGTTCTGGCACTGTTGTTCGTCGTCGACGTGTTAGCCTGCTGGCGATATGGCGCTGGTCCGACCGCGTCGATGGATCGCTGGGGGGCGAGAAGTGGGCGAACTGCTGGCAGTCGATGTCGAGGAGCTTCGAGCACTCGGTGGAACACTCGCCGATACGGCAAACACGATCGCCGGAATCAGCGTCGCTGCGACGGTCACCATGCCGGGATCGCCGATAACCCCAGCCTCCGAGCAGAGCACCAAGACCACGGCCGAGGCCTACTCACGCATCGCCGACAACGTCGCCGAGATGTCGGCGGCGTGCGAGGGGAACGCAACGAGTTACGAGGACATCGACGAGGCGTTCAGTTCTCAGTTACAGCGCTACGGCGGCGGGGCGCCGCGGTGACCACCATTTCGCACGTGCGAGGTTGTCAGCCGAGCACGATGCTCGACTACGCCACGGCTCTGCGTGCGTCGAACAGTACGTTCACAGACCAGGTCCGCCGGATGGATCGTGCGGTCGACGCGACGATGGACAAGTGGCAGGGCGAGGCGGCAGCAGCCGCGTCGGCGCGCAGTCTGTCGGAAAGCCTGGCCGCCTCGCACATCGACACGGCCGTGACCGCCGTCGCCGAAGCACACGCCTCCCACGGAGCCGTACTCGACAGCATCCGTACCTCGCTGCTGGCCATCGTGGACCTCGAGGCACCCGGTGTCGGCATGTCGGTGTCCGACGACGGCACCGTGACGGCCCCGAGTGTTCCGCTCGCTGGCGACATAGTTGTCTCGATGCTGCTGCAGCACCGACTGGACGCGCAAGCCGACGCACTCCAGGTACGGATCAAGGCACTTCTCGTTCAGTTCGGAGAAGGAGAAATGCAAGCGGGGCAAGCAATTCGAGCAGCGCAACAGCAGCTCGATGCGACGGGATCGCCCGGGGCTGCAACTATCAGCCCGGTCGTATCGGACATCATCAGCGGCACGACGTCGCTGCCGTCGGACCCGGCGCAGTTGCACGAGTTGTGGTCCACGCTGTCCCCGGCCGACAAGGACGCGCTGTTCGCCCACGACAACTACATCGGCAACCGCGACGGCCTCCCCGTCGTCGACCGTGATCACTACAACCGCATCAAACTCGACGACGAGTTGGCCCGCGCCGAGGCCTGCGACCCATCGGTGTCGGATCGGCTCGTGGACCTACAGGCCGTCCGGGACACCATCGACAAGGACCCCAACCGGATGCTGATGCTCCTCGACACGCAGTCGGGTGCGCAGACGCATGCGGCAGTAGCGGTCGGAAACCCGGACACCGCAGATCACGTGTCGATCACCACGCCGGGTTTGAACACCACCGTCGGCGGTGCCATCGGCGCCATGACTGACGAAGGCGAACAGATGAAGCTGACCGCAGAGAAGCAACTCGACGACACGGTCGACCATGTGGGTGAGACGGTGTCGACCATTGCGTGGATCGGTTACGACGCACCGCAACTCGACAAAGATGACTACTTCTCCGAGGAGAGCCTGATGGGGGCGATCCAGGTGGCGCAGCCGTGGAACGCTCAGGCCGCTGCGCCCGACCTGTCGCAGTTCTACGAGGGCATCGCCGCGTCGAACTACGACGGTGACCCGCACCTGACGGCGGTCGGGCATTCGTACGGGTCGTTCACCACCGGGCTTGCGCTGCAGGAGACTCCCGAGGGAATTGTCGATGACGTGATGGTCTACGGGTCCCCCGGCCTTGGTACCGGCCACGACTTCGTCGACAGCAGTCTCGACAAGCTCAACATCGCACCGGGGCACGCGTACGAGATGACCGCGCACGACGATCCCGTCGCGCACATGAACCGCTTCGGCTGGAGTCCCGGTTACATGTCCGAGTTCACCCACCTCGATACCGATGCGACGACGACCGCCGATGGTGTGGCGCGCCAAGGAGCGACCGGACACAGCGAGTACTCGAGATCGGGAGACAACGGCGAACTGCGTACGTCGGGGTACAACACGGCCGTTGTCGTCGCCGGGCTGGCCGATGTGCCAGGCCAACTCGTCACCGGTGACTCGGCAGTGAAAACCGGAGGAATGGACCTTCTCGATGGCCTGATGGATCTGACCCGATGATGCGCAAGAGACGAACGACCGATGCCCGATCACGACGGTGGATGACGGCACTGACCGTCGCCGCAGTCCTCACGCTGACAGGATGTGGATCCGACGTGCTCGATGATCCGTACGAAAAATCCAGCCCGGCCGTGACGGCGGACTCAGCTGCGATCCTGGAATCGCTTCCGTCGCTCGAGGACACCGAAGTGCAGCTCGAGAGCACTGTCGTGCAGATCGGTGCCTTCGTGGACACCCTCGTGCCCGGTATGAAGTGGACCTGGATTCGCGAGCGAAGTGTCGGCGGCTGCGGTCGGCCGTTCGATGGGACCGACGGTGACGATGTCCAACTGAAGAACTATGTGTCGGAGGGGCCGATCCCGGATGCGGTATGGCCGCAGGTGTTCGAACACGCCAAGGCACTCGCTGCCGCAGTGGGCGCGACCGAGTATCAAATCTTCCATGACGATCCCGGCCGACACCAGGTTCGCTTCTACAGCCCGGAACGAACGGCCATCTTCATCGGCAGCACGGGTGCCGTCATCTCCGCGAACACGGGATGTCGTTTGCCCCAGGCGAAAATGCCGGGGGCACAGGCTACGCAGCCTCCGGTGACGCCGACCCCGTGACCGTCTGCGCACCGAAGGAGTCCAGGTGACGATGTTCAACGGTGGATTCGACGAGCTGGGCGCGAAAGTGCAACGCGCACAATCGGTTGTGCGTGAGATTCGTGGCGTCGGGAGGGTCGGTGGCATCTCCGTCGAGGTCGACGCCGAGAACCGACTCGTCGCACTGCATCATCCAGATGCCGACATCATCATGGCTGCCTATCGAGCAGCGCTACGCGACAAGCAGCCACAGTTGGACGAGGCGATGCGGGATGTCCTCAGCGACCCCGATACCCAAGCAATAACCTCGTTCGTCGACAGTAACGCCGCCCGCACACAGGCTGAACCGGCCCACCCGGCGCAGACTCTCGACGACGACACCTACTTCCACAGCATCCGACAGGACCCGCTCGGTCGGAATCGTTGAACAGCAGCGCAGCCGATCAACGCCGCCGACGTCCGTACCCCAACGCTCGGATAACTCGCAGTGGCGCACTGCATCCTGGCCAACTCCGAACCGAAGACCAGAAGATCGGCGGCCACATGCGATGCGGCCGGCACACCCTCCCAAGATCCTCGAGGCCAGCATCGATCAGCTGATCACCTCGCTGAACTGGGTTTACTCGCGGAGCACACCCTGGACTTGTTCGTCCACCTCGCTACCGTTCGAGGACGAACCGGTTTCAACTACTGCTCCGCAGTGTTGCCGCGCGCATCTGTGTGCAGCGACCACCCTGTGCGCACCGAGTAGCGAGATGCTGCGCGACGTCCTCGCGCAGTGGTCCGAGTCGTTTCACTGCTGGACGTTCGTTGACGCGTTGTCTTGCAACGACTTATGAACGCCGTGGTCTGCGGATCAGCGCAGCCATGCGGTCGTTCTCTGCACTCGCGGAAGGTGAACTCCAGGTGTTGCATCCCCCAGGCACTTGGCAATACCGTGTGGTTTGTTCAAATCATTAGTTAGCAGTGACAACATTGAGAGGACCGTGTGTATGCACCTCATCGCAACGAAGAATTTCAAAGAGGTTGCCTGGGTCCTGGCTAGGTTGGCGGGCGTGAACTCGCTCGAGGGTGGCGTAGCGGGAGCAGCCGCAGCACTTGTCGGCGCCGGGGCGTGGTGCGCTACACCGTTCGCAAGTTGATACTGGCACGGTTCTTCCGTCCGCCGCAGGCAGCGCGTGACGCTGCGGACTTCGCAGTCACGTACTTGTGTGACGAATCGGTACGCACGTTCTTCGAGCGTCCCGAGTTCGCGCGTGCGCTTGCGGGCATACCCGATGACTCATAGGACATCACGGCCCAGAAGTTCCGCGAAGCGACCGGATGGGACCTCAAAACCAGTGTCATCGCCGCCTCGATCGCGCGAAAATACCTGGCGGCCCATGACACTGGGAAGGCTTAGAGACCGTCACTGATCGAGATGGCCCTGCTTCTACCACTGGAGCAGGGCTAAGACGGATTCTTCGAGACGACCGTTCTGTCTGTATGCGCTGTCACACCGAACCCGTGATCGTCTGCGCACCGAAGGACTTCAGGTGACGATGTCGAACAATGCATTCGACGAGTTGGACGTCAAAGTGCAACGCGCACAAGCCGTTGTGCGCGAGATTCGTGGTGTCGGCAGGGACGGCGGTACCGCCGTCGAGGTCGACTCGTCGCACTGCATCATCCGGATGCCGACATCATCATGGCTGCCTATCGAGCAGCGCTACGCGACAAGCAACCGCAATTGGACGAAGCGATGCGGGATCGTGACGATCGAGGTGATGTTGCCGCCTTCGACGTAAGTGCTGGCAGCCTGAACTGATGGCGCAGCCGCGAGAGAGGCAACAACGAGGGTACCGCCGACAACGCCAGCGCGGCGAAGGGATGAGCGGAGTGTCATGTCGACCTGTTTTCGTGAGAGGAGATTCGCAGGCACACTATACGGCTCAGCAACGACAAGAATCGCACCGTCGTTCACATGTATGACCCTGTGAAACAGATTAGTTGACGCTCATTCGAACTCCGAACTCTCGCGAGCAACACCGAACATGGGCTCGGATCCGGGCAGGCGTCAGGGTTTCCGTCGGCGCAGCCCTTGAACCTGCAGCGCAGGCGGTTCTCATGCGCCCGAATCGTGAAACTTGTCGGTCACTACAGCTAAGCTACACCGAATCGACTTACTCGCGTCCACCCGGTCGGCGATGCCGACAGGACCCAAGTTCAGAAGAACCGAAAGTTGTCCTCTCACATGAGCACCGCGTCACCGGACACCCACAAAGTCGACAACCTCAACGACGAGCTCGAGGGATGGACACTACCATTCGGGGTCGACGTCGAAGGATACCTGGTGATGTACGTCGTGTCCGGCCGCCGAGTCACGGTTGAAGCAACTCCATCGACACTAGTGATCTCTACCCATGCCGACACTGCAGACAGTGATGAGAACTCGTTGGTAACAACATTCGTTTTCGACGGAGACTGTTGGGTCGTCGAATACGATGCCACCGGAATAATGCAAGCGGGCACGCTGATCGTCGACCGCGACGAGGACATGTTCGATGCGCTGTGCTCGCACGTGCCCTCCTACATGTCGAGCGAACGGCCGGACACCCGCCATGGTCAAACGATCGACATTCGCGAATACTTGAACAGCGACAACGAAGCCAACATCAGGCAATTCGACCTCAACGTCCTTAATCCGCTAGCAGAGATCCTGTGCATAGTGTCGTCCGCCGCGCGATCGGGGTGGCGACTGGCACTCGACCACAAACTCAGCGTTGCCGGGGAACGCTCGATACTCCTCACAACCACACCACCCGAGAAACTGGACTTCGATTCAAAGCGAACGCCGCACGAGACCGAAAACCACCAACTCGCAACGCACACGCTGACGTGGATCCGCACAATCGACGCGTGGACGCTCGACGAAACCGCGGATCCCGACTCCGAGGGACAGTCCAACCTTTGCCGTGCGCTCGATGACATCGAGCTCTACCCCGCATCTTTCACACTCACTCCCGACGCTGCCGCGGCAATCACCGGGCGCTGGCACTCGAGCGGCTCCCTGAGCGGCCCGTCGGTGCTACCTTCCCGGCCACTAGCTCACGAACTCGCACCCACACCAGCCGAACTGCAGAACCGTGCGCACAACATCACGCGGTGGGCAACCGAACACGAATTTTCCGAACCACTGCTCCCCCAACCCGCAACGGTCGCAGCATTTCTGGCAGACCATACGAGCGGGACCGCTGGCTACTACGTACTCGAGTTCGCAGACGGACAGTGCTACATCGGCGAGTCAGTCGACATCGCGTCCCGTCTCGCCCAGCACCGAAACCGATTTCGCGACATCACCATGATCCGCGTACGCCCAGAAATAGACGCTGCAGTCCAGACCTCGAGACTGGATCACAAACGCCTCCTGCGGTTGCGCGAACGACAGCTGATCCACCACGCGCAACGATCGAACTTGCTGGCACGCAATGTCAACGAGATGGCAACCTTGATCGGCGACAGCAGACACCTCGACGACATCATCTCCGATGCTCAGCAACGCCTATGGCTCGACGACCCCGATACAGTCAACCGTGCAGACTCGACAACACAACGTATCGACCACAGTCAGTTTCTCGGTGCCGCCGACAACTTTCGACGCTTCACGTCCATACCTCAATCCACGCATGTCCTCGAACTGATCGCCCAGTACCTGACCCGATGCGTCCCCTACCCATTGCAGACCGAATATCAGTCGTGGTCGGCGAGTTGCCTGCCGACCACCAGATCTATACCGCGTCGCCTGTCATGCGTCAGCATCGCCATGACCGAAACATTCGTCGTCAACATGGATTACGCATCCGGCACCATCGGCGGATTCATCCAAGTCAACGACGCAGAGCTCTTCTCAGCCGGCGCAACGGGCGAACTCGCATTCCTCCGGCGCCACCCCCACGCCACTCTGCATGCCGCGCAGTATGAAGAATCGGGCCCCGGCCAGAGCACCATTTTCGCCCACTCACTCGCACAGCTACACCGCCTGCTGGACGACGTCGCCGTAACCCGCGCCGCCGCCACCACAGCACTCAACATCATGCGAAAAGGGCCAAGCATGCACCGACGCTCCCACTGCCCGCAGCTCGTCGCGGCCGCATTCGAGCTCCCGGCAGCGCAGTAGTAGTCCGGCTGGTCCTAGATGCCTACAGCTTCGGCCTTGCCTGAACCTGACGGTCACCGGTCTCCTTCAAACACGATCACGGGGCAATACGATGCGGTCAGATATGCAGCGTTGCCAGTAAACTCCTGCGTAAGGCTGCGATGCAACACTTTTCGTCTTCCGGGCATCTCGAAGAAACATCGATGTGAAGGCGCTGAGACTCTGACCAGTTACCGATTCCGCGCTGCTTGCTCGGCTTCGGCGCGTTTCTTGATGAACTCGTTCCGAATGCACAGGATGCGTCGAAGGTACAGCCTTCCTGGGATGTCCAGAATCAGAGCGCCGAGTCGTCCTCCGCGAAACCGTACTGACATGACGTCGACCATCTGGGTCTGATCACGTGTTGCGAGGAAGAAATGCTCGTGACGCATCGAAGCGAAGGGACCGGTCACTTGTTCGTCCACAAAATATCGGGGAGGTTCGTGCTCTGTGATGCGGCTGATCATGGTGAACCACAACCCGAGATGCCTGGAGCGGATCTCGATTTCATCCCCCAGGCGGAGGTTGCTGCGACCAAATGGGAACCGAACGCTTTCCGTGAACGAACCCTGAGACTCTGCGTGGACCAGGGCATCTGACTCCAGCTCGAAGACTGATGTGGGGTCCGCGGCGATCGGTGTCAACAGCGTGATGGTGAAGGCCATTCGCACAGCTTGGCAGGCAGCGAGTCCCATGCCGAGCCGTGGCCCGCTCCGTGTCATCGACTCGACCATGCCGCGCCCGTCCGAGGGGACTGCCCCAGGTTTGGTTGACATCTGATCTGTGAGGATCGCTCCTCACGGTGGAAGGATGTTCACCATGCCGAAAGCGTTCCCAGAGGAGTTCCGCCGCGACGTCATCGCTGTTGCACGCAAGGGCGAGGCCCCATT
>NZ_JBMIRQ010000126.1:0-137099 GCF_049195265.1 Rhodococcus sp. MALMAid1271 | reverse complement strand
CGCGTGGTCCTTTGGTCGAGTCACTGTGAGAGGTAACTCGTTCATCACTACGCGATGGCCCACCCACAACACGGGTACGACACGCCCGAGCTGCGGCTACGCCGCCTCACCGAATGTCCACCACCCCACGGGACTTACCCTGCCGCAGCAGCGTCGTTTTCTGGCAGAGCCCGACGTAACACCAGCCTGCAGCCGGCCTGTGCACCCTTTGTAAATCCTCGGAAACCGGCCCCGAGGCACCACCAGCTCGACTGATCATCGAACCGGTGGCGATACCGATTAGCCGCGCGCCCACCGAGGCGCGGGGCTATCGGGCGTGGAGCGGACAACGTGGGTGCGGAAATTGGCTCAGGGGCCATGGGGGGTCCGGAGGGAACGAACGAAGTCCCTTGTCTTTCATACGTCACCACTATGGAGGTACCAGTTGAGCTCTCGACCCATCTGCAATGCAGACATGACCAAGTTGTCCGGCATGACGAACCGTCATTCAGGCCTCGATCTTTCAGTCCACGCCGCTCGCTTACTCATATCCGTTGTGCACGTCGATTCCGTGAAGATCCAAACAGAGCAACATATTTGGCTACTTCAGCTCAAGCGCGGCAGTTCGCCGGTGCAGGCCGCTCCCGCTAGCGGTGCGGCGGCGTTCCGCAAAACTGACGTACCTGAATTACCCGCAAAGAGTGCCTCAGATGACTCGCTGGCGACGGGCGTCATACATCCCGCAGTGGCCATACCTCCAATGCCTGCAAAGGTAGAGAGTCAAGCTCGGGATGTGTTGGTGGTAAATGCTTCTCATGCCACTATGGCGCGTCCTTCGCCTATGGCACGCGACTCACGCATCGCGCCCCTCACCTGTAATTCACCCGACACTTTTACAGGGTGCGACTCATCCCTCGGTTCCAAGGCGTGCATGACGTCCCATACCCGCAATACCGCCAGTTCGTCCCATTCATCCATGGAAAGTGAGACCCACCATGCCCGCTGACATCTTTGCGTTCTGCAACCAGAAGGGCGGCGTGGGTAAGACCACCACCGTCTTTCACCTCGCCTACGCCGTTGCCCAAGCGGGGAAGCGAGCACTCGTTATCGACGTGGATCCGCAAGGCAACGCCAGCACAGTCCTGACCAGGACCGAGCTAGAGAGCGACGATGTCGGTGTTGCCGACGTACTCGCCGAGTCGTCGAACGCGACCATCGCCGATGCTGTTGTCCCCACCATCTGGCCTGGCGTAGACCTGGTACCCACGTCGCCGGGAAACGAGTCCCTGGCCTATGTCCGCGATCAATTGGTCGTCGCCGGTGCCGGCCGAGAACGGCGGCTTCGCGACGCAATCGACGTCGTGCGAGGCGTCTACGACGTGGTCCTGATCGATTGCCCACCTAGCCTCGATCTGCTGACCATCAACGCCCTTGTGGCAGCGCGCGCAGCCGTCGTCGTGACTCAGTCCGCGCTGTTCTCAGCGAATGGACTCGCGCGGCTACTGCGCACCATCGACGCAGTCAAGCGCAGCTACAACCCGGACCTCGACATGCTCGGGGCGATCGTCAACCTTCACGAGATCGCGACAATCAGCGGTCGAGAACAACTGATCGAGATCGCCGCGAGCATCAACGTTCTCGGCGATGCCGTACCCAAACGTGTTGTCATCAAGGACTCGATGGAGGCCCAAACCAGCCTGATCGACTGGGGGACAACACAATCTCGCAGCCTGTCGACGATCTACCGCGGCACACTTTCGCTGCTCACGAGGGGACACCTGTGATGGGCCGCCCCGAACGTATGAAGAGCGCACTCGCCGGGTCGAGCCCGGTCGACCCGCCGGAGCACACGCAGCACGCACCCGACACCGTTTCGGCGGCCGAGACCGGTGCGCAACCGTCACCGGACAACGCAAAACAGAAGCGTTCGTACTACCTCTACCAGTCCACCGTCGACGATCTTCTCAACGCAGCCGAAGCACTGTCCGCAACACCCGGCGCGCCGCGGGGCCCGTCGGATCTCGTCAATGCGGCGATCGAAGAGTATTTGGAGTTGTTGCGCAACAGATTCAACGACGGTGCGCCCTTCCCGCAACGAACCGGCCCTCTCGCACGAGGACCGAGAATCCGATGAGCCGATCATATTCAGCGGCAATCCCGTTGACAACGAAGCCGTCGGATGTCGTTGCGCTGCATCCAGCGATTTTGCAGTGGGCCCTGGCAACAGCCATTGCGTTGACAGTTGGCATCGCCGGGGCGTCCTTCTGGCTCAGTTTCGCTGTGTTGCGGGATCTCGCGGTGAGGGCTGGGATAGGTCCCGGCGAAGCGTGGGTGATTCCAGTCGTGTTGGACGGGGCGATCGTCTCGACAACCGTGACAGCCATAGCGCTGTCCAACCACACGGACAACCGCACGATCAAGGGCCGTCGCTTCGTCGTCACGATCTTGCGTGTTGCCGCATCGGCGTCGATTGCGGGTAACTCGTACCACGCAGTGTTGAGTGCGACCTTGCTTCCGGCCGTCGTCTCGGCGGGTATTGCCACCATCGCACCTATTGCGCTCCTTGCGATGACCGAAGTGCTGGCCGTCATACTTCGTGCGCCTCGCGGAGCCGTCAGAGTGGAATTCGCTCCAAGTGCTGCCACAGCGGAGCGGGACTGGACAGACACCGACTTCAGCCACGAAGGCCCCAGCCCAAGCCGGGATCACTCAGAGGGCGAAGACGGCACGTGGGGAGAACACGTCGACACGGCGGACTCGCCTCGACTGCAAGTAGACGACCTCACACCGGAAGTTGCGGAAACAGCGCGGCTCCGACACGCACACCGCGAATGGTCGTGGGCACGAATCGGTAAAGAAACGGACGGCTCCGTTGCATCGACCGCGATGCGCCGATATCGGAAGTGGGAAGAAGTCACCGCGGGGATCCGCGAGGGCCACCCGGATGGGCAAGCCGAATTCGATGACACGCCAGCCAGCGAGCGTGACCGCATGTCCGCAGAATAGAAGGGCTGCCGCGATATCGAGCTTTGTTGCTCTCCGTCGCTCCCGCGCAGTCGCCCCAGGCTGTCGATGGCTGGGAGGTGGTCGCCTCGGGTGGCTCAGTCTGCGTCGAAACGTGTGCTGCCCCGGGACCACCTCCGGCGGTCTCCGGATAGAGCTCCGCTGCGCTTCGCACTGCGAAAGAACAATTTCCTTCGCACATCTGGCTCCGGTCGAGCATGCAACACCCTGACCCGTCTTACCTAATCCTGACTCCGCCTTGCTCCGGCCCGATGGGCTCCGAAAACTTTTCAAAGCGCCTGCGGCTGAAAACTTTCCGGATCAGGGCCAGGACGCCGGTCCAGTGCGCCGCCTTCTCTTCTTCGAGCCAGATGACGGCAAAAGAAATTGGCAGAGCGAAAGGGCCGGGGGAGCCGGTCCCGCAACAGAAAGAGAGCCCGACATGCCGCAGAGTACTTCCAGCACAGGACGACGGACCACCGCCGCACACAACGCCCGAACCACCGGAATTGTCACCCACACAACCGTCCTGGTCACAGGACCCCAACAGGCCACTATCACCGCCACCTCCGCAGCAACCGACGAAGCGCAGATGATCGTCGCACTAGGTCACGTCATGATGACCTTCCGCAGCGCCGAAACAGTATCCGCAGTCATCACCGGATTTGCCACCGTCCGGGCCGCACTTGCCGGAGCCGATGGACAAGCCCCCCACCCCGCCCAACCAGGCGCAGAATTCGGGGCCGCTGCGATCTCCGTCCTGTGGCTCGACAGCCCCGAACACACAGCAGTGCCGCACCACCGCTACAGCTCCGAACAACGTCGCACCATCCACTGGGTAGACCTGCACATGGGACCTGTCACGTGGCGCATCACCGACCGCATCGGGTACGACACCCTGATGGCCGAACTCCGACGCGTTCACCGTGCTGCCGTCGGAGTATTTCTCGACGGCAGCCGCTACCGTCGCGACCCCGCCAAACTCCTCGATGTCTTCGACGACGTCTAGTACCACACGTTCGGCCCCAACCCCGGGGCCGAACGTCGTTTATCCACAGGCTGACTCGACACCACAGTTATCCACACCCTCGCCTGATCTGCCTCCGCAGCGAACGCTTTGTTACGGACCTCGTGTGACGCTCGATTAGAAGCAGCTGGCCGGCACGAGCGACAAGGAACCAAACGATGATCACCTGGACCGTCACCACACACCCCGAGGACAACCCCGAAATTCTTACCGCAACCGGAGCAGAACCCAATCTCCAAGGTGCGAAACGCGCCGCCGCCGATGCCGTCCGTATCGCCCTCCTCGACGCACGCGAGCACGCATCGTCCGACAACGGAACGCCGCCGTCCTACCTCGTCACACTCGACGGCACCTGTGCCCTCATCATCGGACTCGGAAGCTGCAGGCCCGAGAACTACAACGCCGTCCTCGACAGCCTCGAGCAGTTCGACGGCACCGCACCACCGAACCTTCTCTACATCTGACCCACACCTCCGCAATGACGACCAACGCGGCATAACCAAGCACAGCGCCACCGGAGTACCGAATCCAGTTCTCCCGCAACAGACCCGCAAAGAGAAACGAGGCGAACAGATGACCCCGTTGAGAGCAGTCGAACCCACCGACGACGATCACGCTGATCTGACGGACCATCCGGAGACGGCATCGGAAGCACTGGTCATCTGCGCACTGATGTGGTTGCAGGACACCGACGAGGCCGCCCGCATTGCAGCGTCATTGCAGGCCAACGATTTCCACGATCCCGTTTATCGCGAGCTGTATGGCATCGTGCAGGGGCTGATCATCGACAACCTCCCACACGACCCCGCGAGTGTTCTGGGCGTTCTTGTCCGGTCAGGTGCCAGTGGACACCGCGGTGCACGGCTGCGTCGAACACTGACCGACGTCACCGCAGCGAACGCATGCGGAGCATCGGCAACCGACTACGCCGGCATGGTCCTGTCGGAAAGTTACCGACGCAGCTTCTTCGAGGCAGGGATCAGAATTCAGCAGATCGCCGAGGAAGCGCCGGAAGAATTCCTCTTCGACCAGCTCGTCGAAATCGGAAGGGCGCAACGTGAAGCGACAAACCGCCTGAACGCCTTCCGCAGCGGTAGCACACTGTGACGGCGCGGGAAGAGACAGAGCCGGGCCGTGAGCGGCGTCGAGCTGCCCTCGCTTCTGTCCGGTTGGCCGCCGCAGACGTCGCGCATCTAGATACGGACGAAGTCGAAAACCTCGCTGCCGGGCGTGAGATAGATGAAGCCCTGGCCGCCGGCAACACACTGAACGAAGTTGCGCGGTCCATCTGTTACACCGAGGCAGTCGCCTCAGACCTTCTAAGCAAGTTCCAAGAGTTCCGCGACAGTCTCGCGGCGCGCAACCAAATTCCCCTGTTCTGAGCAACTTTCCACGCACACCTCGCATTGCCGCTATGACTCGAAGAGGCCGAAGCCATGAATTTCATCCGCATCGACACCGACCGAGGGACCCTCTACGGGCCATCCTTCGCCGAGACGCTGACACACTTCTTCGGACAGAACCAGCACGTCGAGTGGGAATTCCACCAGCTCACCGCCGGATACTCTGATGGGCGGTGCACCGTGTCGACCGCGATCCGAGTGCATCACCGCGGACAGTGGATCGTCGCTGCTCGATCCTTCGGCTCCCGCACCGTCGACGCGATCCCCGACTGCGTAGTTCGCGGCGAATCGAATTTCGCCGCCGCACCGTTCGACGCACCTGCGTTACCTCGCTGGGTGTACGAGTGGGCGTATGACCTGCTGGTCTAATTCACGGTATAGGTCGACTGGTACAGATCGAAAGCGAAGAACTTCTCGAGTTCGTAGATGCAGAAATGCCGGGGTGCGACCAATAGTTTTCAGCGCGCGACGATCCCAAGAGGGTCACCCCGCAGAAGCGACTTCCCATTGTGAATGAGTCAGCGAACATCGCACCGAACGACGACCGGGTTTGTGTCGAAAGTTCGCACGCGGCTTCACGGTCTCTTGGTACGGGGTGGTCGTGTCGCTGGTCCTCGTCTTGTGGTGCGCTTCCGATCCACTGCATCGATGTCTTCGTTGATGGTTCGGCGAAGTTTCCTGAGGGTCAGTGCCGACAGCGGCAGGCTTGCTGCGAGTGCGATGAGAAGAACCAACACGAAGGGGATGTCGAGACTGGTCAGCGCGTCGACGGCCAAAAGCACTCCTGCGGCGACGCACACGAGGAGCAGGCGCACGACGTTGTAAGCCAGCACATGTAGGGCAAGCCGTCCTCGAGCAGTTGAGGGTGTGCGGATCAGTGGCATCTGCTGTCCTGTCGTGCGTCGTGGCTCATCGTGCTTTCCATTCAGGCCGCTAAGAGTGTCTGGCGTCATCGTCCGGTGCGGGACCGGGTTTCGGTGCCGATCTGTTTGAGGAAGTCGTTGTAAGCGTTCAGTTCGCTGTATCCGTCCTCTTCGGCTTGGCGATCCGCGACGGCCGATTCCTCTTTTTCGTCCCGGTTCCATTGAATGCAGAAGATGAGCACGACCAGTAGGGCGACCGGTTCGCCGTAGGACCACGCCAACGCTCCGGCGAGCTTTTGATCGGATACCGGATCGATGCCCCATTCCGGGGGTGGGAAGGCGAAGGTCGCCAGCATTGGGGTGCTCGACATCATCAAGATGACACCGAAGAACACGTGCAGCGGCATCTCGACGAACAGGTCGAACAACCGGCCCAGATTGCTCTGCCGAACGGGGAGGGGGCCGACGGCGAGCACAGGGATGATGAACAGCAGCCCGCTGGCGAAGAAGAAGATCTCCATCGATACGTGCCCGATGACTTTGATGGCGAGAACATCGAAGATCGACGACAGATACAGCCCGTAATAGCTGAAAAGGAACAACGGGATCGTCAGCCCGGGATGGAGAGCGATGCGTCCGGCGCGGCTACGCAACCCCGTCAGCGCCGCGATCAGTACCCACCTACCGGCTCCGTGATGCGCGGTGGCTCGCAGGAGAAGTCGTCCGGGCGAACCCACCACCAACAACGGTGGGATGGTCATCGACAACGTCAGATGCTGGAACATGAAGACGCTGAACAGGCTGTAGCCGTAGCGTTCGATCTGCAGTCCGGTCACCAGGACCAGCGCCGCGCAACCGAGCAGAAAACTCGCACTCCGCCACCGCGACCATGCGATACCTCGACCGCGGACCCGGTAGAGCCCCCAGCAGTACAGCCCGGCCATGACGACACCGGCGATCGGCAGGATCGGTAGGGGAGGAAGATCCCAGCTCAGCAACGCTGCCAGCGTCGGCGGCCCTTCCGGGGGAGCAACGGCAGCGATGATCATCGGCACCCTGTCATTGCTTGTTCTTGCCTCGGATCACCAGGGTCAGGGCGATGGCACCGAGACCGAGCACAGCCAGGCCCACGATCGAGAGCAGCATCATGGTGTTCTGTTTCGGTGGCCGGTCTTCGCTGGCGGACGGATTGTTGGGATCGTAGGGCTGCGTTGCCGTGGTAGCAGGAGTCGGCGAGGTCGAGGTCGCACCGCTCTGCGATTGCTGTGCAGCGGCGTCCTGAGGGGTGGCGGTCGCCGCAACGTCGACGGAGAAACCGTACGATCCGGTGATCGGGTGCCCGTCCGCGGAGGTGACACGGTAGCCGACGGTGTACTCCCCGTTGGGGAGTCCGTCCTGGAGCAGGACCGATACGTCGGGGCCCTCGACCGTGGCCGTTCCTTGTGCCCACTGAGTGTCGCCAGGACCCACGACGCTGATGGTCGCGAACGATTCGTTGATGTCCTGGTTGAACACCAGACCGACACCGATCGGCGCGAAGTCGAGTGTGGCATCGGCGGGCGGGTCGGAGCTGACCAGTTCGCTGTGCGCCGACGCCGGTGCTGCAGCGAACAATGCTGTCCCGCAGATCATCACAGCGATCAGCATCAGACGTTTCACGTGGGGTACTCCTCTGTATCGAGCCCGACCCAACAACTATGGGACATAGTAGTAGGGAGGGCGGTTTAGCGGTGGGTCACTTCTGCGGCGATGGTTATTTCACCGGGTCCGGCGGATCGGATCGTTCACGGCCGGCGATGGCTTCGGTGATCACTTCCGAGGGCGCGATCGAATCCGAGTGCGGGCCACCGACGTGCTGCTCGGCGCGGATGCGTTCGACCATGTGCGGATAGTGAAGCTCGAATGCCGGCCGCTCGGAGCGGATTCGGGGCATCTCGGTGAAGTTGTGCCGCGGTGGTGGGCAACTGGTCGCCCACTCGAGGGAGTTACCGAACCCCCAGGGGTCGTCGACGGTGACCACTTCGCCGTAGCGGTAGCTCTTGAAGACGTTCCAGATGAACGGCAGCGTCGAGGCTCCGAGAACGAACGATCCCACGGTCGAGACCTGGTTGAGGGTGGTGAACCCGTCGGACGGGAGATAGTCGGCGTAGCGGCGCGGCATTCCTTGCGCTCCGAGCCAGTGCTGAACGAGGAAGGTGGCGTGGAATCCGAGGAACGTCATCCAGAAGTGCCATTTGCCCAGTCGTTCGTCGAGCATGCGGCCGGTCATCTTCGGGAACCAGAAGTAGATGCCCGCATAGGTCGCGAACACGACCGTTCCGAACACGACGTAGTGGAAGTGCGCGACGACGAAATAGGTGTCGGTGACGTTGAAGTCGATGGGCGGGCTCGCCAGGAGCACTCCGGACAGCCCGCCGAAGACGAACGTGACGAGGAATCCGATGGAGAAGAGCATGGGGGACTCGAGGGTGACCTGGCCGCGCCACATGGTGCCGATCCAGTTGAAGATCTTCACTCCGGTCGGCACGGCGATGAGGAAGGTCATGAACGAGAAGAACGGCAGCAGCACGGCGCCGGTGGCATACATGTGGTGCGCCCACACCGCGATGGACAGAGCTGCGATGCCGACGGTGGCGTAGATCAGACCCTTGTACCCGAAGATGGGTTTGCGGGAGAAGACCGGGAAGATCTCCGAGACGATTCCGAAGAACGGTAGCGCGATGATGTAGACCTCGGGGTGACCGAAGAACCAGAACAGGTGCTGCCAGAGCAACGCCCCGCCGTTGGCGGGATCGAAGATGTGGGTGCCGAGTTTACGGTCGGCGAGCAGGCCCATCAGCGCCGCGGTCAGCAGTGGGAACGCCAGCAGGATCAGGATCGAGGTCACCAGGATGTTCCAGGTGAAGATCGGCATGCGGAACATCGTCATTCCCGGTGCGCGCAGGCACACCACGGTGGTGACCATGTTGACCCCGCCCAGGATGGTGCCCAGGCCTGCGATGAGCAGGCCCACGATCCACAGGTCGGATCCGATACCGGGGGAGTAGACGGCGCTGCTCAACGGGGTGTACGCGGTCCAGCCGAAGTCGGCGGCACCGCCGGGGCTGATGAACCCGGCGGTGGTGACCAGTGCGCCGAACAGGTAGAGCCAGTAGGAGAAGGCATTGAGCCTGGGGAAGGCGACATCGGGTGCGCCGATCTGCAGCGGCAGGATGTAGTTGCCGAAGCCGAAGACGATCGGGGTGGCGTAGAGCAGCAGCATGATCGTGCCGTGCATGGTGAAGAGCTGGTTGTACTGCTCGTTGGAGAGGAACTGCATTCCCGGGACGGCGAGTTCGGAGCGCATGATCAAGGCCATGAGGCCGCCGACGAGGAAGAATCCGAACGAGGTCACCAGGTACATCAGTCCGATGACCTTCGGATCGGTGGTGGTGACCATCGTGTGCAGGAACGACCCCTTGCGTGCCCCGCGGGGTGGATAGGGGCGAACCGCCGGCGCAGCCGGAGGAGATGTCAGCGCCGTCATGGAACCACCTTCGAATCGCACGCGAATTACAGGACGCGTCCGACAGCCTAGCTCAAATACTATGTTGCATAGTATTTGGGTGGGTCAGGTCAGGACGGCCGCACATGCCGCGGCGGAGATCGCACTGAGGGTGAGGATTGCCATGGCGGCCGGCACCACGAGCGGCAGTACGGCGGCGGCAGCGTATGCGCCGGGCACTGTCCGGGTCGGCATCTGCGTGCTCGTATCGAGGTGATGGAGTCGTTCGGTGGTCGATTCGCCGATCAGGCCCAGTGCCCACAGTGGACGTGCAGAATGCGCCTGCGAGACCGTCGACAGTGCCGAACGTACAGCGTCGGCGCTGGTGACCGCGGCCGCGGACCGGTCCGCGGCGACCTCGACCAGAACCCGTACCGCTGCAGGTGCTGCGGCGAACAGGGGAACGCGAGGGAACGCCGCGGCCAGGATCTCGCAGATGTTGACGATGCGGTGGTGGCGCCCGCGCAGGTGGGCGCGTTCGTGTGCGATCACAGCTCGCTGTTGATCGGGATCGAGATGGGCGAGCAGGCCTTCGGTGGCCACGACGTAGCCGGGGCGACCGTCGATGCTGTAGGCCAGCGGGAGCGGGTGGTCGAGCCACATGATCGGTTCGGGTCCGGGGTCCGTACGCGCGACGACGGCGATGACATCGCGGTGATAGTCGCGGACTTTGGACCGGGCTCGAAGCTGACGGCGAGTCGAGCGCAGGACGCGCGCCGACGCCGACGCCGCGAGGACGACCGATGCTCCGGCGACCGCTTCGCCGATCCACGGCTGGGCCGCGTGTTGCAGTGAGCCCAGACAGCGGACGGCGAGTTCGACCATGCCCTCGGCGGGCGCATGGCCGGGCCAGAGCAACACGGTCACCGCGGATCCCACGAGAAACAGCACCCCGGCGATGCTGCCGATCCATGCGGTCAAGGCGAGAGTGGGGTTCACGGTGCGGGTGAGAGAGGTCAGCGGCCGCGGCAGGGCGACGGCCGCGATGATCGCCGCGAGGAGCAACACCAGCGCGACGATCACCGGTTCACGTCCGGCAGGTTCCCCCGCAGAGCGTCGAGCTCGTCGTCGGTGACGGTTTTCGCGAAATGCATCAGGACGGCGGCCGAGTCGGTACTGGTGTCGAGGATTTCGCGCAGCGCTTGCGAGGTGGCCTCCGCGCGCGACTGCACCGGGGAGTACAGGTACGCGCGTGACTGCTTGGTCCGCTCGACCCACCCCTTCTCGTGGAGATGGGTCACGACGGTCAGGATCGTGGTGTAGGCGGGGTTTCTGTCGGCCATGAGTTCACGCAGGTCGTGGACCGACTGCGGTCGATCGCATTCCCAGAGCACGTTCATCACCTCCGCTTCGAGATCACCGAGCCTTTTCATCGCCAGTTCTTCTTTCCTCGTCGTGTCAGGTGATATCGACTCCGCGTGCCGACAGCCACGCCGTCGGGTCGGACTTGGCACCGTCGGGTTGCCACACTTCGTAATGCAGGTGGGGTCCGGTGGATTGGCCTCGGTTGCCTACCGTAGCAATGAGCTCGCCGGCTTTCACACGTTGACCGGCGGTGACGAGCGCCTGGTCTATGTGGCCGTACACCCCGATCGTGCCGTCGTCCTGACGAATACGCACCCACAGGCCGAACCCTTGCGCCGGCCCTGCTTCGATGACCTCACCGTCGGTCACCGATACGATCGGCGTCCCGATCGTATTGGCGATGTCGAGTCCGTAATGCGTTGTCCCCCAACGTGGCCCAGAACTGGAGGTCAATGTGCCCGACACCGGCACCACCGAGAGCGGGCGCCGCGCCTCGGCATCGCGTGCAGCGCGCTCCGCCGCCCGAACTCCCCCCTCGGCGAGTTGCTCGGTCATGCGCTGCGCGACCCGGCCGACATCGAGATCGGGTAACTGCAATACCTGCGGGGGTGAGGCAACGACCGGGCTCGGCGGCAGGACGCCGGCGGGAGGTCGATCGATACTCGCAGCGCTGAGCGCCACACTGTCCTGCGACCCCGTGTTCGGAGCCGTCGCTGCCGCGGAAAGAAAGGCACCGACCGCGACCGACGCAGCGATGGCGCGGCCACCTGGTTTCGGCACCCGGCGGCGATGAAGTCCGCGGCGAGCAGTTCGCGACACGGCCTGGACTACATCGCGGTCACCCTCGCCGTGCGTCGGCTCGTCCGGACCGGCCACGTGCGCCGCCCACATCGACGCGGTAGCGCCCGCGCCCGCGGTGTCCCAGGCGTCGCTGACCGCGTGAGCGGGTCCATCCGGTGCGGGCGTCTGCGCCGAGGGCGTGCGCTCGTCCTCCGACAGAGTCTCGGAGTACCCGGCATCGGCGGGCGACTCGGTCACGAAACGCGAGGGTGCGAACTCGGCCCGCCGATGACGGGGGCGATCGGTGAGCGCCAGCGGCCTGGTGCCGACGGGCATCGACATCACGCCGCCGCGCGCCGGCGCCGGCGCTGCGCAGTCGTCGTCGATCGGATCGGGTGTGCGGTGTCGGGCCAAGATCACAATCCTTGGTGGCTACGAGGCCGAGGCCTCGCTCGAGATAACGAAATGGTGACGGTCAGGCCACAGGTTACTACTATCGAGCATAGTTTTTCCATCCCGCTCGACCCGGATTCGCCCATACCGCTGGTCACGGTCCTCGGCAGGACATCCCGCGGGCTGCGGCGACCCTGACCGAGAACGGATTCTTCGGGTATCAGGGGTGATCCCGCCGAGAGGACAGGCCACCGAGCATGGTGTTGTACGCCTCGAGTTCGGTATCACCTTGATCGTCGACTCGGCGATCTCGTTGCCGTGCAGCGCTCTCGTCGGCCGCCGACCACCGGACCGCGGCGAGAACCGCGGCAGCGAGCAACGGCAACTCGCCGATGCCCCACGCCAGAGTGCCGCCGCGCCGCTGATCGGCCAGCAGGTCTGCGTTCCAATCCAGACGCAGTCCGCTGTAGAAGCTCGCTCCGAGCGCGGTCTCGAGATCGATCGTCACGACGAGGAAGAATGCGAACCCGGCCAGCGCGGTGATACTCGCGAGCAACTTCGTCAGTCCCGCGATCGGTCTCGGTACCGGGTCTTCGCCGACCGTGCCCCAGAACATCACCATCCCGACGGTCAGGAACCAGCCCTTCATCACCATGTGTGCCACATGAGAGTCGGCGACGGTGTCGAACACTGCGCCGGGGTAGAGCAGGTAGAAGCTGCTCAGAAACACCGTGGTGCTGACCCACGGGTGGATCGCGATCCGGGCTGCTCGGCTGTGCCATGCAGCCCGGAGCCATTCGCGCGAGCCCGGTGCCTCGGCTGCCGGCGCGGTCGGCAGGACCGAGGCGACCAAGGTGGCCGGTCGGCCGAGGACCAACAGCAACGGCACGGCGATGGCGACCGCGGTCAGTCCCGCCATGTGCACGCTGAACATCGCCGGGCTGTAGAGCCCGACCCCGGACGAGGTCGCCACGAGCAGCACCGCAGTGCCCGTCAACCAGCTCGCTGTCCACCGCCTCCGCCATGGCAGGCCTGCCCGCCGGCGGCGCCGCACGGCCAGCAGGTACAGGACGGCCGCGATCACCGCCGCGGAGCCGAACACCAGGTCGAAACGCCACTCGAACGCCAACCGCGCAGCGGTGGGAGGGCCGTCCAACACGTAGCCCAAGGCCTCTTCGTGCGCCTGAGGTAGCGAAGCGTCCTGCGGCGGGGGCGGGGGAGTGCGACCGAGTGCGACCGCCAGGCCCACTGTGGTGACGAGAACGAGGGTCTCGATCATCGACAACGTGATCAGGGATCTGCGGTTCTCGGGATCGTGAGCCAGAGCGCCGACCGTTCGTCGTCGCTGCATCCACCCGAGGGTCCCCACGATCGCCAGAGCTGCGATCTTCGCCAGTATCAGAGCGCCGTACGTCGAATCCCACAGCGACGTCACGGGTACTCGCACGGCAGCGTTGACCACTCCGGAGACCGCCATGATCACGAACGCAACCAGAGCGAGCGTCGAATAGCGGCGGGTCGCGACGGCGAGGTGTCCACCCCCGCGCAGCGCATGAGCGAGAAGTGCGAGGAGTCCGCCCACCCACAGTGCGGCAGCGAGGATGTGCAGAATCAACGAGTTCGTCGCGATGTCGTGATTGCCGCCGGTCGAGGAATGGCCGGTGACCGCGCGCGGGATCAACGCGAGCATCGACAGGGCGAACAAGGCGGGGGTCCACCGATGCCGCAACACCGCCGCGCATGCTGCGGCGGTGATCGCCGCGACCGCAGAGGTGATGGCCCATGCAGTGGAGGAATCGACATCGCCGATCGCACCGAGGAACTGCACCGGTTGCGCCGCAACGGATCCGACAGGTTGACCCGACGCATCCGAGAGCGTCAGCGGCACCAACGCCGCCGCGCACACCGCCCACACTGCGGAGGCCTTCGCCGCGGTGCGGACGGCTACGTACCCGTCGATGTCGAGCACACCCGACCTCTGAGGCGGAACGAGAAATGCTGCGAGGAGCAGCGAACCCGCCGCCACGACCGCGGCCACCTCGCCGATCGCGGTCAGCGCCGGAATCCCGAACGTGGTGACCGGGCCGGGATCGGGCAGACCCAACAGGACGAGCGCTTGGGACGTCGACATCGCGGCGAGCAGTGCAGCGACCACCGCGGCAATCACCGCGCACAGCACCATCACCTGCGATCCGGAGCGTCGATCCACTGCGCCGCGGGTCGAGCGGGCCGCTTCGGTGGCCATGGTGTCCGCCTCTTCCCGGTGGATCGTGTTTTCGTCATAGGCGCGAGGCAGTCCGACCTGCGCCGACAATGAACTACTACGAATGATAGTTGTACGAGTCCGGGCCGCCGGACGATCCTTCAACACTTGCATATATGCGCATATCGCAATATGTTGTCGTTCTGCGGACCGGACACGACGAAGGAGCAGCGATGGGGCACGGACACGGCCACGGGATCGAGCCGGGTTCACCGGCCAGCGCTTCCGGAAAACACCTCGGCCGACTGTGGATCGCCGTCGGCCTGGGGGCGGTCACCCTCGTGACGCAGGTCGTGGTCGGCCTGTCCACCTCGTCGCTGGCCCTGCTCTCCGATTCCGCACACGTGTTCACCGACGTGTTCGGGATACTGATGGCGATCGTGGCGATCACACTCGCGCAGCGACAATCGACCAAGGCTGCCCGCACGTTCGGGCTCTACCGAGCCGAGGTGTTCGCCGCATTGTTCAATGCACTTCTGCTGTTCGGTGTGGCCGGTTGGATTCTTTACGAAGCAGCGCAACGCATCTCGAATCCGCCCGAGGTCCCCGGCGTCCCGGTGATGGCGGTGGCCACACTCGGGCTCGTGATGAACCTCATCGCGTTCGCCTTGCTGCGCAGCGGCGCCAAGGACAGCCTCAACGTTCGGGGTGCGTATCTCGAGGTGATGGCGGACATGCTCGGCTCGATCGGCGTACTCGTCAGCGGGCTGGTCACCGTCCTGTTCGGATGGCGGTACGCAGATCCGGTCATCGCGGTCGCCATCGGAGTGTTCGTCCTGCCGCGCGCGTTCAACCTGGGCCGTCACGCCGTGCGGATACTGCTGCAGCACGCCCCGTCGGGCATCGACGTGGCAGCGGTCGAGAAGTCGTTGGCCGCCGTCGAGGGTGTCGAGGACGTGCACGACCTGCACATCTGGACCCTGACGTCCGGGATGGAGGTCGCGTCGGCGCATTTGACCGTGACCCCGGGTACCGCCTCACCGCCGGTGCTCGCTGCCGCTCAACAGGTCCTTCTCGATCAGTACAGTCTCGAACACGCCACGCTGCAGGTCGAACCTCCACGCGGTGAGGGGCGATGTCGGGAAGTGGCGTGGTGACAGGGAGCAGTCGAGGTCTTCGAAGTGGGTGAGGCGGGGTCGTGCGAACCCGCCGGCTCGGGTCACGCGGGGTCGTGAGACGGATCTGCGCGGCGCGGTCGGTGGTCCACAGGGACGTCCGTAGCGAGCACTGCACCGGCGACACGGCGAAGGAGCCGCAGACAGTGAGGTCCACGGTCAGGTGTGTGCGGCCGCCGAATCGGAACCGGGCTGCCTCTCGGCTGTATCCCGCACGAACACCGACGCACCGATCAGCACCACGACACCGCTGGTGATGTAGACATCGGCGAGGTTGAACGTCGGCCACCATCCAGTGTGGAAGTAGTCCGTGACCGCACCATCGACAAGCCGGTCGAGAACATTGGACAGGGCACCGGCGAGGATCAGTGCCAGCGCTGCCGTTGTCCACTGCTCCCCGTGCCGAGCGCTGTGCCATCCGTAGGCCGCGACCCCGGCGGTGATCGTCGCCGTGACCGACACGATCACCCATAGAGGCAGCGAATCGCCCAGGCTGAAGGCCATTCCGCGGTTGAAGGCGAGTCGCAGTTCGAGGACCGGTAGTGCGATCGGAGAGCCGGGCAACGCTTGTTGCGCCCAGTAGTCGACGGTCAGCGCGGTAGCGACCAATGTCAGCACGAGAGTCACTGTGTAAGCACGCACTCGCGTGGGAGACGTGGTGGGGGAGCGGTTCACGGATCCTCGTTCTCGGGTGTACCTCGGACGGGTGTTGCGCGTCGACGGCATGGGATCGGTCTCCACCGCAGAGTTGCCATAACTTCAAATACTATGCAACATAGTAATTGATGAACGGCAGAGACTTCTCCGGTACCGGCTGCACGCGAGTGCCGTCATGAGGGCCGCTCCTGACATCGAACCCGGACCTCGACCTCTCGGCTACGGCCCGAGCCGGGCGCGGTGGGTGACCGGCAGCAACGGAGTCCGCGCGTGGATCCGGCTCCTCGCCGTCGCGTCGTCCGGGCTGATGTTGTACGCCACGTTCCCTCCCGTCGATCTGTGGTTTCTCGCTCCCGCGGCGATTGCCGTGCTGGTGCTGGCGGTCCGCGGGCAGGGAGCGCTCGCGGGAGCCGGCTACGGCTTCGTCGCCGGCTCGGCGTTCTTCGTGCCTCTGCTGCCGTGGGTGGGGGAGTACGTCGGATCGGTGCCGTGGCTGGCGCTGGCCGTCGTTCAAGCCCTCTTCGTGGCGATGTTCGGCGCAGTAGCGGATCGGATGTCCCGACTGCCGTGGGGGCCGGTCTGGGTGGCGAGCGCCTGGGTGGCGATGGAAGCGGCACGATCTCGGATCCCGTTCGGCGGATTCCCCTGGGGCCGCATCGCATTCGGTCAATCCGACGGGCCGCTGCTGCCTCTGGCTGCGTTGATCGGCGCGCCGGGGTTGTCGTTCGTCGTGGTGCTGATCGGGTCCGCTCTGGCCGGTGCCATCGCTTCCGATCGCATCACCCGCAGAACTGCAGCAGCGTCGTGCATCGGTGCGGCCACTGCTGTAGGGGCGCTCGCGGTGGTAGCTCCACTGTTCGCTCCACCGCAGCAGGACACGGTCACCGTCGCCTTGGTGCAAGGCAACGTCCCGCGGCTCGGTCTCGACTTCAACGCCCAACGACGAGCAGTGCTCGACAACCACGTTCAGCGCACCATCGAGCTCGCCGACGACATCGACTCCGGCCGCGTACGCGCACCCGATCTGGTCATCTGGCCGGAGAACTCCTCCGACATCGACCCTCTGCGCAACCCCGATGCCGCCGCACGTATCGACGCCGCAGCCCGCGCCGTCGGAGTGCCCATTCTCGTCGGCACGGTGCTACGCCAGGGCGACGGCACCACCACGAACACCTCGATCGTGTGGGATCCCGCCAGCGGGCCCGGACAGATGCACGACAAGCGACAACTGGTGCCGTTCGGCGAATACTTGCCGATGCGCGCGATCGTCACGGCACTCTCTCCCTATGCCGCCCAAGCGGGAAACTTCACCCCGGGCCAGGGCAACGGTGTCGTCGACCTCGCCGGAGTGCCCGTCGCGGTGGCCACCTGCTACGAGGTCGCCTTCGACGCATTGCTCACCGACTCCGTTCGCGCCGGTGCCCAGCTGATCGCAGTGCCGACCAACAACGCCACCTTCGGTCGGACGAACATGACCTATCAACAACTCGCCATGTCGCGGGTGCGAGCGGTCGAACACGGGCGCAGCGTCGTCGTTTCGGCCACCAGCGGCGTCAGCGCCGTCATCGATGCACGCGGGGAGGTCGTCGAGCGCACGGAGCTGTTCACCCCCGCAGCTGTCGTCACCGAGGTGTCCCTGAGCGCCACGCTCACCCCGGCGACGATCACCGGCAGCGTTCCGGAATGGATTTCCGCCACCGGCGCTGTTGCGGCACTGGCGTTCTCGCTGCTGCGCCGACCACGCTCCACCACACCGAACACGCAAACTACTATGTCGCGTAGTATTTAGATGGTGGTCGGTGACGGGCGTGCGGAGATGACGATCGACGAACACCCCGGTGCGCACTCGCCGAGACTGGTGCGCAGAACAGTGGCGATGCTGCGCAACCGGTGGCGACAACTGACGTCGATGCGTACAGCGCTGGTGCTGCTGTTCCTCCTCGCCGCCGCAGCAATCCCCGGCGCACTGCTGCCGCAGCGCAATCTCAATACCCAGGCCGTCGATGCCTACATCGCCGCGCGCCCGGCTCTCGGGCCGGTGATGGACACACTGGAATTGTTCGACGTGTTCGCAAGTTCCTGGTTCACCGCGATCTACGTCCTGCTGTTCGTGTCCCTGATCGGCTGTCTGACTCCCCGGTTGATCGAGCACGGCAAAGCTCTGCGCGCACAACCTGTTCGAGTACCTCGAAACCTCACTCGACTACCGTTGCAGCATTCGGGCACCCTCGCCGGTGACCCCGAGAAGGTGATTGCCGACATCGCGCCGCACTTGAAAGGGTGGCGTACCGTCGTTCGGCCCGAGCCCGATGGGGCACTGACTCTCTCGGCCGAGAAGGGCTACACCCGCGAGGCCGGGAACTTGCTCTTCCACTTCTCTCTGATCGGTCTGCTCGCCGCTATCGCCATCGGCAAACTGTTCGGCTACGAAGGCTCGGTCATCGTCATCGCCGACAACGGACCCGGTTTCTGCAACACCTCTCCCGCCGTCTACGACTCCTTCCGCGCCGGCAACAGCACCGACGGCACCGGACTCGAGCCGTTCTGTATCCGGGTCAAGGACTTCACCGCCGACTACCTCGACAATGGTCAGGCCGAGATGTTCACCTCGAACATCTCCTACCAGAGCGCCGACGACATCGCCGCCGACACCTGGCGCGACTATCAACTCAAAGTCAACGAACCCCTCCGGCTCGGCGACGAACGCATCTACCTCACCGGACACGGCTACGCCCCCGAATTCACCGTCACCTTCCCCGACGGCCAGACCCGCACCGAAGCCCTGCAGTTCCGCCCCGACGACGCCACGACGTTCCTCAGCAGCGGCGCGCTGCGATTCGACCCACCCGGGGGGACCTACGCCACCGCCGACGAACGCCGCCGAGGCCAGATCGCCATCGAAGGACTCTTCGCGCCCACCGCGCAATTCAACGGAAACCTGCTCTCCTCCCGCTTCCCGGAATTGGTCGATCCCGCTGTGGCAGTAGACATCTACAAGGGCGACACCGGTCTCGACACCGGCATCCCGCAGTCGATCTTCTCCCTGGACCAGGAGATGATCAACCAGGGTCGGCTGGTCAAGCAGGACCGGGTCAACCTGCGGCCCGGAGAATCGACAACCCTCTCCGACGGCACCCTCGTCCGGTTCGACGGTGCCAAGGAATTCGCGAATCTCCAGGTCGGATACGACCCCGCGCAGCGGTGGGTCCTCGTGTTCGCGGTCACGATGATGACCGGACTACTGGTGTCCCTGGTCATCACACGCCGTCGTGTCTGGTTCCGGGCCCACCTTGGCGAACACGGTCTCTCGCGAGTGGACATGGGCGGCCTGGCTCGCACCGATCACGCCGGCTGGGGACCCGAATTCCAGACCCTCCGGTCACAGATCTGGCCGCAGACAACTTCGAGCGTCTCCGAGACCCACGACAGAGAAACGGTGTAACACCATGCCGATCGACGACACCCTCGCCCGTTGGAGCGACATCAGCTTCGAGACAGCCTTCGTGGTCTATCTCCTCGCAGCGATCGCATTCCTCGGCCAGCTCGCATCGACCCGTAGCGCGGCGCTGCACAATATGGAGCGACTGCGCACGCGGGTGATCGCAGTGACATCGACGACGCCAGGACGCATTCCCGATGCACCCCGGCGGGTTCCGTCCGAACGCATGGGCCGTACCGGACTCGGGCTGGTGATGGTGGCGCTGACGTTGCATGTCGGGTCGATCGTTCTTCGCGGGATCGCCGCCAGCAGGCCGCCGTGGGGCAACATGTACGAATTCGTCTCGGTCACCTGCGCGGCCGGTGTACTGGCTGCACTGGTGGTGCTGCGCTCCAAGCAGCTGCGCACCCTGTGGTTGTTCGTCCTGGTGCCGACGTTGATCCTCCTGTTCGTCGCTGGCACCGTGCTGTACGCCAACGCAGCACCGGTGGTACCGGCACTGCAGTCGTACTGGCTGCCGGTGCACGTCTCGATCGTCTCGCTCGGCAGCGGGGTGTTCTTGATCTCCGGGGTTGCGAGCGCGCTGTTCCTGATCCGCATGAAGCATCCCGAGGCCTCGGGGAGCAGAATGAGCCGAATCGTCGCCCGTCTGCCTTCCGCGCAGACACTGGACATCCTGGCGTACAAGACCACGATCTTCGCATTTCCACTCTTCGGCGTCGGCGTCATCCTCGGTGCCATTTGGGCCGAAGCCGCATGGGGCCGATTCTGGGGCTGGGACCCGAAAGAAACGGTCTCCTTCATCACCTGGATCGTGTACGCCTCCTACCTGCACGCCCGAGCCACCAGCGGATGGCGCAACACCCGCGCAGCATGGATCAACATCGCCGGATTCGTGGCGATGCTGTTCAACCTGTTCATCATCAACATGGTCGTCTCAGGCCTACACTCCTACGCAGGCCTGAACTGATGACTCCCGCTACGTGCCCCCCAGCGCGTCCGCAAGGTCCTGCGGAATGGGCATCGGCGACATCAGTCCCGCCTCGACCCGGCCGGTGTTACCGGCCGGGTATCGCCCCGACCACGATCCTGGAGCAGCGACCACGATCCGAATCAACTGGCCCCAGGATTCGCGCCGATCATGTTCTGTCACCGCAGCTTTCAACATCGCGGCGTGGTTGCGAGTATGCAACCACGGATAGGGCTGCGAGAGGATGTGTGCTCGTTCGAGGTGGTACCAGCGCACCTCTGTTGTCGATGCCCCTGCTGCTGCGGTCATTTCGATCTCGTAGAGCCTGCGTGCAGTTCGATCACCGCTCACAGGTCTCTACCTCTTTCCGCGGAAGAGTTCGCCGTGCGCGGGGGTCGATGTGCAGCAGGTACATCCATCCGAGCACCCGGAGCTGTCATCGTATGCTCCGATCGCCGATGGTGACGTTGTGGTGTTGGAGGCCAGTAGGTTCCCAGATGCGAGAGGTGCGGTGTTCCTCGGCGTCGGAGCCGGAGCACAGCAGGCATCCTCGAAGGCCGCTGCGGGTGCGATCGTGACGTTGAGGGCACCGGACGCCGCGGGCGGGGGCACGAACCCGTCCAAGGGAGTGGTGCGGGCGGCGCGAATCGCATTGGCTATGACCAGGACTTCGGCGAGTTCGTGGACGAGCACCACGGTGGCCAAGCCCAGGACACCGGTAGCAGCCAGTGGGACGAGCACGCCGATGATGGCAATCGACAAGGCGATGTTCTCGATCATGATGCGCCGGGCGCGTCGAGCGTGGGCCAGCACCTGCGGTAGATGCCGGAGGTCTTCCCCCATGAGGGCAACATCGGCGGTCTCGATGGCAACGTCGGTTCCCATCGCGCCCATGGCGATACCGACATCTGCGGTCGCCAAGGCGGGAGCGTCGTTGATGCCGTCGCCGACCATGGCAATCTTGCGTCCGGCCGCGATGTCGGTCAGCAGGGCCGCTTTGTCCTCGGGCAGTAGTTCGGCGTGGACGGCGGTGATGCCCGCCTGGGTCGCCAGAGCCTGCGCAGTGAGCGCGTTGTCGCCGGTGAGCATCGCAGTGTCGATACCGAGCGCGGTGAGTTGGCGGACAGCCTCGGCGGCCTCGGGCCGCAGTTCGTCGCGGACGGCGATCGCAGCGATCAGAACTCCGGCGCGTTCGACGAGAACGACTGTGGCACCGCTGCTCTGGAGACGAGCGACGTCGGCGCGGAACTCCTCGGAGCTGGGGTGTGTGTCGAACCAGCTCGGTTTCCCGAGCCTGATCGGGGCTCCGTCGAGGGTGCCGGTCAGGCCGTGCCCGGCGATGGCAGTGACATCATCGGCTGCCGCGACGGTCGATACGGAGGCCAGTACGGCGCGGGCGAGTGGATGCTCGCTGCGCGCTTCGAGCGCAGCAGCAACGGCCAGCGCGGCGTCGCGGCTGATTCCCGCAGCGGTGACGACGTCGACGACCTCCGGTCGTCCTGCGGTGAGGGTGCCGGTCTTGTCCAAGGCGACGACGCGAATGCGGCCCAGCTCTTCCACTGCTGCACCGCCTTTGATCAATGCCCCGTTGCGACTTGCTGCGCCGATTGCTGCAACCACCGACAAGGGAACGGAGATCGCCAGCGCGCACGGTGATGCCGCGACCAGGACCACCAGTGCGCGTTCGAGCCACAGCATCGGGTCACCGAGCACCGCGCCCACGCCGGCGACGAGTACGGCGAGAACCATGATCGAGGGCACGAGGGGGTGTGCAATCCGGTCTGCGAGCCGCTGGCCGGCCCCTTTGCGGTCCTGGGCTTGCTCGACGATGTGCACGATGCGAGCGAGTGAGCTCTCCGACGCCTTCGTGGTGACGGTGACCTCGATGGCCCCGCCGCCGTTGATGGCACCGGCATGCACCTCGTCACCGACACCGGCTTCGATGGGCACGGATTCACCGGTGATCGCAGACACGTCCAGGTTGGTCGAACCGCGAGCGATGGTGCCGTCCGTGGCAGCTCGCTCACCCGGCCGCAGCACCATGATGTCCCCGATCACGACATCGTCGGGGGACAGGGCCTGCTCGGTTCCACCGCGCAGGACAGATACCGTCGGCGGCACCAAGGACAGGAGTGCGCGCAGTCCGCGGCGGGTCTTGGAGACCGCGTATTCCTCGAGTCCCTCGGCGACGGAGAACAAGATGCCGAGCATCGCGGCCTCGGGGATCTGGCCCAATGCGATGGCACCGAGGAGCGCGATCGTCATCAGCGTGCCGACACCGATGCGTCCGTGTCGCAGATTTCTCACCGTCGCGGGAACGAAGGTGACGGCGGCGATCGCGGCAGCGATCAGAGCGCCGACGGTCGCAACCGCATCGGCACCCGTTCGACCGAGCACCCACGATGCGCCCAGGATGATCGCGGCGGCCGAGGCGAGTTGCAGCTCGCGGACCTGCCACAACCCCGGGAGTGCATCGGTCGGAGCCGGACCTCCCGTGCCCGCACCGTCAGCAGTGGATTCGGTGGTCGGCGCTGCCGGGGTAGGTCCGCAGCACGCGTCAGCCATGATCGACCCCGGTGACTTCGGCGGTGGCCGAGGCGGTGGGCAGTACCTCGGTCAGTGTCGCGAGCAGTCGGGTGCCGCGGTCGGTGAGCGAATACATGACCAACTTTCCCTCTCTGTTCGATGTGACGGCGTCCGCGGCTTTGAGTTTGCGGAGATGGTGGGAGACCAGCTTCTGGCTCTGTCCCACGATCCACGCGATGTCGCAGCCACACATCTGCCCGCCGGCGTTCAACGCGAGCGCGATGGTCAGTCGGGTGGGGTCGCCGAATGCTCGGGCAGCGTCGGCGACCGGTTCGATATCGCCGAGCGCGGGCAGAGTAGCGCGAACCCTCTCGGCGTGAGGGAGGTCCATACACAACAAATCGCACGAGTCCAGAGGTTCCAAGGCCATGGGCACAATCTAACAATCATGCGATCGTTAGGGAAGGTCCTTTAGTCAACGTTCGTACGATTGTTAGTGTCATAACGAGTCGAAACGCCCATATCGGGCCCATTGATCAATCCGAACGAATCGAGAAGGTAGTTGTATGAGCCGAGCGTTGAAGATTTCCTTGTCCCTGGTGATCGTGTTCGCCGCCGCGTTGGCTGTATTTCTGGTGGTGGATCGATCGGGGTCTCCGGATGCTGCCGCCGCCGAGCAGGCCGCGACCGACCCTGCCTCGATTGCGGTGCGCGAGAACAGTCATCGGTTGAACTCGGTGCCCGACGGCCGGGTCACGTTCGTGGAGTTCCTCGACTTCGAGTGCGAGGCCTGCCGATCGGCCTACCCGGCGATCGAGCAATTGCGTGAAGAGTACGGCGACCGGGTGAGCTTCGTGGCCCGCTACTTTCCGATCGCCTCCCACTTCAATGCCGAACGAGCCGCACGCGCAGTCGAGGCCGCGGCCCAGCAGGGCGGATTCGAGGCGATGTATCAGCGCATGTACGAAACGCAGGCGCAGTGGGGCGAACAGCAGGTTCCGCAGGACGAGTTGTTCCGCAGCTTCGCCGTCGAGCAAGGGCTCGACATGAGCGCCTTCGATGCCGCTTACACCGACCCTGCGACGCTCGCGCGCATCGAGGCCGACGTCGCGGACGGGATCGCGCTCGGCGTGCAGGGCACCCCGACGTTCTTCCTCAACGGCACCAAGATCGAACCGACCACGTACGGAGACCTCGCCGATGCCCTCGACGCTGCACTCGGCTGACCTCCCAGCGAACGAGACCCGACAAGGTGGATCGTTCGGCCGGAGCCTGCCCTGGCTGCTGCTGGTGGGCGGCCTGATCGGCCTGACCGCCGCGTTCGTGCTCACGGTAGAAAAGTTCGCTCTTGCGCTCGACCCCGCCTACGCCCCGACCTGCAGCATCAACCCGGTGCTCAACTGCGGATCGGTGATGGACACCCCGCAGGCGTCTGCGTTCGGATTTCCCAATTCCCTCCTCGGGATCGCAGGCTTCGCCGTCGTGGCAGCAGTGGGTGCCGCCCTTCTCGCCGGTGCGATGTTCGCGCAGTGGTTCTGGGGCGCAGTGCAGGTCGGTGTCACTGCTGCCGCAGTCTTCGTGCACTGGCTGATCGTGCAGAGCCTGTACGAGATCGGCGCCCTGTGCCCCTACTGCATGGCGGTGTGGGCGGTCACCGTACCGATCTTCTGGTACGTCACGCTGCGCAACCTCGACCGCGCCAGGTCGAAATCCGCTCTTCGGCAATGGTTTCGGGTATGGCTTGACTCGGTGATTCGCAATCACTCGATTCCGCTGACCGTGTGGTTTCTCTTCCTCATCGCCCTGATCGCGCAGCGTTTCTGGTCGTACTGGTCCACGCTCCTATGATCCGCGACGTACCGTTCGCCCCTCTGCCGCCCTCTCGAGAAAGAAGGTCACGGCGATGACGCGCGGCTGGTCGATCGTCATGCTCGTCGTTGTCGTTGCATCGATCGTCGCACTGTGGCCCCGCTCCGGTGGCGTCGAGGGCGGCCCGTCCGACGTCATCGCCAACAATGTCGCTCCGGTCGGACCCGAACCCACATTGTCCCGCCCGCCGGATGACGCGGCACGAGCAACAGCGCTACCGCTGTGTCCGCCGCCGGTACCGCGCGAAGGCGGTCCGCTGGCGGGAGTGATAGCGCGCTGCATCGGCAGCGACAGCTATGTCGATCTCGCCGATGTTCTCGGCAGCGAGGCGACGCTGATCAACCTGTGGGCATCCTGGTGCGGCCCGTGCCGCACCGAGATGCCCGTACTCGATGCCTACGCCGCAGAACCCGACGCGATCCCAGTCATCGGAATCGACGTCGAGGACCGACCCGAGGACGCGGCCGCGCTGCTCACGCAACTGGGCGTCCGCTATCCGAACTACATCGACGGCGGCAGCGTCCTGGACGCGCTCTCGGCACCGCCGGTCCTTCCCCTGAGCTTTTTCCTCCACCCGGACGGAACGATCGAGCGCGTCACCGACCCGACAGTGTTCGAGACGACAGACCAGATCCGCACTGCAGTAAAGGATTTCACCTCATGACACGTTTTTTCCCTGCGTGGGTCGGTGCGCGCCGTCAAGGCTCCACGCCCACCGCGGCAATTGGATCGATTCTTGCCGTCGTACTACTGATCTCCGGATGCTCCGACGGCGCACAGGCTGCATCCACGGGAGGTAGCTTCGACTTCGTCGCCCCCGGCGGTCGAACCGACATCGTCTACGATCCCCCCGAAACACGCGGTACCATAGGCGAACTCGCCGGCCCCGATCTGATGGAGGAAGGCAAGACGACCGCTCTGTCGGACTACGACGGCAAGGTGGTGGTGATCAATCTCTGGGGTCAGTGGTGTGGCCCCTGCCGCGGCGAAGCCGACGACCTCGAAGAGGTCTACGAGACCACCCGCGAGCGCGGCGTGCAGTTCCTCGGCCTCAACGTCAGAGATCCACAGAAGGACAAAGCGCAGGACTTCGTGGTCGACAACGACGTCTCCTACCCCTCGATCTACGACCCTTCGATGCGGACCCTGATCGCTCTCGGCGGGAACTACCCGACCAGCGTGATCCCTTCGACGCTGGTACTCGACCGTCAGCACCGCGTGGCCGCGGTCTTCATGCGCGCCTTGCTCACCGACGATCTCCTTCCCGTCGTCGAACGGGTAGCCGCAGAATGACGACTCTTCTCGCCCAGGACATCGGGTCGGCCTTCCAGAACGCGGCATCGAGCGGGCCCCTTCTGCTCGCGATCGCGGCATGCATGCTCGCCGGGTTGGTCTCGTTCGCCTCCCCGTGCGTGGTGCCGCTGGTGCCGGGATACCTGTCCTACCTGGCGGGAATCGCCGGTGCCGACGCCCAATCAGCCGAGACCCGATCGCCCGGCACCTCGACCACCGGCACGTCGTCGACGGAGCTGGCGAATCGCTGGCGTGTGGCCGGCGCAGCGTCGTTGTTCGTCGCCGGATTCACGATCGTCTTCGTCCTCGCCACAGCCTCGATCTTCGGAGTCATCGGCACCTTGCGCATCAACGAGCAAGTGCTCCAACGAGTCGGCGGCGTCATCACGATCATCATGGGTGCGGCGTTCATCGGATTGATACCCGTTCTGCAACGCGACACCCGATTCGCACCTCAGCAGATCTCGTCCCTCGCTGGAGCGCCGCTGCTCGGCGGTGTGTTCGCGCTCGGCTGGACACCGTGTCTGGGCCCCACCCTCGCCGGCGTTCTGTCTGTTGCAGCAGGAACCGAAGGTGCAACCGCAGCTCGCGGGGTCACTCTCATCGTCGCGTACTGCATGGGGCTCGGCCTACCGTTCGTCGTCCTCGCGTTCGGTTCGAGTTCGGCGATGCGCGGGGTGGGGTGGCTTCGGAGGAACTCGCAGAAGATCAAGGTCGCGGGCGGTGTCATCATGATCGCCGTCGGCATCGCGCTGCTGACCGGAGTGTGGGGATTGTTCATCGCCTGGATCCGCAACGAATTCGTCAGTGCAGTGGTCCTGCCCATCTGATCGAGATGTCGCCGAACCACCGCGCCGCGTTGCATTGTTCGGGTAGCCGAACTATATTTTCAGGGTCCTGACATACTGTTGGTGCCGGAGGGTGTGGTCATGTCTGTGCTGCAGCGCCGATCGTCTCGGCCGCCCTCGAGGTTGCGGTCGGGCCTCGTTCTGCTCGGACCCGCTTTCGTCGCAGCGATCGCCTACGTCGACCCCGGCAATGTCGCCTCCAATGTCAGTGCCGGTGCGCAGTTCGGATACCTGCTGGTCTGGGTGATCGTTGCCGCGAATGTGATGGCCGGTCTCGTGCAGTTCCTCTCCGCCAAACTCGGCATCGTCACCGGAATGACACTGCCCGAAGTCGTTCGCGAGAAGTCGAGCAGGACTGTGCGACTGGCATATTGGGGGCAAGCAGAGGTGGTCGCCATGGCGACCGACCTCGCCGAAATCGTCGGCGGTGCGATCGCCCTCTACTTGCTCTTCGACCTGCCGCTCCTGATCGGCGGCCTCATCACCGGGGCCGTATCGATGATCTTGTTGATGGTCCAGGATCGGCGGGGCCAACGGCCCTTCGAGTTCGTGATTCTCGGGCTACTCGGTGTCATCGCGGTCGGATTTCTTGCCAGCGTCGTCGTGGAACCGCCATCGTTCACCGAGGCCGCGGCCGGTCTGATTCCGCGGTTCGACGGCGCGGAAAGCGTGTTGATCGCCGCCGCGATGCTCGGTGCGACGATCATGCCGCACGCGGTGTACCTGCACTCCGGTCTAGCACGTGACCGGCACGGACACCCCGAGGCAGGGCCTGTCCGGCAGCGGTTGTTGCGGATCACCCGGATCGATGTCGGGTTGGCGATGCTGCTGGCCGGTGCAGTGAACATGTCGATGCTGCTGCTGGCGGCATCGACGCTCGGGGGCCGCGAGGGCGTCAATTCCATCGAAGGAGCCCACGCCGCAGTAGGTGACACTCTGGGGCCGGTGGTAGCACTGCTGTTCGCGGTGGGCCTGCTGGCCTCGGGCCTTGCATCGACATCGGTCGGGGCGTACGCGGGGGCGATGATCATGGATGGGCTACTACGTAAGCGCATTCCGATTCTGGTGCGACGACTGGTGACACTTGTTCCCGCACTGGCAATTCTGGCAGCAGGAGTCGACCCCAGTCGGGCACTGGTCGTCTCGCAGGTCGTGCTGTCGTTCGGTATCCCATTCGCGTTGATTCCCTTGGTGCGGTTCACCTCGGACCGCATCTTGATGGGCGGCGATGTCAATCACCGGATCACGGCATACGCGGCATGGCTCATCGCGGGAATCGTCGTCGCACTGAACATTGCACTGATCTATCTGACCGTGGTCTGACTGCACCCAAAACCGGGATCGCATCATTCCTCGGTATCGGCAGAGTCACCCTCTACCGACACCTCGCCGCCCTTTAGTAGTCAGCGGGGGAGAGGCCGCGTACCTTTCTTCCACACCAACGGGCCACAGTGCCACTGCGGCAGCGAGAGTCGAGCACTCCTGCCTCAAACGCCATGACGAGGAGTGGTTCATTTCTTTGTCTTTCTAGCTTCCCGATCCGAGCTACTCAGCCCCACTCGGCAGTGTCCGGGTCCCAAAACCCGCGAACAACCCGATTCGACAAAATTGGATCAAGGCACCGCCCTGCGGCCACCAACGCCGAGTCGAGAGTCAACGCCGAATCAGGCAATCCCGACACCGTTCGAGCAAGCGCCTCATAACCGGCAGTCCACGCAGAGGAAGGCGCGGACATGGCCGGCGGCAAGTCCAATCCCCGACGTTCGGACTCCTGAGACAGGCCACGCGCCAACACATCCGCTGCGAAATGCCAAGCAGAAATTATCAGTACCAGATCAACCAGATCGTGATACCGCGACGACGGACCACCATTCGACCCGTACTTCCCATACATCGCACACACCTTGTCGGCGATCTGCGCCGGCAACGGGTACAACGCAAACTCCGGCATCTCAGCCAGATCTTCCATGACCACGATCGGTGTCGGGGACTGATAATCGACGTCACCTACTGCAACAAGCTCAGTCGCAAGGTCTATCGGAAAAGTGAAGAGTTGCACTGCGTCGTAATAGACGTCGACCTTGAGTTTCGCGCCGTCGACACCACCAGTCATCGCAGTAGGTGCATCGCGTATAGCGAAGCGAAGTGGATCGAGTTCGCTCAGATCTGCTGCCGCCCGAAGATCTTCGACTGCCCCTTCAAGGCCCGCTGTGGTGTGCAGAAGGTCGATATCCTGGCTGTAGCGCGCATCTGGGAGCCGCACCAACAGTGATGCGCCACCTTTGAGCAACCACCGCCCCTCCTGTTGCGAGAAGATCCGCGCCAAGAACCGCTGGAGATAGAACTCCCGCCGCAAATACTCGAATGGACGCCCTCGAAGATTGGACTCTGTCTTCAGTCGGTCCGTCAGCGACCGTTGGAACGCTTTAGCTCCTCGAATTCTCGTCACTGCGTGCGCCGCTGGCGGTTGGCGGTCTTCTGGGCCTCAGCGACCACAGGCGGATCCACAGCAGCTGCCGCATCCCGAAGGTTTTGTATCGCCGGAGAAGCGGCCAGTGCCATCGATTCTCGAATACTCTGCATCGCCGGAGCATTGGCCAGTGTCACCGATTCCCCAAGACTTCGCACCGCCGGAGAGTCGACCAGTGTCATCGATTCTCGAATACTCTGCATCGCCGGAAGGACGGTCTGTGCCATTGAATTCAGAAGATTTTGCACCGCCGGAGAACTGACCACTGCCATCGAATCTCGAAGACTCTGCATCGCCGGAGAATTCAGGAAGTCGGTGTTCACCAGCCCGAGTTCCCCTTGTACGGCCAGACGCTGGCCTAGCGCACGCGTGGACTGAGGAATCCCAGCCTCGTCGAGGAAGCGACTCAGAAGACCTTCCCCATCGCCCAGCTGAACCCCGTACCTATGGGCATACGGCCGCAGCGCCTCACTCGCACTCTCCGAATCCACACGATTGGTGACAACAGCGTCGCGAACGATGCCCGCCAGGTGCCCACCATCGAGATGCCCCGCGGCGAGATCGACGATCGTCCTCAGCACCGTTGTAACCGGCAGCCCATCCGCGAGTGTCCACGCACCCCTCTCGTAGGAAGCAATGCGGTACCGAACATCGGGCAGACGAGACTGCCGCCGCTTCGCAGTCGCGAACTCCATCACATCAGCATCAACGTCGCCGAGCCCGTGAAGCCACGCAGCAGACCTGTGCGTCACCACAGCCGGAGACTCATCCCGCAGACGCTCACCCACGGTCACACTTGGTTCGATCATCATCCACGCAGCCCGGAGCTGCTCCGACGGAACGCTCGGCGCTCCACCGACCCGATAGGCGCCATGGCGGATCCGCTCCACAGTTCCAGACTTGGCCATGCGGGCAATCTGCTGTGCGGAGAACCCCAGGCCCTTTGCCTGCGCCATGGTGAACAGACCCCACTGCTCCGACGACAGATCAGCGAGGTCGAGGATTCTAAGATCGCTAGACATACGGACCACAATACCCGCCTAAGTAGCGCTTCTCCTGCAAAAGTTACCTCTTCGGTGTAACTTTTGCAGGATGATCGGGATGTAAGTCACACGTGCGAGTCAGCGCTGGACCCTCGTTCACTTCCATGTAGATAGCTAGACGTGCACCACCATATGCGCATAAATAGCACATGGTCTGCAAAAGTTACCTCAGGGTTGTAAGTTTGGCAGGATGATGTGGATCTAAGTCGCACGCTTTGAGCCCAATGGCGTCCTCGACAGCCTCGAGCGCTTCGACGGCACCGCACCACCACACCTGCTTCATCTCTAAGGCCAGGACTAAGTACGGGGCGACCCGAAACCGTTGCAACAGAACAGCTCTGTCAGTGCCCACCGCCATACTTACCGTCATGCGGATACGAACCATCGACGGACCACCACTACCCGCCGAAATCGCCGAACAGGCGGCCCGTGCGATCGCCCTCACCGCCCTGCAAACAATCGACCAAGCTCACAGTGAGCCAGCCGATAGGGGTCGATCAGGAACTACCTGTAGGCCTGTCTACTGACTCCAATGCGTCCGCGAGCCTCAGAACGTCCCTATCGCGATCGTCGAGAGCCGCGACCGCCCTCGCCGTCAAATCGTTGAAAGCGGTGCCGAATTCCTCGATCGACGAGTCTACATAGTCACGTAGTTCCGCATCCTGCAGCCTGGCTCGAACTGCGTACTCAAGATGGTCACGGGCCTGCCTCATCGCCCGGTGAACGGGGTTGAGCGGAATACGCGTCGAGTCGTATCCAGCAAGACGCAACTCAGAAGTGAAGTCATTCTTACTGTTGGCCGCAGCTACGACGTCGGCGAGATAAGAGTCGACTAAGGCCCAACTACTGTCCGGATCGGCAACAGGAAGTCGCGGTATCGCATTCTTCGTCCGCCCCACGGCACGGGCGAACTCCGCATAGAACGCCAGCATCCGGGCAAACAGTGCACCGTCCCGATCGCGCACGTTCCGAGCGTTCACCAGACGCTGCTCCGCAAGCCACTGATCACGCTTGAGCTGCAACTCATCCCGAGCCTGATCCTTCTGTAACTGGATCTGCTCGTCAAACTTCTCCCGCTCGGTCTTCATATTCTCCCGCTGACCATGAAACGCGATATAGGCCGCAGTGATCAGAAACGGCCCAGCCACGAACCCCGCGATCAACGTCGCCTGCGGCTGAGTCAAATCCCAGTCCATCAACGGACCCCACACAATTCCTCCCACGATCAACACAACAGGGACACCGAAGGCCAGCGACACACCAAGAACCCACTTCATGCCTCGGCATCATGCCTTGCTCCAACATCACCCATGTTGGTCTGTCAACATTCCACGCCACCCCGACCACCGAATTCGTCCCATTGCTGCCGCGACACCGAGCGTGGCCGGTCTCCGTTGCTCCCGCACAGTCACCGGGCGAGCTCCTCAGGTGGGAGGTGGCCCGCTGGCCGGCGGCGACGCGCGTGATGCATTCCGCCTGGCGGTGGTGCCGGCCACCTTGCGGGCGTCCCTCCGAACCGAGCTCCGCTGCGCTCCGCACCGCGAATAGACATCGATTTCTTGTCGCACATCTGGCTCCCGGCGATACTGCATCACCCGGGCCCGCCGCCTCAACCCCTCGCTCCGCTGCGCTTCGACCGAAGGCTCCGAACACTTTTCGTCCCGTGCTCGCTGCGCTCCCACGAAAACTGTCCTGCCGCGGGGTTGCCCCGTCGTTCCCGTGCGCTGCTGTCTCTCCTCACGCCAGAGGACGGCGACAAGAAATTGGCAGAGCAGGCCGGGGGACCGGTCACGAGGGAGAGGGGCCAGTCATGGCATCACGGACCAAGACCAGTGCAGCGGACAAGGCCGAAGCACGCCGCGAGCTGGCGGCATCACTGCACGCCTCGATCACGGACAAGGTAGCCGAGCTGACCAGCTCCGATACCTGGCGCGCGTACCTCGATCACGTGGCCTCGTTCCACTCCTACAGCACTGGCAGGGTTGCCGTATTCGACCCTGCGAATAGCGAGACTCAGGAGTGGCGGTCGGCGGCGTAGTTCGCCCATTGGCCGCTGGCTCGGAGCGTGTGCTGCGCGACGGTGTGTGCGTTCAGACCCAGCATCGCGGCGAGTGCGCTCGGTGGGAGCTCTCGGGTGAGGTGGGCGATGGCGGACAGTCTCAGGGCCTGCGGACTGATACCGATGCGACGCAACCGGTTACCGAGCGCCGTCGCCGTGAGTGGTATGTCAGCACGGTGACCGGGGAAGAGCCATGTCTGAGGTATCTGCTCGGCGGTTCCTGCGCGTCGTGGTCGGGGTAGTTGCAGTGCGATCTGGGCGAACGGATCCGGTAGCAGAAGCGTGTCGGCGCTGCCGAGCCGCAGTTCCACCCCGGCGTCGGTTTCGGTGACGTGGGCAGTGGTGAGTCCGGCGATACGGGTCAGTGGTTGGGCGAACAGCGCGATCAAGGCGCCGGCGAGCCGGTCGGCGGGGTCCAGAGACTCGTCGTGGACGAGGCGTCGGCAGATCTGCCACCTCTCGTCGTCGTCGGTGGGGACTTCCGCTCGGCCTCGGTAGCTCGAGGGGAGGGTGAGTGTGCGGGGTAGGTGCCGGTTGCGTCGTGCCCACGTCAGGAAGGACCGCACGCGCCAGTGGGCGGCTCCAGGCGCGCTGAACCAGGTGTCGATGTCGTGTTGTGTGCACTCGCCGAGCTCTGTCGAGCGCTGCTGCAGCAAGTCGAGGAACAGTGCCGATTGGCGAATCTGTGAGCGAGCGTTCTGGGCGCCGACATGGCCTTCCCGCTTCTCGGTCGCCGCGCGCAATCTGGGGAGTACGGCCCACTGTGTCCACCGGGTCAGGAGTGCGCGGTGGTTCGGGGTCAGGCTGCTCAGTAGTTGGGGGAGTTGGGCTTCGAGGCGGCGCAGGCTGCGGTCGAGGTCCGGGCCGAGGATGCCGGTGGCGACGAGGAGTGAGCGCAGGTGCTCGACCGACTTCGGGTGCGGGAGGGTGTCGAACGAGGTGTGTGTGAGGGCTGTGCTGCCGTCCTGGATGGAGAGCAGCAGGGGTGTGGTGCGGATCAGCCACCGGCGGGTGGTGACGGGTTCGGCGTGCAGGAGCGGCTGCCGCAGCGGTGCGAGGGGGCCGTCGGCATGAGGAGGGATTATCGCGTCGAGGCGGCGGGTCAGTGTGCACCGGTGACAGAGGGTGTCGCCTTCGGCGCCGGTGAGAGCTGATCCTGTTGCATCGCAACAGGTGCAGGTGCGACGCGCCTTCTGGCGGCACCACCGGCAGGTGTCGGCGTCGTCCAACAGTTTGTCCGGCTTTCTGCAGCCGGCGCACGTACCGCGGTGCTGCGTGGCTCGTTTTCTGCAGCGGTCGCACACCGTCATGCCGCGAACCTCGGCGGTGGTGCAGATGCGACACCGTCCTGCGATCACTGTCGCCGGATGTCGGCGCGTCGTGGTGTGCGGGTCTTGGCGCGGGTGGTCGCGGCAGCGGTGTCGGGGCGGTGTGTCGATGTTCCGGTCGCGGTCCCTGTGGCGGGTTCGGCGATCGGTTCGATGAGGTCGTTGGGTGTGCAGGTGAGGATGTCGCACAGTGCCATCAGCGTGCGCAGGCTCAGACGTTCGGGTGTCCCGGTGACCAGGCGATACACCTGTGCTTCGGAGAGTGTGATGCCCCGTTCGGCGAGGAGGGGTCCGAGTCCGGTGGTCGCGAAGATGCCCTGGTCGGCCAGGAGGCGGCGCAGATGCCACTGGTAGTTCAGCTGCGGGTGCGGCATCAGTTCTCCTCGTCGGTGCTCGCGGTGGTGAACGCCCGACTCAGTGCTCGTCGGAGGGCGTTGTTCTTGTAATCGGTGCCGACGCTGGTGTAGATCGCGGTGGTCGATCCCCAGGAGTGTCCGAGTTGTTGTTGGACGAAGAGGTGATCGAACCCGTCCTCGAGCAGATGTGTCGCATACGAGTGGCGCAGACAGTGCGGGCCGAGGTGCTTCTCGAGCCCGACGGCGTCGCGGTACTCGGCGAACCGTTGGGAGATCGACACCGCTCCCACCCGTGCGCTGCGCTCGGTGGGCCAGAGGGCGAGTTGGTCGGAGTCGTAGAGGGGCCGGATCTCGGTGACCCACTCGTCGACGGCCTCGGCGGCCCATTCCATGGTGGTCAGGACCGTGCGGCGCCGCGGCGGTCCGCCGGAGAGGGCTTTGCCGTGGCGCACCGACAGCGCCCCGTAGCGGCCGAACTCGGTGGCCGCGGGGTTGGCGGTCCAGTCGACGGTGTCGAGCATCGAGGCCTCCCGGCGGCGTAGGCCCCAGGCGTAGATCACCTTGAACAGCGTGGCGTCGCGATAGCTCGCCAGCCATCCTTTGCGGCCGGAGGCGCCGACCCGGTTCACCCGGGTGTCGCAGTAGTCGAAGAACGCCTGCAGCTCGTCGCGGGTCAGCGGCCGATTGCCGGGTCGCCCTTCATAGTCGCTGCGGTGCACGACCATGTTCCACTCGTGGAAGATCTGCACCGGGTGCACCCCGAAGTGCCGCTCACAGACCTCGTGCCACCGGTAGCGGACGTCGGAGATGTAGCTGCAGAAAAGCGATGCCGCCATCTGATACAGCCGCACCGTCGAATGCGCGGCTCCCGACTCCACCAGATGCGTCGTCCACTCCTCGACGTCCGCCGACGACCACTGCCACGGGTAGTCGTTGGTGAAGACCACCAACCGGCGCACGATCTGTGTCCGCCGCTCGATGGTCAGGTTCGCGAGCATCCGCGAGCGCTGCTGTTGCTCCCACCCTTCGATCATCGCCGCGAGCACGGTCTCCTCGGGCGCGAGCAGCGACAGACCGTCTCGCATCAGGTGATCTGCCGACCCCCCGGCGCGAGAAGCGCCGGACCCGACGGTATCCATGGCCGACATCGCATGAACGTATCATGCATCCAATGCAAGTTTCGTGATGACGCCGATGGATGCGTGGTGATCAACGGCTCCGCCGGTCAGGAAGTGGTGACAGCGTCACCGTCACCGTCGACGACCGGGCTTTCGGTCCGAATAGTGTTCGTGGAGAACGTGAGCAGGTTCCCATCGCCGTCGACGGTCGCGAATTCCGTCGTCCCCCAGTCCGTCGCGACGGGGTGGCCGGCGTCTGCCGGGTGCAGAACGCCCGCGCGCGAGAGTTCGTCGTACAGTTCCGTGATCTCGTCGACGGTGATGCGGCAACTGGCCGTTCCGGCGAGGAAGGTCTCCGCTCCGCTGCACACCGGCCACGGCGCAGGGTCGGTGCGGGTGGTCCAGCTGTCGTCGTCGGAGGCCCACAGGTGGATCTCGACGTCGTCTCGAGTGAGCTTGGCGAAGGTGGGATCGGAGTACTGCGCCGTGAAGCCGAAGGCGCGGGTGTAGACGGCGATCGCGGTCTCGATGTGCCGTACCGGCAGCGCGGGGACCGCTCTGGACATAGCCATGGGCAACACTAACGCCGGCGAACGCCACGAGGGAGTGAACGCTGCCGTGCCTTAGGGGAGTGCGTGCAGGTCGAGGTTCACTGGTCGCCGCGCGGGCGCTACCGCTCAGTGTTCGACCGGGGCGGCGGGACGCGACCCTTCGCTGCGTTCATCGTTGCAGCGCTTCGCCTTTCGATTGCAGCGACGCGGCGAGTTGGTCGACGGTCGGCAGACCCGCCAGGCCGCGGTCGGTCGAGTAGACGCGGCAGGCGAGTTCGGTCAGTTGCACGGCATCGTCGAAGGCATCGACGCCGTCGACAAGGATGGTCGGTGAGCCGGCGAAGGCCGACGCCGCTGCCTCGGCGTCGGACGAGATCAGCCGGTGACCGATCTCGATGTCCGACTGTCCGATCAGGCTGGCCGCAGCGCGAACCCGGTCCGCAGCTTCCTGCCAGTTCGGGCACCCGTCGAAGTACAAGATTTCCACCTTCATACGAGCGAGTCTGCCCTCGAATCGGATGGCGTGCCGGTGCGGCCACAACGGGCGTCGGTTCATGGTGAGATCGTGTCGGCTGCAACGGGCGGGGCGGCGATCGTGCATCTGATGCTATTCCGCATCCTTTTTCAATAATGTCCTGTTGATCCTCGCCCAGAAGCCCGAGGCAACGCAGGTCGCCGGATTCCGTGCCTGGCAGCAGCGTGGGCGGCAGGTCCGCAAGGGGCAGAAGGCGATCCGGATCTACGGCTACAGCTCCCGCATCGTCACCGAGACCGACCCCGCCACCGGCGACGAAGAGACCCGCAAGGTGCCCACCTTCCCGATTCTGTCGGTGTTCGACCACTCCCAAACCGACCCGATCGAGGGACACCCCCAGCCCGAGGAAATCGCCCAGCTGCTCACCGGCGCCGATCCGGACGCGATCTACGACCGCGTCGCCGCGATCATGACCGGGCGTGGATGGACCGTCACCCGCGAGGCGATCGCCAGCAGCGCGAACGGCTACACCACCACCGACGGCTCCCACCGGATCGTCGTCGACGCAGCGTTAGAACCCGCAGCGGCCGCGAAAACGATGATCCACGAACTGTTGACCGCACCAACGGACACGTCGACCTGGAGTTGTTCCCTCGGTTGCGGATGAGGCGCGCGGTGTCCGGTTGATGTGGGCGACAGTGCTTCCAGTCTGTGCTCAGGTCGTAGTAAGGATCGGGCCTATGGAGGGGAACAGCAGAGGAATGGATGATCGAACGAACGGGTCCCAGCAGTACCGGTTGCGGGAGGTGACGACGCTGATCGTTGTTGCAGTTGGAAGCATCGATTCTGTAGAAGGCGTGCCTGGCGTCGTTCTCCGGGATGCAGCGGATGAACCTATACCCGAGGTGAGCGATTTTTTCGCCACGATGCTGGCATCGGGCGCTAGCCCGAATTCACTTCGGTCGTACGGGTTGGCCTTGCTGCGGTGGTGGCGGTTCCTGGCGGCAATCGGAGTTTCCTGGGATCGAGCAACGCCCGTGGACGCTCGTGACTTCGTGCTGTGGATGCGGGTGGTTGGGCCCGCAGGCAAGTCGACGGGATATGCGCCTGCAACGATCAACCATGCGCTGGCGGTCGTAAAGGCGTTCTACGTCGACCGCGCAGCTGCTGGTCAGGGCCCGTTGGTCAACCCAATCCCGAGCGCGGCGCACAGAGCGGGCCGCCAAGCTCAGGCGCATCACAACCCGATGGCGCCGTTCACCGCGGGTCGACGTGCACCGCTGCGACAAAAGACCCCGGATCGGTTGCCGCGCAGCCTTCCCGACGGGATGTTCGATGCATTGTTCGCAGCTCTCGGTTCGCACCGCGACCGCGCGTTGCTCGCGTTCTACGTCTCCACTGGGGCAAGGGCATCGGAACTGCTCGGGGTGAGCGTTGACCATGTCGACCCGGGTGAGCAACGGATCGGTGTACACCGGAAAGGTTCTGGTCGATTGCAGTGGCTTCCAGCTTCAGCCGATTCGTTCGTGTGGCTCAGGCTCTACGAGCAGCAACTCGATCGGCCCGACGGCGAGCGTGCGCTGTGGTTGACCAGGCGAAGGCCGGTACGGCCACTGACATATTCTGCGGCGCGACGCATGCTTCAACGCGCCAACCTTCCGCTTGGTACGTCGTGGACTCTGCACGACCTGCGCCACACCGCAGCACAGCGCATGATCGAAGATCCGAATCTGTCGCTGACCGATGTGCAGTGGGTACTCGGTCACGCGCACTTGACGACGACGCAGATCTATCTCCGTAGCCGCACAGACGAGGTGGTGGCCAGGGTTCTCGAGCACCACCGCACGCGCAGAGATCGGCCCACAGAGATGCCGCCGGCAGCGGGTTATACCCGTGACGTCCTGGACGTTCTCCTTGGTGGTGGCCGTCGTGGCTGAACGCACCGCTTCGTCGTTGCAACGTGGTGCCAGGCCATCCCAGAAGAGCTCGGGCTTCTACCACTTCGTCACCCCGAAACTTCCCACGCCGTTCATCGAACGGCCCGTGATCTGGACTGCATCCCAGCAATCGATCGAAGAAGTTGTCGCAGCTGTGGAACGCCTGGACGAAGGTGCCTCGACGAAAGAACTGCGTAGGCGGGTACGCGAGGTAACGGGGCTGCTCGTGTGGCTGCAACAGTTCGAGGGCGAGTCCTGGCAGCAACGCTGGAGGGCCTCCGGTGCCGATACTGCTGGGAAACAGTGGTCTGATCCTGTTCTTACGCAGATGATTCCGGGTGTGCCGACCATGGACCGAGGGGCAGCGACAGGCGCAGCAGGACGGTTGATTCTTCTCGACGTGGTCCGCCCGGACTACCCGTGGCTATATGGCACTCCGTCGCCCACGCTCTACACACGATTCACGCAGGTTCGCGACCCAGAAGGCTTCGCCGCAATCATTGCCCTGTGCCGCAACGACGAGCGAGCCACGATGACCGACGAGCGGTCCGCGCTGATCCAACTCGCCCGAATGCTGATGCGCAATGGGGGCGACCTCGCAGCGGTAACTTTGACGGACTGCGTCGAGGCCTACCGGGCTCAGACCGGGTTCTCTTCGCGCCTGCACTCGCACTGGTACACGCTGCTCCGCCGGGCAGGCATTCTGTCCGTCGACAGCCCGCCGTCCATTCATGCAGCGTCGCGACGAGGACAACTCACCATCACCGAAATGGTCGACGGCTACGACATCTCCTATGAGCCTATCCGGGAGTTGTTCGTGGACTACCTGACCGAGCGATCCGCAGGACTGGACTACTCCACGATCGGACCGCTCGCCTCCAAGCTGATCTTGCTGTTCTGGCGTGACATCGAACTACACGAGCCGGGAGTCCATTCGCTTCACCTGTCCGATCGAGTTGCGCGAGCATGGAAGCAGCGTCTCACTGAAGTTCGCTATGGCAACCGACGACGGGGCGAACAACGGCAGGACCCGTACTCGATCTTGATGGCGGTCCGCGCGTTCTACGCCGATCTGTCGCATTGGGCTCTCGAAGACCCAGCCAGGTGGGCCCGATGGGCCGCGCCCTCCCCCGTTGATTCACGTGATCTGGCTGGAATGAAGAAGGCTGCACAGCACCGAAGATCGCGGATGCATCAACGCATCCGCGAACTTGCACCGCTCCTGCCGCGCCTGAGCGATATTGCCTATGCCAGACGCGTCGCGTCGGCAGCGTTGCTGGAGGCAGCGCAACGCGTTGCACCGGGGGAAAAGTTCACCGTAAACGGACATGCGCTGCGCCGGGCTGTGCTTTCGAGCGATCCGGCCTTGGGCGGAACCGGCCGGCCAGGGGTTGTCTACGTCACCACTGCCGCCACGGACAAGGATGTAGGCAGTGGACCGAAACATCACACGGCAGGACGGCGAAATTTGACGTTGGAAGCGGAAAGGGCGTTCTGGGCTTGGGCGTCGGTTGAGGTGTTTCGTCACACCGGGGTACGCATCGAGGAGATGCTTGAAATCACGCATAGATCCTTCGTTTCCTACACCCTGCCCACTACAGGGGAAGTGATACCGATGCTTCAGATCACCCCGTCGAAGACAGACAAAGAACGGTTGTTGGTGATCAGTCCGGAGCTGGCCGGCGTGTTCGCCGAGATCATCGCCTTCGTCCGCGACGGACATGAACAGATTCCACTGCTATCGCGGTACGACCACGCGGAACGTCTGCACAGCCCGCCTCTGCCGTTCCTCTTCCAACGGCGCTGGGGGCTGGTCAACATCAGCATCACGCATATGCGAATCAAGAGCTTGCTTGACGAACTCGTCGAAGTAGCCGGCATCACGAACACTGACGGCACAGCTGCACACTTCAGCCCACACGACTTTCGCCGCATTTTCGCCACCGAGGCTGTCTCTCAGGGATTGCCAGTGCACATCACCGCCAAGATTCTCGGTCACGAATCGCTGGAGACCACGCAAACCTACGTCGCCGTCTACGACCAGGACGTCATCGATCGCCACCGTGCGTTCCTCGCACGACGCCGCGCAACCCGGCCCTCTGAGGAGTACCGCGAACCAACCGACAGCGAATGGGACGAGTTCCTGGGCCATTTCGCTGCGCGCACGCTAGAACTCGGCACTTGTGGGCGTGCCTACGGCACTGGTTGCCAACATGAACATGCCTGCATCCGCTGCCCGTTGCTGCGCCCGGACCCCAACCAACGAACCCGGCTCGAAAACATCATTACGAGCCTTCGGGAACGTTTCGCCGAGGCCACCGAACGCGGCTGGCTCGGCGACGTCGACGGTCTGACCGTCAGTCTCGCTGCCGCACAACAGAAGTTGATTCAGATGCAGCGCACCGCAACCAATCTCGGTCTCCCCTCGTTTCAGGCCGAGAGAACCTCTAGGAGGTGAACCATCATGACGTCGGCACGCGCCGCGAGTCGTCGATTAGGCGAGCGACGTCCAACTCGGTGGGGACCTGCGTTATCGGGTCGAGTCGTCGTCGACGGTGGTTGTGACTTGTCGTGGAGCCATTGTTCTTAGGTGGTGGCTCCTGCGGAGGGAGACTCGGTGCAAGTGTCGGTCGTCCCATCGATTTCCCGTCAGGTCAGACCTGCCCGGCGGGCGACGATCGCCGCCTGGACACGGTTATCGGCATGGAGCTTGACCAAGATCGCGCTTACATGGGCCTTGACGGTGCCCTCCACCAGGTGCAGCCGTCGCGCGATCTGACCATTGGGCAGGCCTTCCCCCAGCAGTGCGAGGACGTCCCTCTCACGGCTCGTCAGTCGCTCGACTCTCGACTTGATTTGCTCGAGGCCGGCCAGGTCGTCACGCAGGTGGCCGATGACCCACTGGGCGACAGCAGGGGAGAGGTAGGCGCCACCCGCAGCCAGTGCGTGCACCCCTGCTAGCAGTTCACGGGGGTCGCCCGACTTCAGCATGAACCCCTGGATCCCCTCGCCGATCGCCCGTGCGACGTACTGCTCCTCTCCGAAGGTGGTGAGGATGCATGCTGCAGTTTGCGGAACGGTTCGCCCGATCTCTGCGGCAGCGGAAATTCCGTCGAGTATCGGCATGCGGATGTCGAGAAGGGCCACGTCCGGCCGATGGGCCTGAGCCAGGGCAATTGCCTCCCGGCCGTCCCGAGCCTGCGCCACTACCGTTACGGCGGGATCAGTTGAGAGCACGGTATGCACGCCGGCCAGAATCATTGGCTCGTCGTCCGCTAGCAGGACGCGGATCACCCTGCGCCTCCATGGGGGACATGCGCTATGAGCCGGAACCCTCCGTGGTGGGGCCCGGCGGACAGGGTGCCGCCGCACGCCTGTAGGCGTTCATGCAGCGCCACGAATCCCGTCTGTGACCCGGGACTGCGACGGAGCGACGTGTTGGGCGGAGTGTTGATGACCGTCACCTGAGTTTTCTCGGTGCTGCTGTCGATCTTCACGGTGACGGCGGATCCGGGGGCATGTCGTGCAGCGTTGGTGATGCCTTCCTGGACCACGCGGTGGATGCAGCTGACCACTGGGATTGCCGCGTCCTCTGGGCCGTTGCGCTCAAGGGTCACGGCCATGCCTGCCCGAGCCGCTCGCCGGACCAAGTCGGCGATGTCGGGCCTTGTCGGTCCCCAAGCCACCGGACCATCGCCGCGCAGCATTCCGATGACCGCGGCGAGCTGGGTGATCGCCGATGAGGCACCAGCCCGAAGCTCCGATGCCGCAGCTTGATGTGTTGTCGTCAGGGTGGTGTCCAATTCCATTGCGCCGGCACGCAGGGCGAGCAGGTTGAGATCGTGGCCCAGCGAGTCGTGCATGTCCTGGGCGATGCGACTGCGTTCCTGCAGGCGAGCTCGCTGGGCCGCCTGGTCAGCCAGCTCGTCCTGCTGGTGCAGGTACCGACCGCCGAGCCACGGGGCACCGCAGGCCAGGCCGATGACGACCAGGGTCACGCTCCAGGACGACCCGCTGACCACGCTGAACGCGACCGCGCCGATGGCCCCCGCCCCGAGGATCGCCGCCGCCCCGCCGACGTGGCTGGCCCGTCGACCAGCGACGCCGGCGAACACCGCGGCGACGACACACAGCGCGACTGCCCATGGCGGGACTACGTCCCTCATGCCCTGCCCAGCGCCCAGGCTGAGCATCACGCCTGCCGCCAGCCATGCATGCGGGTGATCCCCGGCCGCGAGCACCCAGTCCGGCCGACTGCCGCGCCAGCTCTTCATGGCGAGGATCCTAGACCTCAAGACGGCGGGCCACCTGCAGCGAGCGGAGCCTCGCCGCCACCACGACTACACCGATCGTGGTCGCGACCCCGAACCAGATCAGCAGGGCCGGCGAGTACAAGAACAGCTGCTCGTGGGTGAGGTCACGACCCCCACCGACCCACGACCCCAGCAGCCGGGGCAGCGCGATCAACAGCACCAGCGGTACGAACGACGCGGCGAGCCGCAGCGCGGTCGACCACCACCGGCGACGGACGGCTCGGGCAGCCCAAGCCCCGGCTCTTCGTACCGTGCGCACACCCAGCCCGATGCTGAGCAGCGTTACGGCGGCAAGCACCAGGTCGATGTAAAGCCGGGTCGCAGCGATCTGTTGCGGTTCCTCTCCTTCCACGATCGCTGCCATCCCGTCCGCCAGCAGGTACGGGCTTTCGTTGCCCAGGCCCAGGCCACTGTTGCTCATAATCGCGATGCCGTAACCCGATGGCAGCAGCATCTGGTACGCCGTGTGCGTGAACCAGACGCCACTGTGGCCCCATCGACCTTTCTGATCCTGATCCCACCCCAGGCCGTACGGCTGATCATTCGGCGTCGAGCGCATGAGGTCGATGCTCTCCGGTGTGGCGAGACGTTCACCATCGGCGGCTATTCCCTCGTTGGTCTGCATAATGAGCCACTTCGCCATGTCGTCGGCGGTCGTGATCAGTCCGTCGGAGCCACTGACGAATCGCTCGGGCTCGGTCGCGGCGACGGATATGCCGTACAGATAGGTGTGTCCCTTTGACACCCCTTTTGGCAGGTCATCGGGCGTCATGTCGATGGAGGTGCTGTCGTCCATGTCGAGCGGACCGAGCACTCGTTCGTGCAGGTAGTCGGCGAAGGGCTGCTGACTTACGACTTCGACCAGACGGGCGGCCAGGTGGTAGTTCGTGTTCGTGTAGTGGTGACGGGTCCCAGGTTCCTCTGCCAGGGTCGCGACGCGGGCCCGCTGCTCGGCAGCCTGGAGGCTGTGTGGTTGCGGCAAGCTCTTCTCGCGCAAGGTCTCGTCGCTGATGCCTGACGTCTGGTTCAGCAGCTCGCGGACCGTGATCTTCGAGGTGCGGGGGTCGTCCACCTCGAAGTCGGGTAGGTAAGACTGCACCGATTCGTCCAGGGCAACGGCACCTGACTCGACCAGTTGCATGACGGCAAGTGCTGTGAAGGATTTGCTCACCGACGCCACCGGCATCGGGGTGTCCGCCGTCATGTCTGCGCCGGTAGAGTCGTGCCCGTAACCCGCGGTCACGAGAACGTCGCGGCCGTGGGTGATAGCGATCGAGACCCCCGGGTACCCGGACCGATCCATATAATCGGTTACGTACTTTTCGATCTCGGATCGATCGATCTCGGCAGGCGCTGCCTGCGCCGATTGCATCGGCAGCAGGGCAATGGCCACCAACAGGGTTGTTCCGAGTAGGGCTCGGACAGGTCGAAGTCGCATCCTCGTACGCTACGAATTAGGTACCTCCCGCACCTGACCCGAAAGTCGGTCGGTACCCCCGACCTTCGTCAGGGGTCGGTCCCTGTATGCCGCTTTCAACGGGCGCATTTCAACTTTCAACGGGCGCATTTCAACTCAGCTGCCAAACAACTCGTTACAATCTGGTACGCCGCGCTACCGGCAATCTTCACGCCGATATCAGGCTCTGCAGCCGTGATCGGGACGACGAGTGTGACTGGTGCAGAAAAGAGGCAGCGCACGCAATCATGCACGCACCCGACCTCATCGGCCCCGAAGCCCGCAAAGACCTGCACCGGGGCCGGATGGAAGTCGAAGCCGAATCCGTCGCATACGTCCTGGCCGGGATGCTCGGACTCGACACCAGCGCCTACAGCGTCGGCTACATCGCCGGATGGGCAGCAGGAGACCCCGAGCAGGTCACCGCCACCGCGAAAGCAGTACTGACCGCTGTCCACGATCTGGCCGACGCCCTCGACCCTGCCGACGCCGAGTCGGACGACGGCGAGGACACCGGGACCGGGGCAGCCGCCTAGGTGCACCGGGAGATTCGCCGGCCGAAATGTTCCGGCCGGCGGATCAGGCCACCTACGGTGTCCACCGAATCGAGCTCCGCTTCGCTCCGCACCGTGGAAAGAGCACAGACGTTTTTTCACAGCGGTTCTGGCTACCGGCGAGCATTCATCACCCGTGCCCGCCGCCTCAACCCCTCGCTCCGCTGCGCTACGACCGAAGGCTCCGAACACTTTTCGTCCCGTGCTCGCTCCGCTCCCACGAAAACTGTCCGGCCGAAGGGTTGCCCCGTCGGCCCCGTGCGCTGCCTTCTCTCCTCACGCCAGAAACGGCGAAAAAACGGGGGGAGGACGCAAGACCGACCCGGCACCAGTTCCGAAGGGCAGCAACAGTTATGACCGAGACCACGAACACCGAGACCGTCACCTGCATCGCGGACGGACCCGACTGCACCGGCGACGTCGAATACCGGGACGCACTGTCCGGAACCGGAGTAGCGCACCCGAGATGCGACAAGCACTGGCAAGACCGCCTCGACCTCGAGGACGACCTCCGACGCCGCTACCCGGCCCACGCGCCCGCCGACTTCGACCCCACCTACGCAGGGGAGCGGTGGGACGAGGACTACTGACCCGCCACGCCCACCACCGATCGACCAGACAGAGGAGCAAAAGTCATGACCGTCAACGACAACGACGACTACTGGACCATCTACGACAAGGCCCTCGACGCGGCCGCCGAATGCCGGAGCGTCGAAACGCTGATCGACACCCTGGGCCGCTACTACCCGCCCTCATCCGGAGTCGCGTTCTTCCCCAACGGGGCCGACCGAGACCTACTCGGCACACTCACCGACGCCGGACACTTCGATACCGTCTGGATCCAAGCGGACTACCACTTCGCGCTCCGTGACGGCCGAGGAGACGGATTCACCTACATCGAAGGCGACATAGTCCGCGGAACCTCCCGACTGTGACCAACCCGCCCCAGTGCCGCATCACGGCACTGGGGCACCAACTCCGCACCCCCCTGGAAGGAAAGCCCCTGATGCCCGCTCAAGCCTGGGTCACCCTGATCGTCGGTGTCCTCGCCGTCGTCGGCGTCGCCCTGACCGTCCGCCAACGCACCGTGGCCGACAAACGCGCCCAAGCCTGGCAACGAATCACCTGGTGCCTCGAACGCACCACCAGCGACAACGAAGCCGAAGCCGCCCTGGGATGGGACATCTACACACCGGTGACCGACTCGCCGCTCATCACCCGAACCGAACGAGACGTCCTGCGCGCCGTCGCGACCCGGGCATTGTGGCGAGCACTGGCGTCACCGGCACAAACCGAGGACACTGACAACCAGAACGAGCAGGAGGACCCACGATGACCACCACCGAGAAGCGCACCACCGCAGCCCGACCACAGGTCGCGCGGGCCGCAGCACGGGCATCGGTCGCGTTGTACGAACGCGACGGCCTCGAGGTACCCCAGTGGATCCGTGACGCCGCCGAAGGGCGCCCGACCACCCCACCAGCCGAACAGCCCTGACACCGGCTCACAGCCCGTAGACCGAAAGGCCCGCACCCCACACCGGGTGCGGGCCTTCTCCATTGCCTGGGATCGGGAAAGCGTGAGGGAGCAGGGTCGGGCCACCCTGCGGGCGTCCGCCGAATCGAACTCCGCTGCGCTCCGCACTGCTACACCCCGACCACAGCGCAGACGGGCCGCTCGTGCACGCGCGGTTCAGGCTTCAACCCGTTGCAGCGCAACACAATCTGTCGGTACCCGATGCCACACTCGAAGCCATGAGAATCCGAACCATCGACGGACCACCACTACCCGCCGAAATCGCCGAGATGACCGCCCGCGCAATCGCTCTGACGCAGCTACACCACGCCGCCAGACGTTCCATCAACGGGAACAACACCGCAGTGGGTGGTCTTGACGCGCTCACCAGCGCAGTTGAATATCCGTCCCCGTCAGCTGCCGAACGTATGAACGCTGACTAAAGCTTATATGTGCGGGTTACTCAGCGAGACAAAGCAACTGGCCGTCCGATGACAGGCCGGAGAGGTAGTGTCGAGCTATGCCTACTCTCCCGGAAGGTCAATCCCTGCTCGTTCGTACCCATTTCGCCGCCGACGATGTCTGGCAGCAGATTGCAGCTGATGCCCAAGCTTCTCACCGACAAGCCGACGGAACCGAGGCACAGGCTTTCCTTACCGTGGTCGACGACAGCGAGTTCAGTGACCTGACACCAACCGATCTTGCCGAATTGATCCCGTCACCACCGCCGTATTACGTGTTTGTGGTCGACCGACAAGCGTGTGAACAGCCCGAGCATCCCGTTCTCGTCCTCGATATTGCAGAAGGCGTCGCACCTGCCTCGTTCCGCGTGATTCCCAGTCGACTCGCGGTGGTGGAGAACAACCTGTCCATAGCAAACCTGAGTTTCGACGAGCTGCGCTCCCAGGCCGACCCTGACGGGGTGTACCGCGGTACACCCGCGGAGCCGCTTCCGGCGGAACGGAGCGTGAACCATGAGGATTTGGTCGGTGCTGCAAACCGCGCAGAGGAGACACCAGTCGTTCAGCAACTACGACAAGATCTCGAGGCGAACCACGCACCCACCCTGACCGCGAGACTCAATAATGATTTGTACGACACATACACCGTATTGGCTGGTCAAACCCACCGACCTGATCTAAAAGTCGGTCGCGACGAAATGTTGGAAGTCCTCGAGCACGGGGGGAGGGGGTATGGCATTCATCTGCCCCTGATCGACAGTTACTGGACGATCTTCTTGGATCCATCGAGTTTGGATCTACAGGCCGCGATGAAAGTCTTCTATCCGCCGCAACCCGCCCCACGGCGACGCCCGGCATAACCGCAGCTCGATGGCCGGCCCCGAGAACGCCGGGACCGGCCATCGACGGTGTCAGGAAATCGCGAACTCGCTGACCTGAGTCGTTCCGTCCTCCGCGTACACGGGAACAGTCTTAGGGGCAGATCCGAACACCTCGGTGCCGTCGATGTTCTGCTTGCGCAGCTTAGAAGCTTCGGCCGGCGACGTGGCTCCGCTGTCGAGGTCCTGCTTGAGGATGTATCCCTGCACTCCGTCGGTGCCGATCGCAGCGACGAGGTCGGGCAATTCCGCGTCGGACGGTGCGGTGTCGCCCGGTCCGAAGGATTGACCCGCTGCATTGGTTCCCGACTCGACAGTGGTCGTTTCGGACTCGGAGGTGGTCGCGGACCGGGCAGCCGGGGCGGTCCAGTCCAGCGGGTTGCTCGGGAAAGTCAGGGCTTCGCGGTATTTGCTTCCATCCCATACCGCAGTGAAACCGTGACTGTTGTACGAACCTGTCCCGCAGGTCGCGGTCGTGCCCAGTGTCAGTGAAGCTGTACCGGTGGAGCTGTACTTGTAGCCGACAGCCTCACACAATGCTCCGCTCTTGAACAGTCGAGCTCGCACGCCGATGTCACCGGGTGCGACCTGCTGGCCGAAGACAGAGTAGATCTTCGACTGTGCGGTCAGGTTGGGCGAATTGATGATTGTGGAGGTGTTCAGGAACTGAACACCTGCGCCGTTACTTCCTGCTGGGCCGACCCAACCGGTGACAACGTCCGCGCTAGCAGCGCCTGGAGCGGCGAGCACCAACGCTCCTAGCAGGGCGGCGATGGTAGCTGTTTTACGTAGTGGTCGAGTTCTCATGTTCGAGGCCTTTCCGTTGGGTACCTTTTATCGGATTCTGAAGATGAAACGGGCTCGTTCAGCCGATTGCCGAAACGAAGTAGTCGTCACCGGGCATCACTCTGTTCCCGCGGTAAAATTCGACCATAAGGGTGCCTTGTTTATTGTTCTCGGTAAGAGGGACCCATCGGACGGTCGACCCGTAGCCGCCCTGCACGGTCGATGCGAAAGGGTATTCATCGCAGGATGGGTCTTTCATGTTGAGAGGTTTCTCGCCGAGTAGATCCAACCGCTGTTGTGACGACCGTGGGCATGCGGCGTCCCGATTTGCCTGATTGTCAGCAGAATTTCCACGAGTCAGCGGCGCGCCAGTACCAGGAATTCCGAAACCAAAGGCAGCCTGGCCAGCCTTAACTGTCTGAGATATGTTCGGGAACGCTGCTTGGGTGTACTGGACAGTCGGCTTCTCGTTCGGGTTGACGCAGCCGGTGCCGTAGTTGACTGATTGAGCAGCATCACACCTGAATTGCTGGCCGGTGGTGCGCGTGCGAACGGGAGTACCATCCAAGTCGTTCGCCGGCGAGTCTCCAATGTATATGAATTGAAGCGTTCGCTTGTCGAACGCGTTTGTCGCGTTTCTCGTCACATAATGCTCGTACTGCTGGTACCCAGTCCCTCCGATGACCATCGGAAAAACGTAGGCGGGATAGGTAGTGGTGCTGTCGTTGGCGAGATCGAGAACAACGAGTTGGAAAGAGTACGTACCCGGAATGGTGGTTGTTGGAGAAATCGACGAGACATCGCCGTAGAATTGGATCACGTTTTCTTTGGTCTGTGTCTGAAGAGGGCTACGGACCTGGAGAGTGACGTCGATGACCCAGTTTCCGATCGGCTCCAACGGGCCGTTAGGGAAATTGGGTTGAATGAATTGCTCGACGATGGTCGAATATGTTTTGCACGACTGAAAACGTGTTTGGAAACATATAGGACCGGATTGGCGTGCAGATATACCCGACTCCTCGGCATGCTTCTGTGTCAGCCTTTGTGCAATTTCCTCCGCTTCGGCAGGGTCGGTCACTTCGCGAGAACTCCGCTTTTCGACCACCTTCTGACCTGAGGTGGTCGTCGCTCCGGAGTCCGGTGGCACCTCGACTGGAGGCGCATTCTGGCCAGGTGGAGTGCCCTCTATGTCGCCCGGCGCGCCTCGTTTATCGACGGCACCTGAACCTCCACCGGAGCGGAGTCGCCCCCCGAGGGGCTGGGCTCGACTGGTTGCGCGCTGGCGGTGACGCTAGGTGCCGCGATGACGACCAAGCAGGTAAGACCAGTAGCCAACAACCTTGCGAACGAGCGAACTGCTGGCTTCTTCACGACTTTCTTCCGCACTGATTCCTCGTAAGGTCCGTCTGCCCAGACGCCATTACGCTTAAAAGCAGCGTCAGGCAGAATTCGGGCAGGAGAGTGGAACGTCCGAAAAAGACGTGGAGGCCGCCCCGACTACTACAAGGTGCGTGCCACAGGCGCTCGGTGAGCGTAGGCAAACGCTACCAACAGCTGGCTTGTCTTGGCAACGGAAACAGAAATTACGGAACCTGTGGTCGGAGCGTCACCAGGATTGCTCTGGAGCGGTCATCGAGGTCGATAGCTCTCGCAGACACCGACACCGCGACATAATCCGAATATGGTGTCAGAAAACGAAATTCGGCCGATTCCACAGCCCCGGCTTGCGCAACTTTCAAGGATTGTCCGATTCGGATTGCATCAGGAATGTCACCGGGGTGTAGAACCGGTTTAGCGCCGGGTAAGTGGCTTGTTTGCCATGCAATGCCAGTCGGAGCGTCGCCATACCAGTACAAAAGCTGAAGTGAATCGGGGTCAGCGATCGCGCGATACTCCGAGGGATCGGACAGCGACCGTGCAACCAGCGTATCCAGACCCGCGTTACGTCGATCGATGTGTTCAGTACCCTCCGAAGGACCAATATCCACAGACACTCCCCGAACAACCCGATGAGGTTCACCAGTAGGGCCGATGCCGTCGTGGAGAAAGTGTGCCGTGAACTGCATACGCCGATGTGCACCCGATGGACGGCATTCCACACCGACCTCTTGGAGCACAGTTCCCGGCCCACCGGAAACGAGCTGCGCCAGCACCGATGCTGTGGCGTCCCCAAGATCCAGCTTCGCCAAACCATCCGGAATCGGCCGACTCAGATCAACGCCGAGCTCAGCCCACGTCTGAGTCGCGCTCACGATCGGGCTGCGCCGGGCCACCCCTGAGGTCAAGTCCCACTCGAATGCCCACGCCGAGGGCCGATCACGCAGAGGAGCCAGACGATTAGCAACCTGAACCCACACGCCATGAACGCGACCAGACACATCGTCGGCAATCGGATCAACGCCAACCGTCCGCGAACCATGACTACACCGAACAGGGCTCCCATTTCGGCACACCTGCATGACAGCATCCAGTACGGCCTCGGAATCTCTACGCCAAGTATTTCGGTTGTCCTCATTCCTGGATATCTCGGAGTCGGACCCCGGTGTCATCGCGGGATCTCGTGGCGGGCCGAACCCCAGGGGAGGAAGAGGGAGTAAGCCGCTCAACAGCGGCAAGCGCCCGCATCAGCCGCGCGGGTGACCGCCTGCGGTCGCGTCGAAATGTCGCTATCTGTTGTCGGGCTGGTCTCGACCGGGCCGAGTTACGTCAGTGTGTACAACGCCTGGGGGCTGGCTGCGTAGGCGGTGTCGTAGTCGACCGCGGTCAATGCCTCGACGGACCCGGTTGCGGAACGCTTCTGCCAATCGGCGCCGTTGCGACTACGCCAGGCGTATCCGTCGGTGTCGATCCCCCACAGTGCATCGCCGGCACCGGCGAGCAATACCAAGTTCGGTGCGTCGAGGACAGGAGAGAATGTTCGGGCCGTGTCGGTGCTGTGCTGAAGTCCATCAGGTGTCACCGCCCATACTCCGGAGCTCGTAATCGCCAACGACGCCGCGGGCGCAGCGGCGCCGGGAGTCCAGGTGGAGCCGCTGTCGGCGGAGACGAGTAGACCGGTACTGCCATCGAATCCGACGAGGATGCGTCCATCGGCAGCCAGCGCGTGGAAGTCGACTTGTCCCTCCAGTGACCGATCCGACCACGACATTCCGCCGTCATTGCTGCTACGCAGTCCCAGTGGGTTCGCCGCCGTGCTGGATTCGCCGGGATGACCGGAGGTGAAGAGGGTATCGGTGGCCGGTACACCCGACAAACCCATGAAGTCATCGTCGGAAGAGCCGACCCTGGTCAGGTTTCCGGACGAACCGATGGCGAAGAGTCCTGTGTGGCTACCAGCGAGGACGGTGCCATCGGCGTTGACGTGCAATCCGTGCACATGAGCCAGTGAGGAGGTGAAGTCGACCACTGCCGGATCGGCCGCGCCGTCAGTCGCTGCCGGAGCGGAACATCCAACGAGGGACAGAGCTGCGATCAGAGACGGCAGCAGGATGCGGGAAAGCGAGATGGACATAAAGTGCGGTTCTCGTTCTGTCGATGAGGGCTCGGTGATGTAATCGCTTGAGCGTCAACGCCAAGTGATCTCCCGGTCAGGCGCGGTGAACATGACCGGATACGGCGGCTGAGGTGGACGTGACTGCTCGGGCGGTATGTGCGGGACGACGTAGACGCATCGACCTTCATCTCCATTCACTTAATCTCCAATCACTGAGGCGATGTACGAGCGCGGATCGTTCGGCGGCGAACAGCCGTGGCAGCGACATCGCACCGACGATCGGTATCGGCTGAGTGCGAACAATTCCGACACCTTCACCCGCCTCGCCGTGGCGAGCACTCAACTACTAACCAGCATAGTATTTCGGGCAGGTCAGGCCGAAGTGCCCATCCGGTTCGGTGTCATCGCAGATGCGCCGGTGCGTCGCCCGGGGTGATGCCGACGTGGACGTGGTCGCTGTGCACGTCGTCGGTGAAGAATCCTGGACGGTCACCGTTGAGGTCGGTCGGACCTCCGACCTCGGTTGCGCCCAGTAGGGCTGCCGCAGTGACGAATTCGGAGATCGTTGGGTTGTTGAAGGGATCGTCGACAACGCGCCGACCGTTGATTTCTCGGATGTCCACCGCTCGTCCCACTGCGTGGTTGGACAAGCGCGGGTGCGGGAAGACGGTCTGGATGTGACCGGTGTGCATCACCTGCACTGCGTAGGTGAATCGATCGGCAAGTCCGAGCATGATCTGGAGCACATTGTTGTTGATGCGTCCGGTTCCGATGTCGAGTCGTGCAGGCTCGGAGAGCGTGATGCGAGGGCTGCTCAGCACCGACGACGCAGCGGCGGTCAGTGGTACTGGGGACCCAAGAGAGGTCAAAGGGTTGATCTTTTCCACCGTCCAGGCCGCGCCAGCGGCGATGTCGCGCTTGAGCCGGATATCGAGTGCCATCTGCCGGGTCGTCTCAGCCGGCTGCGCGAGCGTGGGGCGTTGTAGGAGTTGGTCGAACAGCACGATCACTGCAGCACTCTCTGGACCGATTCCGGCGTACTGCGGATACACCACTCGCAGGGTGCTGGCGAGGGCCTCGTCGGGTTGAAGCAGTGCTGCCGTCGCCGCGACTTCGAGCGATACCCCTGCGGTGCGCAAGCTGTCGAGTACTCCTCCTCCCTCGCTCCAGCTGCCACCTGCTTCGAGGAAGCTCGTCGCTGCGCGTTTGATCTCGGGCATCACTTCGCCAGCTGTCGGCATCCACCGCCCCGGATTCACCGGGGCCGATGATCGACTGCTCGGTGCGCTCACGGCCGGGGACCGTGCGGGAGATGCGTTACTGCTCGGTGCGAGGCTGGGGGATTGTCTGTCGGCGGTGTTGATGGTGCAGCTGACTGTGAGCGGCAAAACCGCTGCGGCTGTGAGCAGTTGTCGACGGCTGACTGTGATGGCGTTTCCTTTCGTGCGCGGGGGTCTCAAGGGTGAGTGTCGTGGGTGATCACCGCGGCGGCGGTAGCGGCAGGCCGGGAATGTCGATACTGGGCGGCGCTGGCGTGGGCGTGCGGTCGGGGGCGGGGGAGCCGTCACTGATGTACAGCGTGATCAGCGATCCCGGGATCGCCGCGCCGGATGGGGATGTGCCGGTAGCGGTACCGCGAGCGCCCTGACCGGTGGTGGTGACGACGGTCACCTAGAATCCTGCTGCTTCCAATCTCGATGTGGCCGACGACTGGCTCATGCCGCTGACCTCAGGTACTTGGCCGTTGGCGGAGCCGCGGACGTATTTGTCGTCGACCGGTGGCAGCTCGATGGGGCCGAAGTTCGTGGCGATTGGGTCCATCGCGTCGTACCAGGTTCGTGCGGGTTCGTTACCGCCGTAGAGGTTCCCGGAGCTGCAGGGCCGCAGTGGGAAGGAGCAGATCTGGCCCGGTGTCGGTGAGTCACCGTAGGTGTAGACGGCGGCGGCGTAGCGGTTGGTGAAGCCGAGGAAGCCCGAGGATCGGTTGGATTCGGTAGTGCCGGTTTTCCCGGACATCGGCAGCGTCCAGCCCACGGACCCGGCCGCCGATGCCGAGGTTCCTCCGGGTTGGTCGTCCTTGCTCATCGCGTTGGCGAGTGTGTTGGCCAGGCCGGGTTCGACGACCTGCTCGCACGCTTGTTGTGTGACCGGTACAGCTACACCCTCGCGGTCGGAGATGGAGTCGATCGGGTTCGGCGGGCACCAAGTACCTCCCGAGGCGAGGGTAGCTGCGACGTTGGACAGCTCGAGCGGGTTGACCCAGGTAGGTCCGAGTGTGAACGAGCCGAGGCTTTGCTCTTTCTGGAGGTCGGCCATGCTCTGCTCGTCGAATCCAGACGAGCCGGGGAGGGTGTAGGAGCGAAGCCCTAGCCGCACTGCCATGTCGACTGTCGGTGTGACACCGACGGACTCGAGCAACTTCACGAACGCCGTGTTCGGTGATTGCGCCAGTGCGTCGGTGACCGTCAGCGCCGGTGGGTAGTTTCCGACGTTCTCCACGCAGTAAGCGCCCGCCGGGCAGTTACGCGCGCCGCCGTCGCCCAACCCCCTGACCTCGACGCGCCGGGGAACCTGCAGTGTGGCGTTGGTGCCGAGTCCGCGTTCCATCGCGGCGGCAGTGGTGAATATCTTGAAGATCGACCCGGCGCCGTTGCCTACGAGTGAATACGGTTGCGGCTGAACCGTTTCGTCGGCGTCGGCATCGAGTCCGTAGGTGCGACTACTGCCCATGGCGAGGATGCGGTGTTCGTCCTGTCCGGGTGCGACGACATTCATCACGGTGGCGACACCGTCGAGGTCGGGATCTGTGTTCGCGGTCAGTGCGGCCTGGGTCGAGTTCTGCACCGCCGGGTCGAGAGTCGTTTTGATCAGATAACCGCCCTCGTCGATCTGCTCGCGGCTGATACCGGCGTCCTCAAGATATTGGAGTGCGTAGTCGCAGAAGAACCCTCGATCACCGGCGGCGATGCATCCACGTGGGAGGGTGTTGGGCTCGGCCAGCACCCCCAATGGCTCGGATTTGGCGGCCTCGAATTCTGCGGCTCGGTTCGGGATGGTTTCGATCATGTTGTCCAAGACAAGGTTTCGGCGGCTTGTGACTCCCTCGACGTTGGTGTACGGGTTCAGTGCCGAACTGGACTGAACCATCCCTGCCAGCATCGCTGATTGCGTCGCCGTTAACTCGCTGGCATCGACACCGAAGTAGGTTTGCGCGGCGTCTTGGATGCCGAACGAGGCATTGCCGAACGGAACCAGGTTCAGATAGCGGGTCAATGTCTCGTCTTTGGTCAATTCTCTGTCCAAGGACAACGCCATTCGGATCTCGCGGATCTTGCGAGCCGGCGTGGTCTCGATCGCGGCACGCCGCTCGGCGTCGGTGTCAGCGACGACCAGTAATTGATAGTTCTTCACGTACTGCTGATCGAGTGTCGATGCGCCCTGCTCGACCTGCCCGCTGGTGGTGTTGGTCAAGAACGCTCGCAACGTTCCCTGCCAGTCCACGCCCTGGTGTTCTGCGAAGCGCCGGTCCTCGACGGAGACGATCGCAAGCTTCATCTCGTTGGAGATCTTCGCGCTCGGCACTTCGGAACGGCGTTGCTCGTATAGCCACGCGATCGGGTTGCCTGCCACGTCCGTCATCGTCGAGATGGCAGGAACTACGCCCTCGGCGAGTTCGCCGGAAACGTTGTCGTCGGTGTCAGCGGCGCGGTTCGAGACGTATCCCAGGCCACCGACGATGGGGAACAACACTCCTGCAAGCAGCACGCCTGCGAGCGCAGTGCATCCCACGAGTTCGAACACCGTTCGTCGGGTGCTTGACATCATCGTCTCGTTTCTGTCGACGGGGCAGTGCTCGCGGTCGTCCGGGTTGGTGGGACCGACAAGGGGAGCGGAGCACGGCCGCAGCGGCCGTCTAGCTCTCGCCGGTAGGTCTGCATGGTCCGGCCATCTCGATCGAGACGGTTTCCGCTTTTCTGCCATCCGAGGCGCTCGTAGAAGCCGCCTGCATTGTCGGCCACCCCGAGATCGGTGGACAGCTCGGCGCAACGTGCACCTGCCCGCGCAGAGTCGGATTCGAACCAGTCGAGCAACTGTGCACCCACTCCGATCCCTCGCACCCGTGGGCTCACCGCTATCGCAACGACGACGGCGACACTGTCGGCCGGGGGAGTCTGAGGTTCGCCGTTCGGCAGTGGGATGGGCCGAGCGCGCGCCACCGCTCTGCACCAGGGGCGAAGACGCGTACGAACGAACCGCATGGCGGTGCGCGGGCGGACTGCCATCGCCGCACCGGCGTGTGCAGCCAACGGCAGCACGGTCATCTTCTCGCGCAGTAGATCACCGATATGGGCATGGTGATCGAGGGTGCCGAGGAGGAATCCGACGACGGCGCCTTCGCTATCGGTTGCGACAAGAGCGATGGCGTGTCGTCGGTTGACGAAGCTGCGGTGCCACCGGCGCAGGAACCGTGCTCCCAGCTCGGGGAACAGGCCAATCGGTAGCTCGTCGAGGTGCAACTGCGCGCTCTGCGGTAGATCGTGCGGCCCGGCCTCGCGAAGGACGATCGCGACTCCGGGAGGAGGCGCGGCGGGGTTGGGATGAGGGAAACAAAGGTGCGGCGTAGACGATGAAACGTTGAAGAAGATATGCATGGCGTTGTCCTCGACGAGGCAGGCTCGCGCCCTCACCGCGGAGGCGGCGCGCGAGAAGAAAGGTGGACCGATCTGCGCAAACGCAGACCTCTCACACCCTCAGAAGGCATGCCGCGTCGAGCACGGACATCGGCGCAGGGGGAGAGACCGACCTCTCAGTTGGCGACGATCTCGATGCCTGTAGACCTCGAAGCTGGTGCAGTAGCACTGTCCATCCGGTCCGGCGCAGCAACATTGCCAGCCCTAGCGCAAGGATCGCCACCGCTATGTGGACGGACCCGATCAGGGATCCGTGATTGTCGTGATGACTGGACGCGCTACCGCCGATCCCCTCGTCCTGCTCCGGCGCCGACGTGTGCTCGATTTCCGGGACGCTCTCGATGACCGCAGCCAGCGGAGCGTGGCCGGGCTCTGCGGTGGTGTGTGCGACCTGCGACATCATCAGCACCGCCACTGCCGTGGCCGCCATGATGGACCAGAGCAGAATTCGGCGAATACACTCGCTCAACCGAATCGGACACACACGACGAAAATAGCAGATCCATGTCGCCGTCTACCCGCGCTAGCGACGAATACCGTGTGCGGTGACGCCTCCAGCGTTCCATGCGGGCCGCACCCTCAACTGCCAGGCATTGTTGGGTTCGACGTTGGCGCAGGGCCGTGGTGACCCAGAGGGCGGCGGGCCCGTCATCGAGCAGGTGCGCGGCGGCGCGATCCACGGTGACCAGTACATCCTCGTAGGCCAGTCGTAGTGGCGCTCGCTCATCGAGTTGGGACATCGCGACATCCTCGATCAACTGCAGAGGGAACCGCGCCGCTTCGTACTCGGCACGCAAAACAGCTAGTGCAAGTGTGCCTGATCTCACCGCACAGGTATTACTCCGCGGGATGAAACGCGTTTGGACGGCATGAGTAGAAGAACCGATCCGCGCCTACCGTGGGGCCGAAAGCGGCCTAAACCGAACCGCAGCCCGGCAGCGTTCCGGATGGACCAAGTACCACGTTTGTGGTTGCAGCACTTACCCTCTCGCCCAGGCGACTACCGCGCACAACTGCACACGGCCCATCAACTACTATGTTGCATAGTAATTGAGATGCAATCGTCGAAAGGGTGTGGCGGTGTGACAGCTGATCAAACCCCGGCGCTCACATCGCAGGGACGGTTACGCAGAGCAATCGCTGCGGTGCGCAACAGGTGGCGGCAACTGACCTCGATGCGAACGGCACTGGTGCTGCTGTTTTTGCTCGCTATCGCAGCAATCCCAGGCGCCCTGCTGCCACAGCGCAATCTCAACACCCAGGCGGTTGATTCCTACATCGCAGCGCGCCCGGCTCTCGGGGCCGTCATGGACACGCTGGAATTGTTCGACGTATTCGGAAGCTTCTGGTTCACCGCCATCTACGTCCTACTGTTTGTGTCGTTGATCGGCTGCCTGACTCCCCGAATGATCGAACACGGTAAAGCCCTTCGCGCACAGCCAGTTCGCGTACCCCGAAACCTTTCGCGACTACCGCTTCATCATTCGGGCGCTCTCGCCGGTAGCCCGAAAACCGTCATCGACGACATCGCGCCCCACTTGAGAGGGTGGCGTACTGCCGTTAGGCCCGAGCCCGATGGGGCGCTCACCCTCTCCGCCGAGAAGGGCTATACCCGCGAAGCGGGAAACCTACTTTTTCATTTCTCGCTGATCGGTCTGCTCGCGGCCATCGCCATCGGCAAGCTCTTCGGTTACGAAGGATCGGTCATCGTCATCGCCGACAACGGGCCCGGTTTCTGCAACACCTCGCCCGCCATCTACGACTCCTTCCGGGCCGGCAACAGCACCGACGGAACCGGGCTGGAGCCGTTCTGCATCAGAGTCAAGGACTTCAACGCCGACTACCTCGAGAACGGCCAGGCAGAGATGTTCACCTCGAACATCTCCTACCAGAGCGCCGACGACATCGCCGCAGACACCTGGCGCGACTATCAACTCAAAGTCAACGAACCCCTCCGGCTCGGAGATGAACGCATCTACCTCACCGGCCACGGGTACGCCCCGGAATTCACCGTGACCTTCCCCGATGGTCAGAGTCGAACCGAGGCCCTGCAGTTCCGGCCCGACGACGCCACCACGTTCCTGAGTAGCGGGGCGTTGCGTTTCGATCCACCCGGCGGGACCTATGCCACCGCCGATGAGCGACGCCGCGGCCAGATCGCCATCGAGGGCCTCTTCGCTCCCACTGCGCAATTCAACGGAACCCTGCTCTCCTCCCGCTTCCCGGACTTGGTCGATCCTGCTGTGGCAGTGGATATCTACAAAGGTGATACCGGCCTCGACACCGGCATACCCCAGTCGATCTTCTCCCTGGACCAGGAGATGATCAACCAGGGCCGACTTGTCAAGCAGGATCGGGTGAACCTGCGTCCCGGTGAATCGACGACCCTCACCGACGGCACCAACATTCGATTCAACGGCGCCAAGGAGTTCGCCAACCTGCAGGTCGGATACGACCCCGCACAGTTGTGGGTGCTCGTGTTCGCGATCACGATGATGACCGGACTGTTGGTCTCGCTGGTGATCAAGCGACGTCGAGTCTGGTTCCGTGTACTCCCGGCCGAAACAGGCCGATCGAGCGTGGAGATGGGCGGGCTCGCCCGTACCGATCACGCCGGATGGGGACCCGAATTCGAGACCCTCCGCACCGAAATCTGGACGCCGCGGACAAAGAACCACTCCGAGACCCTCGATACAGAAACGGTGTAGCGCCATGCCGATCGACGACAACCTCGCCCGCTGGAGCGACATCAGTTTCGAGACCGCCTTTGTGGTCTACCTTCTCGCCGCGATCCTGTTCATCGCACAACTCGCAACGACGCGAACAGCGACTTTGAGCCGGGCCTCGAGTCTGCATCCGCAACTGATCGCAGCGACATCATCGACACCGGGATACGTGCCGGTCCCCGAGCGAAGAGCCCCGTCCGAACGCCTGGGCCGCACGGGACTCGCCCTGGTAATGCTCGCACTCACTTTGCATGTCGGGTCGATCGTCCTGCGCGGGATCGCCACTGGCCGCCCGCCGTGGGGAAACATGTACGAATTCGTCTCCGTCACATGCGCGGCCGGCATACTTGCCGGACTGATTGTGCTGCGCTCGGAGCAACTGCGCACACTATGGTTGTTCGTCCTTGTTCCGACTTTGATCCTGCTCTTCATTGCCGGAACTGTGCTCTATGCCAACGCGGCGCCCGTCGTACCAGCCTTGCAGTCGTATTGGCTCCCCGTGCACGTCTCCGTCGTCTCGCTCGGCAGCGGGGTGTTCCTGATCTCCGGTGCAGCCAGCACATTGTTCCTGATCCGGATCCGATATCCCAACAACAACGCCGTCCCCGACAGCAGAGTGGGCCGGATCGTCGCTCGTCTCCCCTCGGCGCACTCGCTCGACGTGCTGGCGTACAAGACCACCATCTTCGCGTTTCCCCTGTTCGGAATCGGTGTCATCCTCGGCGCGATCTGGGCCGAGGCCGCGTGGGGTCGGTTCTGGGGCTGGGACCCGAAAGAGACGGTCTCATTCATCGCGTGGATCATCTACGCCGCGTACCTGCACGCCCGGGCCACCAGCGGGTGGCGTGACACCCGGGCCGCGTGGATCAACATCGCCGGATTCGTGGCCATGCTGTTCAACCTGTTCATCATCAACATGGTGGTCTCCGGACTGCATTCGTACGCGGGTTTGAACTGATGTCGCCTGCTAGCCGCCGCCCTGTGCTTCGGCGAGGTCATGCGGCACCGGTCGCGTCAATCCCGCGTCGACCCGGCCGGTGTTGCCGACCGGGTATCGACCGGACCAGGATCCAGGAGCCACGACCACGATCCGAATCAACTGACTGCCTCGTGTCCGTAGTGCATTCCGGAGAGGGAAGTCACAGTGCCCCGAGCTTCGTCACCGGCCAAGACTGGGGCATCGACCGCGTCACCGATCCCACGATGTTCGAGACATCGGCGCAGATCCGTACTGCAGCAAAGGCGTCGACTTCATGAGACTCGGCCGCCCTACGGGGGCTCGCACACGCGAACAGAGCAGTCTGCCCGCCACGGCAACGGCATCCATCCTTGCCGTTGTACTCCTGGTCTCCGGATGTTCCGCAGGCGCCGACGCCGTGCCCTCCGGAGGTAGCTTCGATTTCGTTGCACCCGGTGGTCAAACCGACATCGTCTACGATCCCCCCGAAACGCGCGGAACCATCGGTGAACTCGCCGGACCCGATCTGATGGAGGAAGGTAAGAACACCGCTCTGTCGGACTATGACGGCGAGGTGGTCGTGATCAATCTCTGGGGTCAGTGGTGCGGCCCCTGCCGCGGCGAAGCCGACGACCTCGAAGAGGTCTACGAAGCAACCCGCGAGCGCGGTGTGCAGTTCCTCGGTATCAATGTTCGAGATCCGCAGAAGGACAAAGCGCAGGACTTCGTTGTCGACAACAATGTCTCCTACGCCTCGATCTACGACCCCTCGATGCGGACGCTGATCGCCCTCGGCGGGAACTACCCGACCAGCGTGATTCCCTCGACGCTGGTACTCGATCGAGAGCACCGGGTGGCGGCAGTGTTCATGCGTGCCCTCCTCGCCGAAGACCTGCTCCCTGTCGTCGAACGGATAGCAGACGAATGACTGTTCTTCTTGCCCAAGGCGGCGTTGGCTCGACGTTCCAAAATCTGGCATCGAGCGGACCTCTGGTACTGGCGATCGCCGCATGTATGCTCGCCGGGCTGGTCTCGTTCGCGTCACCGTGCGTGGTGCCCCTGGTGCCGGGCTACCTGTCGTACCTGGCGGGCATCGCAGGTGCCGACGTGCCGTCGCTCGCCGCCGCCTCGACTGGTGAAGCACCGCCGAAGCTGGCAAGCCGCTGGCGCGTGGCAGGTGCAGCGGGGTTGTTCGTCGCCGGCTTCACCATCGTCTTCGTCCTCGCCACCGCCTCGATTTTCGGGGTCATCGGCACCCTGCGCATCAACGAACAGGTGCTTCAGCAGGTCGGCGGTGCCATCACGATCATCATGGGCTTGACGTTCATCGGGTTCATTCCCGCATTCCAACGCGACACTCGATTCGCGCCGCAAACCATCTCGTCTCTTGCTGGAGCGCCGCTGCTCGGTGGCGTGTTCGCGCTCGGCTGGACGCCGTGCCTTGGCCCCACGCTCGCCGGGGTGTTGTCCGTTGCCGCTGGAACTGAAGGCGCAACCGCAGCGCGCGGCGTCACTCTCATCGTCGCCTACTGTCTGGGACTCGGTCTACCGTTCGTGGTCCTCGCGTTCGGCTCGAGTTCGGCGATGCGCGGTGTCGGCTGGCTACGGCGGAACTCGCAGAGAATCAAAGTGGCAGGCGGAGTGATCATGATCGCCGTCGGTGTCGCCCTGCTGACGGGGGTGTGGGGTCTGTTCATTGCCTGGATACGCAATGAATTCGTCAGTTCGGTTGTATTACCCATCTGAGAAGGAAACCGAGCAGCCGCACGTGCAAGACCACGCCTCCCCAACTGCCAGTGCCGGTGGTATCGAACCCACTCTCTGTCGACGGCGCGCCCCCGCCGGGCCGCGATGACCCCATCCGAGAGCCGCCCCCTGTCCCTACCGCGGATCTGCGTGTCCCAAGGACCCCGCAGGCGGGTGCATCAGCAGGGGAGGGCATGTTTCCGGGGCCGTGTTGATCGGTGTGGCAGCTAAAAGGGCCAGGTCCTTCGAAACCGAAGGGCGGGGCTCGGTATTAGCCGAGCCCCGCCCTACGGTTGATAGTTCCCAGAATTGAGAGTTACTGGGCGAGCAAACTTTCCATTGTGGAGATTTCGCTCTGCTGCGCATCGATGATTGTGGAGGCAAGCTCCTTGGCATCAGCATTGGAGCCGTCGGCCAACTCGATCTGAGCCATCTCGATTGCCCCCTTGTGGTGCTCGATCATCATGGTGAGCCACATGGAGTCGAACTCCGCTCCGTTAGCGGCCGACAACATGTCCATGTCTTCCTGGCTCATCATGCCGGTCATGCCACCGCTCCCCATGTCCATACCGCCCATGTCCATTCCGCCCATGTCCATTCCGCCCATGTCGGCGGACGCTGCGGGCTGTCCCCATGCGGTGAGCAGGGCATTCATCTGCTCCATCTCCGGTGCTTGAGCTGCTTCGATGGCCTGGGCCAGCTCGATGACCTGAGCATTCTCGGTTCGGCCGTCGACAAGTGAAGCCATCTCCACCGCTTGTGCATGGTGGGGGTACATCCCTTCGACGAACGTGACATCGGCATCGTTGAATTCGGCCGATGCTTCGGCGGAATTCTCGGAGGACGACGAGGCCGGTGTATCGCTGCTCGACATGCCGGGCATGTTCATTTCGCCGTCGTTACTGCTGCAGCCAGCGAGAACTGCGGCGGCGACAGCGGAAGCCGCCGTTATCGCGATCGTGAAACGGGTAGATCGATTCGAACGCATAACAAACTCCTGAAATTATGGTGGGGTGGTTCGGATCGACAGGCACACTGACCCGTCGACATCTGTGTCTCACACAACGGTGAGTCACCTGTCAGATCCGAAGCACAGACAATTCGGAGAGAGTGAAAATGGTCCAGGGCGGCGGGTGCCCGGTTCGACGACGAACTGCCGACAGCCGCGCAGCGTGGACGAGAGAACCGGCGAAGCCCACAACGATTGCCCGTAAGACGGCCAACGCCGCGACAGCACCGATGATAGCCAGACACAGATGCATGACCGAGCTGTGATCGCCACAGCCGTTCCCGCAGTGTGCTGCGGAACCACTCTCCGATGCTGTCGCAGATGATGCTCCCGAATGCTCGTCGACGGCAGGTGGAGCGCTCACCGTCGAGGTCATCGAGTGTTCGCCGATACTCGTCGCCGTTGCGAACGACATCGGCGCAGAATGCATGAGAAGGACTCCGAACAGCACTATCGAAGCGCAAACAGCACCTAGGAGCCACTTCTGGTTCATAGGTTCCGTGGCTGAAGTCCTCACCGGTTCGATCTTACCGGTCTGCCACACGGGCATCCGGTCTCCTCGCAGTCGCGGCGTCCGGACCGTGGACATCGAATCAGGTGGCGATGGGCCGGTTGATTGCGGTCACTTCATCCCAGGGAACGGGCGCGACTTTGACGACGTCGCCGCCGGTGGGGGCGTTGACGTATTTCCCGTCGCCGATGTAGATCCCGATGTGTCCGATCGGTGAGTAGAGAGAGATGAAGTCACCCGGTTGCACTGATTCGCGGGAGACAGGTGTGCCCGCTCGTGCTTGGTCTGCGGCCACGCGTGGAACGGTCAGTCCCAGTTGTTTGTAGGCGAAGTAGATCAGTCCGGAGCAATCGAAGGACCCCGGCCCGGTAGCTCCCCAGGAATAGGGTTTGCCGAGTTGGTCGAGGGCGATGCGCATCGCCTCCGCTGATGTTCCACTCGCAGCCGAGACGGCGGCGGGTAGCTCGGAAGGATTCGTGGTGCCGGGGCTGACGATGGCAGCTCGATCCGCATCGGTGAGGGCGGCGAATTGGTCGGTGATTTTGGCGATCTGATCGGCCAGGTCGGTCTGGCGTTGCTCGAGGTCGCGTTGTGTACGTGCGGCGTCCGCCTCGGCTACCGCAGCGGACGCCTGTGCTTGCCGGGCTTGTTCGAGCTGGTCTCGCGCTTCGTCGTCGATCTGTGTCGAGTCGGCGAGTGCAGCGGCTCGATCGGCGAGGATCCGGTCCAACAACACCATCTGATCGAGTAGTTGCTGTGGGCTGTCCGCGACCAGAACGGCCCCGAGAGGGGATTGCGGTACACCTTTGTACGCGGCGTCGACAGCTGTGGCCAGTGCTCGACGGTTGGCAGATGCGGCCACTTCGGCTTCCCGAGCCGCCGCCGAGGTCTCGTGGGCGAATTGAACTGCGGTACTCAGTTCGCCGCGGCGACGATCGAGGGTGTCCTGCGCGGCGTACATGCTCTCGGTGAGAGTGAAGGCGGTCGCATTGAGTTCAGCGAGTTGTCGTACGGCTTCGGATGCGTTCACCGGGGGTGCAGCAGGGTCCGCCGAAGCTGGAGCATTTACCGAAAATGCCGCGGCAACAACGATGATCGAGGCGATCAGGGTAGCGCGGACACGCCGCGTCGGGCCTGAAAAAGAATGCACAGAAGAAATCCTCTGGGGTCGGTGTGGGTTCCCTGCGTCACCAGCGAAGGAAACGGAGCGCGGCGAGAGCCGCATGGGACTGTGTCCGGCCTCGCCGGTCACCATTGTCGGGTATCGGCAGTCGTAGACGGTTCCTCACGGTCGGCTGAGGCTCGCGTCGACGCTCGACGCCTGTGCCGTATGGGCGGCGAGTCGGCGTCGATTGACGCCGACTCACCGCACCTGCAAACTACTATCATTCATAGTAGATGGTGGGGTGGTATCCGCTGACCGGGAGAGGGATGACGACTGTGACGATGCGTGACTGGCCGGCGCGGCGTTGGGTGGCCGCGTTACTGGGCGCGACGGTGGCCGCGCTGGTCGTGGCGATCCCCACCGGGATCATCCACACTGCGTTCTACGTTCGAATGACCCCGGTGTTGTGGTGGAACTATCCGGTGTGGATTGCCACCGCAGTTCTCAGTGGCCTCATTCTTGCGACATACGTGAGCACTGGGCTGGCGTCGTCGGTTTCTTCCCGTGTAGGGGTCAGTGCGAATGCGTTGTCGTTGTTGGCAGTCGGATGTCCGATATGCAACAAACTGGTAGTGGTGGCGGTCGGGGTGAGCGGTGCTCTGGATCTATGGGCACCCGTGCAGCCCGTAATCGGAGTGATGTCGGTGGGGGTGATGGTGTGGGCTCTTCGACTGCGAATCCGCGGGGAACGCGCGTGCCCTACTTCTCGCGTAGGTCAGGAGTTCGGCAACTCCGCTGGCTTTGGCGGTGCAGGCGCAGCAAAATTGTAGGATTTCTCGCCACGTCCTATCCGCGGTCCGGCAGCAACAGACGACGAAGGCGACCGCTTCTCGATGCGCCATCTGCGGTGTTGGGCTGTGCCTGCGACACCGGCAGGCGGGCGTCGGCCAGCAATCCTGCCACCCCGGCGGCCACGCAGGCCGACGTCACCACTATCAATGCCGGATTCGTTCGCCCGGTCAAAGCGTCCCCGAACAGCACCGCGGCGATCGTACCGGGCAGAATCCCCACGACAGTGGCCGTCGTGTAGGGCAGCAGGCGCACCGCGGAGAGTCCGGAGCAGTAGTTGACCAGGGCGAACGGTGCCGGGGCAATGAGCCGTAAGGACCCGACGGCCAGCCACCCCCGCCGAGCCAACCGGGCATCGATGGACTTGACCGCAGGATTCGTCAGCCGCTCCTGCACCGCGGTGCGCCCGAGCGCGCGCACCAGCAGCAACGCCAGCACAGCGCTGACAGTTGTGGCGGCGATCGTGACGGCGACCCCGGTGGCGGGACCGAACAACAGTCCGGCGCTGAGGGTGAACACCGTGCGCGGTACCGGGGCAATCGTCAACACCGCCTGGGTCAGAAAGAACACCACCACGAACGACGGGCCCATCGACTCCGCCCACTCGCGCACCACAATGATCGACGGGCGGGGTACGAGGGCGGCAGCCACTGCCAGTATTGCCAGCGCTGCCACGGTGGCGAGGACTCGGCGATCGCGCAGAATCGCCGATACGGTTTCGGTCATGACGGTCTCTGCCTGCGCCGCCTCGCCGAGGTTTCCGACAAGCACGCGGGAGTGGACGGCGAGGAATGGCTTCGCACTGCCGGTGCTCAGGAGCGGACGAGCCGTGAGATCGCGTCGGTGGCCTCTTTGATCTTCGCGTCGGCTTGGGGACCGCCGGCGATGGCGGCGTCGACCACGCAGTGGCTGATGTGAGCTTCGAGCAGGCCCATGGCCACCGCCTGCAAGGCTTTGGTCATCGCCGAGACCTGGGTGAGGATGTCGATGCAGTACTTGTCTTCCTCGACCATGCGCTGCAGTCCTCGGGCCTGGCCTTCGATGCGCTTGAGGCGTTTGAGGTAGGCGTCCTTTTCGGTGATGTAGCCGTGCGCGGCGTGATCATGGCCGTCGGTCTCGGCGGGTGCCTGCGCGGCCGCGGGAGTGGCCATGGTGTCCTCCTGGAATCCGAGTGTCATGCCGAGCATCCTCGATTATGCCCGCCCGGGGTATGGCGCGAGAGGGTCGGTCCGTCGAGTCGTCGCTGGGCCGCCGCCGCAGCGCACATCACCGCGCAGCGGGCCACCGCTCGGGTCGCCGGGTGCCGGGTGATCTGCACCAAGGTCGTTGTCACGAAGGACATGGCCCTCTCCTTTCGTAGGCTGCATCGGGGTTGTAGCGGTGGGGTGGGGTGGCGCGCCTGCATGCCACGCCCACCCCAGCCTTTTGGGTGCTTGTTCTACCCGCGCGGTTATCCGGTGAGGGACTTGAACCGGCGCAACCGCAAGCTGTTGCTGACCACGAACACCGACGAGAACGCCATCGCTGCACCGGCCAGCATCGGATTGAGCAGCCCGGCCGCAGCCAAGGGGAGGGCGGCCACGTTGTAGGCGAACGCCCAGAACAAGTTGCCCTTGATGGTGCCCAACGTTCGGCGGGACAGGCGGATAGCATCCGCTGCTGCGCGCAGATCACCGCGCACCAACGTCAGATCGCTGGCTTCGATCGCAACGTCGGTACCGGTGCCCATCGCCAGACCGAGGTCGGCCTGCGCCAACGCGGCGGCGTCGTTCACGCCGTCGCCGACCATCGCCACTACCTTGCCCTGCTCCTGCAGCCTTTTGACGACGTCCACCTTGTCTGCGGGCAGCACCTCCGCGATCACTTCGTGGATGCCGACCTGGTCGGCGATGGCACGCGCGGCGGCTGCGTTGTCGCCGGTGAGCATGATCGGCGTCAAACCCAGGCCCCGCAGCTGCTCGATCGCCTCGGCGGAGGTGGGTTTGACCGCGTCGGCGACGACCAGTACTCCGCGAGCCCGACCGTCCCAACCGACTGCGACGGCGGTCTTGCCCTCGGATTCGGCTGCACGCATCGCACTTTCGAGTTCGTCCGGCAGCTGCTGCGCCCGGTCGGCGAGGAGGCGGGCCCGTCCGACGATCATTGCGTGGTCGTCGACTATGCCCTGCACCCCGAGGCCTTCGATATTTATAAACTGCTCCACCGGTGGCAGGGCTCCGACCTTCTCGCGGGCACCTTTGGCGATGGCCTGGGCGATGGGGTGCTCGGACGAATCTTCGAGTGCACCGGCCAGGCGCAGCACCTGCGCGGTGTCCTCGCCGTCGGCGGTGATCACGTCGAGCAGAGTCATCTTGCCGGTGGTGACGGTGCCGGTCTTGTCGAGTACCACGGTGTCGACACGGCGGGTCGATTCGAGCACTTCGGGACCCTTGATCAGGATGCCGAGCTGAGCGCCGCGGCCGGTGCCGACCATCAGCGCGGTCGGGGTGGCCAGGCCGAGGGCACACGGGCAGGCGATGATCAGGACGGCGACGGCTGCGGTGAACGCGGCCGCGATCCCACCGCCGGTGCCGATCCAGAAGCCGAGTGTCGCCGCGGCAAGGGCGATCACGATCGGGACGAAGACTCCGGAGATCTTGTCGGCCAGACGCTGAGCTTGGGCTTTACCGGTCTGAGCGTCTTCGACGAGTTTCGCCATCTGTGCGAGCTGGGTGTCCGAGCCGATGCGGGTCGCCCGGACCACGATTCGGCCACCGACGTTGACCGTCGCGCCGACGACCAGATCATCGGGTCCTACCTCGACGGGCACGGATTCGCCGGTCAACATCGAATTGTCGACCGCGGAAGAGCCGTCGGCGACCACGCCGTCGGTGGCGATCTTCTCCCCGGGGCGGACGACGAACTCGTCACCGACGATGAGTTGATCGGTGGGGATGCGCTGTTCGACACCCTCGCGCAGGACGGAGACTTCCTTGGCACCGAGCTCGAGCAGGGCACGCAGGGCGGCACCGGCGCGTCGCTTGGAGCGTGCTTCGAAGTAGCGGCCGGCGAGGATGAAGGTGGTGACTCCGGCTGCGGCCTCGAGGTAGATGTTGCCGGCCCCGTCGGAGCGGGAGATGGTCAGCTCGAACGGGTGTGTCATGCCGGCCGTTCCGGCGGTGCCCCAGAACAGGGCATACAACGACCACCCCAGTGCTGCGATGGTGCCCATCGAGATCAGGGTGTCCATCGTTGAGGTGGCGTGCCGCAGATTGGTGAAGGCGGCCTTGTGGAACGGCCATGCCCCCCACACCACCACGGGTGCGGCGAGGGTCAGGGAAAGCCACTGCCAGTTGGTGAACTGCAGTACCGGAACCATGGCCATCGCGATCACCGGCACGCTGAGCACCAGCGATATGAGCAGGCGTTGGCGCAGCGAGGCGGTGGGGTCGATCTCGGCTGGCCCGGCCGCGTCGGGGTCGGTGGAGGAGGCGGCGGGCGCGGGGACCGTGGCGGTGTAGCCGGCCTGCTCGACGGTGCCCACGAGATCCTCGGTCGAGACATCACCGACGTAGTCGACGCGTGCTTTTTCGGTGGCGTAGTTCACCGTCGCGGTGACACCGTCGAGCTTGTTGAGCTTTTTCTCGATCCGGTTCGCGCAGGAGGCGCAGGTCATACCACTGATGTCGAGTTCGACCCGGCCGTCGGCGGTGGGGTGGTGCGTGACGGGATTCATCGTCGCTCCTCTCGGGGTGTGGTGGTGTGTCAGTGTCCGTGCCCGGCGGGCATCGGCTCCGAGGCGGCGGGCACCGCGGCGTATCTGCTGTCGGTGACCATCAATCCTCCAGGTCTCTGATTGGCGACGGGCCCGCCCGCAGTGGACACCGCGGCGGCGTCGTGAGTCGAGGTGTCGTGTGTGTCGGGTGGTGCGGCACCTTCGGGGCCGAAGGCGTCCCCGGCTCCGAAGGCGAGCCCGAAGACCGCGGCTAGGGCGATGGTGAATCCGACGAACTTCGATGATGCGTTCATCGTGCGAATCTCCTGTCCGGGTCTGGTGTCGATCAGGAGGCGAGCTGGTAGCCGGCCTCGTCGACTGCGTGGGCGATGGCCGTCTGCTCGATCGGGGTGTCCGAGTCGATATCGACTCGGCCGCTCGCGAGGTCGACATTCACGGCGGTCACACCGGGGATGCCGCTGATCTCCTCTCGGACCGAGGAGACGCAGTGCCCGCAGGTCATTCCGGTGACGGTGACGGTGGTGTTCATCGATGCCCTTCTTTCTTCGATTCGGAATGTGATCGAGGTCGTCGCGACCCACTTACAGATTTACCATACCCCCCTACGGTATGCAACGAGATGTGCCGCACCGGTGCTACGGCATGACCCTGGGCACTGACCGGAACACCGCCCTCGGATGCGGGAGCGGCACCCAGAATCGAACGTCGCACCAGAGCCTGCATCGGCGGGCGTCCTCGACTCCGGCTACTACGAACGCGGATTACGCGCGCGCAGAGATGCCCACAATCTTCTCGATGATGTCGCTTCCGTCCTTGCCGACGTCGAATCTCGTGCGGACAGAGTGTTCTTTGGGTGATGATCATCGTCATCGCCATACTGGCCACGATCATGCTCTTCGTATACGAGCGTTCGGCCATCACACCGGTAGTCGGTGCGCAGGCAATCCATTCGGCGTTCTGTCCTGGCTGCGGTCGGCGTCGCTGCGTTGACCGTACTGGCGTTCGACCTCGGGATGGGTGGTTGGATGCTGCTGCTGTACTACACCGAGACCATGCCACCGGCCACCGATGCTGCGTTCTGGATGCTCATGCAAATCGGTATCGTCCTCGGGGTGGTCACGGGTTACCCCGTCGTCCGTCGCCTCCAACGTCACCGCAGTACCCCCGCCTGAGGTGTGGGTGGCCCGCATTCGTGTGAATGCGGGCCACCGGTCGGTGGATAGTCGTGAACGGTGCCGCGTCGATACCCTCGTGTTCGGCAATCATCGTCGAGGTCTCGGGTGTGGGCAATGCAGGCCACTTCTCGGCGTGCACTGCCGCTAGCCGGTGGCCGGTACCTCGCCGCTTTCGGTCACCGTGGTCTCGGTGGGGGGTGGGGTGAGCCGGTCGGATCGATCGAGCGCATAGAGAGCGGCCACAGATGCCGCCCCGACCAGGGTCAGTATCGCCCAGATCAGTGCACCCAGATGCGCGTCGCTGAGAAGCCCGAAGACGGCTCCTGTACCCAGGTTGCCGAGCAGGATGCCGACCCCGACGATGGTGTTGTAGAACCCGTAATGGGTGGCCACCAGCTTCCCGCCCGACAGGGTCACCACCGTGTCCATCTCGAACGGAAACACCGCGGCGGTGCCGACCGCCAACAGTGCAGCGGTGAACACCAGGGCACCGGCGGCGGCCCACCCGCCCAGCGCGGCCGGGCTCGGCAGCACGATCAGCGGGAGGAACGCCAGCGCCATGATTGCCATACCGACCACCACGCTTCGCCCCGAACCCCACCTGCGGGACAACCAGGACGTGATCCGGAACTGCCCGGCGATCGCGACCACGCCGGAGACCACGAACAACGAGGTCACCAGAGCGGTGTCGGACCTGCCGTTACCGACTACCACCGCAGCCTGCAGCGGCAGCGCAAGATAGATCTGGAACGAAAGCACGTAGGATCCGATCATCGCCAGCGCGAACAGCACGAAGGGTCGGTTGGCCATCACCACCCGCCAGTCCTCGAGTACCGATGTCGTGGCCCCGGTCGTCTCGGCCCGGTGCGCGGGGAGCGTCCAAATCTGCACGATCGTCAGAACAGCAAAAATCGCGGCCGCTGCCAGTGAGGTGACTCGGAAGTCGAGGGTGGTCAGAGCGAGACCGATCAACGGGCCCAGCAGAATCCCGGCCTGATAGAACACGTTGAACACCGCGAACGCCTCGACCCGCCGTGGCCCTGCGTCGGCGGCCAGATACGCCCGCACGGCCGGGTTGAACAGCGCACCGGCGAACCCGGTCGCGGCCGAGGCGAGCAGGATCGCCGGCAGCGATTCCACGGCCGCGAGCAGTACGAAACCGGCAACTCGCAGCAGGCAGCCGGCGACGATCAGGGGTTTGTATCCGAGGCGGTCGGCGAGGGTGCCGCCGAGCAGGAACATCCCTTGCTGGGAGAAGTTCCGCATCCCCAGCACCAGCCCGACCGCCCACGCCGCCAGGCCCAGGGAACCGGCCAGATACCCGGCCAGGTACGGCATCAGCATGTAGAAACCGACGTTGATGGAGAACTGGTTGACCATCAACACCTGGCTGGGCCGGTCGAAGCTACGGAACTTGGTCAGAAAAGTTTTCATCGAACGCTCTCGGTGGGATCGACGACGGTGGGATCGACGACGGTGGCGCACCGCGTCCACGACGTCACAGTCTCATCGGTGGGGTGGGCGATGGTCGTCGGCTCGGTCGGCGGGTCAACGTCGAGCAGGCCGTGCTCGGTGCAGTAGTCGTCGTTGTAGATGGTGTCGAAGTAGCGCTGCGGTCCGTCGGGGAAGACGGCCGCGACCCGGGTCTCCGGCGGGCTGGTGCGAGCGATCCAGCCGGCCGCGAGGGCGACGGCCCCGACGCTCCAGCCGCCGCTGGCGTGGTGCGTCGCCGCCAGGGTGCGGCACGACCACACCGCTTCGTGCGGGGCCACCCAGTGCACCTCGTCGAAGGCGGGATAGTCGATGTTGTCGGGATAGATGCTCGAACCCAACCCGCGCATGAGCCGAGTGCTGGCGGGTTGCCCGAAGATCGTCGATCCGATGGTGTCGACACCGACCAGTTTCAGGTCGGGGCAGAACTGCCGGAGCACCCGGGCCACCCCGGCGGAGTGCCCTCCGGTGCCCACCGAGCAAACCAAGGTGTCGACGCGTCCGAGCTGGGCGATGAGTTCGTGAGCGAGCGACTCGTACGCCTCGACATTGTCCGGGTTGGTGTACTGATCCGGGCACCACGACCCTGGATGTGTATCGAGGAGCTCACGGACCTTCTCACGCCGGGCCTGCTGCCAGCCGCCGTCGGGGTGCGGTGTGGTGACCAGTTCGACGCGGGCACCGTACGCGGCGAGCATCCGGTGCACGATCGGTTCCAGTCCCGGGTCGGCGACGAGGGTGACGGGGTGGTGATGGGTGATCCCGGCCAGGGCCAGACCCAGGCCGAGGGTTCCGCTGGTGGATTCGATGATCATCGCGCCGGGAGCGAGGTCGCCGCGGGCCTTGGCTTTTTCGACCATGTGCAGCGCGGGGCGGTCTTTCATCCCACCGGGATTGCTGCCTTCGAGTTTCGCCCAGAAGCCGCGGCCGGAGTCCGCGAACGGTTCACCGATCCACAGAACGGGCGTGTTGCCGACCATTGTGCTCGGTTCCGGGCAGTTCTTGGCGGTCGCCAACATGTGGCCGGCGGAGGACGGTGGCACGAGTGTGGAGCGAACAGCACTGTTCATGATGAGTAGTCCCTGTATGTGATCTGCGAGGAGCGCAGTAAGTGAGTGATGGGCAGCACGAACTGGGCCATGAGAGGAGAAGTCCTCGGATGGCCCGCGGGCTGCTGATCAGCACCTGTTGATACAGAGTTCGTTCAAGACGGTTCGGCCGTGCCGGATCGGAATGGGTAGATCCGGTGGGGCTCGCGAAATGCGCGGGGCAGACATCGCCACCAACACCACAGCGAAGGCCATCGCTGCGACCGCGGCGATGGTCGATGGGCGGGGCGGGTTGTCGGATCGGGGCATTGCGATGACGGTGTTCGTATCGTGCGCCATGTGGGGCGATCCGTCGTCGATGTGCGCGTGGTTGGGGGAGAGTTCCGCGGCGGCCTGAGACGAGGACGAAACGATGTGTACGCCGTCGCTGTGATGGTCCTGTTCCCAGGCGATGCCGCATTGAGCGATGGTGTGAGCCAACAAATACAGGACAGCGGCGACTGCGATAACCGTCCGCAGGCGCGGCGGGCCCAGCGCAGAGATTCTCACAACGCCTCGACGGTAGCAGCCGGAAACTGGGTTGGCCCAAACCCATTCAGGGTGCCCCTGATGTGCCGCCGCCGAATCGGGCGGTCACACCGCCCGCCCGCAGGCACCACATGTTTCTGGTCACGTCGAACACGGCCAGGACGATCGGGGCGGTGATCATGATGGCCGCCAGAGCAGATGCACCCGCATATGTCGGCGTGCTGCGGCGCGGTAGAAGCCAGTCTCCATCCCGGGGTCCAGCACGCATCTTGTGCGAGCCGAGGGTGGTCCGTGCACCGGTCGATGCCCGGCCACGAAGGGCACCGCGAAGGACAAAGGGCACAGCGAAGGTGCGCGGTCGATATCCCGGGGTATGCATCGACGTCGCAGAGGCGCGGTGTCGGCGGGGGAGCCGGTCCGGGCTCACCGCTGTTACTACTATCGTGCATAGTAGTAACCGAGGGTGGTCAGGTGGCGCTATGCCGTACATGAGAAAAGAGCCATGCAGGCATGCTCGATATCGAGTCCAGCGCAACAACAGTGAACCGTCACCGACGAACCCGACGTCGCCGTGTGTTCACCGCGATAGCAGGCAGGTCATCGTGTGCGGTATCTGCTGGTGTGCTGTTGTACGCGGGCTTTCCACCTCGGTCGCTGTGGTTCCTCGCGCCGTTGGGTGTCGGGGTTCTTGTTCTCGTCATCCGCGGCCGTTCCATCCGGGCGGCGTTCTTCTACGGGTATCTGTCGGGATTGGCGTTCTTTCTGCCTCTGCTGCCCTGGGTGGGTGTCTACGTCGGTGCCCCGCCGTGGCTGGCGCTCGCGGCGATCCAAGCGATAGCAGTGGCACTGTTCTGCGCTGCAGCGGCCGCAGTGTCCGGGTTGCGCTTCGAACCGCTGTGGATCGCCGCGATCTGGACCGCCACCGAAGGTCTGCGCGCACGGATTCCGTTCGGGGGATTTCCGTGGGGGAAACTAGCTTTCGCCCAAGCAGACGGCCCTCTGCTCTCGCTTGCCGCGTTCGCCGGTGCGCCCGGTGTATCTTTTGCAGTCGCAGTGATCGGCGCGGCACTGGCCAGTGTGGTCCGCCAGGTACGCCCGCCGACGCCGCGATTCGCAGTCGGGTCGGTGGCCACTGTGGTGATCGTGCCGGCTCTGGCTTTCGCGCTCACTCCCGCTGACGATGCAGGCGCAGCGCGTGCGACGGTCGCCGTTGTTCAAGGCAACGTTCCGCGGTCGGGTCTGGACTTCAACTCGCAACGTCGAGCAGTTCTCGACAATCACATCGAGCGAACAATGCAGCTCGGGGACGACATCACCGCCGGCAGGGTGCCCGCTCCCGACCTGGTGATCTGGCCGGAGAATGCATCCGATATCGACCCACTGCGCAACGCCGACGCCACTGCCGGGATCGACGCTGCAGCGCGGTCGGTCGGGGTGCCGATTCTGGTCGGAGCTGTGCTCGGTAACGACGACGGCACCTCGATGAATACCTCGATCGTGTGGGATCCGGTACTCGGACCGGGGGAGCGACACGACAAACGCAAACTTGTTCCTTTCGGAGAGTATCTCCCGATGCGATCTGTGATGACGAGGTTGTCCTCCTACGCCTCGCAGGCCGGTAACTTCGTTCCCGGGTCGGGCGACGGTGTCGTCGATATCGCCGGAATTCCGACGGCCGTCGCCACCTGTTACGAGGTCGCGTTCGACGAGCTGGTCACCGACTCCGTGCGTGCGGGGGCGCAGCTGATCACGGTCCCCACCAACAATGCGACGTTCGGGCGCACCGATATGACCTACCAGCAGTTGGCGATGTCGCGGCTGCGGGCGGTCGAGCACAACAGGACTGTTCTCGTTGCGGCGACCAGTGGGGTCAGTGCCGTCATCGACCCACAGGGGAAGGTCGCAGATCGTTCGGGCTTGTTCGCTGCGCAGACGTTGGTCGCTGATGTTGCCCTGGAAACGAGATCGACGTGGGCGACAAAGCTGGGACCGCTTCCGGAGTACGCCGCGGTCGTTCTTGCTGTCGTGGGGTGTGCTCTCGCATGGAGAAGGCAGCGTTCGCCGGCCGATGGTCTCCGACCGTCGACGTCCGGTGCTACCGCGCTGTGAGGCACGAAACCACTGCGGGGGACATCGAACTACTAACCATGATAGTAATTACCCCACTCGTCGTGTATCTTTTCGTTATCGCGTCGTGATCCGTTCGATACATCAGTGAGGTGCGCACGTCGATGATTACGCCTCGCTCCATTCGATTACCGAGGACTCTGCTGTGGCACAACACCGTATGACCCGCATGACCGACCGACGTCGACAGTTGTCGGACTGTGACGTGCCGGGAGTGGCGGTGACGCCGAGAGGGCGGCATCGCGCTCGGGCGCGCGCCACCGAGCGCCGCGGCAGTGTCGCTGTCGGTATTGCGGTGGCAGCGGGCGCTCTGGTCACGGCGGGTGCCCAATATGCGAGTCCCGCCCAGGCGCAGGCAGTCCCCGTGCACGAAGCGACACCGATGCAGGACCCGGTGGCCGAATACTTGCCTCAGATCCTCGCCATACCGGAGATCTCCAATATCAACGATGCGATCGAGCAGTTGGCGAAGGGGCAACGAAGGGCAGAGGAGAGCGCTGCGCGTGATGCAGCGGCGCTGCGACCACTGTTCGTTCGTCCGGTCGCCGGGACCCTGACCTCGGATTTCGGTCCACGATGGGGGACTACGCACACCGGGCTCGACATCGCCAACGCTATCGGAACTCCCGTCTACGCGGCAGCCGACGCTACCGTGCTCGACTCCGGTCCTGCAGACGGTTTCGGCCTCTGGGTACGTCTTCAGCATGACGATGGAACGACAACGGTCTACGGGCACATCGATCAAACCTTGGTGACCGTGGGGCAACGAGTGCAAGCCGGTGAGCAGATCGCCACTGTCGGCAATCGTGGCCAATCGACCGGGCCTCACCTGCATTTCGAGGTCGTCGACGCGGCGGGGAGCAAGGTCGATCCTCAGGAGTGGCTCGCCTCTCGGGGTGTCGCGCTGTCCGACGCGGCTGTTCGGTCGTAGGCCCCCGTTTCACCTCTCGGGCTCGCAGTAGGTACGGCGAACTTACCGGAATGCGGGCGATCGTACTGCGCGCCCGCTGAACATGTCGAGGCACCGAGGGTTCAGGTCTGATGGTGAAAACGAGACCGCAGAGACGCATCCGAAGTCAGTGCAACAGTGCGGAATTCGTTCCCATCGGCGGGCCGTGCGGTCGAGGCTCGACTACGAGTCACGGTCCGAACCGGTGATGGTGGCTCCGCGTTCCGCGAGCCAAAGTCTGGGGTCGACCTTGTTATGCCGGCGGGTGTGTCGACCTCGAAGTGCAGATGTGGACCGGTGGAGATACCCCGGTTTCCTACCGTCGCAATTTCTTCACCAGCAGTGACGCGTTGACCTACGGTCACGAGGTTGTCGTTGTTGTGCCCGTAGGTCGTTACGGTGCCGTCATCGTGGCGTATGCGCACCCAGAGTCCGAAGCCCTGGGCCGGTCCTGCGCTGATCACGTCGCCGTCCGCAACGGCGACGATCGGTGTACCGGTGGAGTTGGCGATGTCGATTCCTTGATGGGCGCGGCCGTCGCCGAAGGTCGAGGTCAACGTTCCTGTTGTCGGCGCACGATACTTTCCGTTGCTCGACCCTGTTGTGCCGGTAGGGGATTGCGGGGCGGCCGACGGATGATCGCCCGCCTCGGGTGTCGTGGTTTCGGGTGTCGTTGTTTCAGATGACGTGCCGGGTGCCGACGTTTCAGGCACAGTGGCGTCGGGTTCGAGCGCGGGCAGTTCGGGCGTCGACGGGTCGGCGGCCGACTCGGGGTCCTGAGTGTCCTGAGTGTCCTGAGTGTCCTGGGTGCCTTGGGCGGTCGGTTGTTCGGTCGAGGGCTCGGCGTTCGACCTGCCGGGTGGGACCGCCGCATGTCCGCGCGACGAGGTGTGCGGGGTGGCCGGATCGTGGGGAGTCTCGGCGGCCGCGAGTGTGGATGCAAGTGTGGCGACGTCCATCGACGACACCAGTCGGGGGAGAACTGTGGGGTCGATGTCGTCGATCGGCGCGAGACAGGGGATCAGTCGCGAAAGGGCTCCCGTTGGTCCGTCAGCTGTATCGGTGGCTCCGATCGTGCCCACGAGGCAGGAGACGATGCGGCTCTGTGGGCCGGCCAGGTCGTCGAGAGCGCCGTTGGCGCGAATCTCGCGTAGTGCGCCGACGACGAGATCGAGGACCTCCTGTTGGACGTGCGGGTCCGATTGGGCCTGCGCGGGGAAGGCAGGCGGCGGCGCAGCCGGATCGGCGTCCGGGGCTGCAGACGCCGTGGGTGCCAGCGCGAGGATGCCTCCCACGAACGCGGTACCGACGAGGATGCGAGTACCCCACCGAGTTCGGTGCGCCATGTACGAGGACGAGGGCAGAGGTCTCATGTCGGTGGTCCTCCTGGACGGCAACTGCATACCTGGCAGTAATTCAGGTCGCCTTCGAGTCAAGGCGACACGCCGCATCACTATTACACCCTTTCCGCACAAGCACCATCAGTCACAGTGAATTACATCGGTAACATTCGCACCCTGCGACCCATTTCGATCGTCGGGTTGTTTCTCGGGAGCCGAAGTTCATGTACGTAATATCTTCTGCGCCAGAAGGACTCGGCGTCGCTGGACGGCCTTCATCGTGCGCCTCGATGGGGACGGTCGTCTTCGGCGAACGGCCGGAGAGCTGTGTGCTGGCACTGTGAGGCCCGAGGGTGAAGGGGCCGCGAAAGCGTTGACGGCGTGCAGGATCCACGTTGCTACTATCGAAGATAGTAGATCGTGTAGTATGACGCTGACAGACCGGAAGACATCGTCGAGGTGAACGAGACAGAGGTGCAGGGTGCAGCGGGTGACGACACGCTGGTCCCTACTTGCGATCATCGTCATCGTGACAGTTGTTGGAGCGCTGGCATTGTGGTCTCGAGATCCCTCGACCCAGTCGGTGGGGTCCGCAGGATCGGCACCTCACGTCGAGGACGAGGATCTCCCGTCGGCAGTGATCGCTACCCGTGCTGCCCTCGAGCCGTGCCCGACCTCGTCGCCGGTTCCGTCCCCCGTAACTGGCGAGCTCGTCGGTACGTCCGCACGATGCTTGGGAACGTCGGACTTATCCGATCTGGGGACCTCCCTGGCTGGGCAACCCACATTGCTCAATGTCTGGGCGTCGTGGTGCGGTCCGTGTAGACAGGAGATTCCGGTTCTGGCCCAGGACGCCGCAGAACCGGATGCGGTTCGGGTCGTCGGTCTCAACGTCCAAGACGATGCCGATGCGGCATTGAGCCTGCTCACCGAGCTGGGAGTGCACTATCCCTCGTTCGATCAGGCCGACGCGGCGTTGCAGACACTTGACGCGCCCCCTGTCCTGCCCCTGAGTTTCTTGGTCCAGAGCGATGGAACGATCGAGCGCATCACCTCGACGCCGGTGTTCTACGACCCGAGTCAGGTGCGGGAGGCGGTAACAGCGCTTGTGCGCTGATCTCAGCACGAGCACGAGCACGAGCACCAGCACCAGCAACGCGGCGAGGATCGAACGCCCGCCGGCGGACGGACTTCTACAGAATTGGGAGATGTGTATGACCAGGCAGCGGGCAGGTGCGTTCTCGCTCACGCGCCGCAACTTTCTCGCGCTGAGCGCGGCCGGAACGAGTGCCGTCGTGTTGGCGGCATGCGGCAATGGCTCGTCCGCAGCGACAGTTGTCGGACCGGACTCCGATGTGGTGGGACAGGCCGAGGACGCGCGGCGCTCGGCCGTCGGCAGACAAGTCGATATTTCCTTGAGAGCTCAGTCGAGCACGATCGACCTCGGCGGAGTGCAGGTACAGACCTGGACTTTCGGCGACAGACTCCCCGGTGCCGAGATTCGCCTGAGCCGAGGTGATGTGTTGCGCGCACAGCTCGACAACCGCCTCGAGCAGGAGACGACGATCCATTGGCACGGAATCGCCTTGCGCAACGACATGGACGGAGTGCCGGGCCTGACTCAGCCGGCTGTGGCTTCCGGTGACTCGTTCGGCTACGACTTCACCGTGCCCGACGCGGGCACGTACTTCTTTCACCCTCACGTCGGTACCCAACTCGACAGAGGACTGTATGCACCGCTGATCGTCGAGGACCCCGCCGACGGCTCGGACTACGACCTCGAAGCCGTCCTGGTCCTGGACGACTGGCTCGACGGGGTAGCCGGCGACCCCGATCGAGAACTCGAACGGCTGCGCAGCGAGGGCATGTCGATGGGCGGCATGTCGATGAGCGCGCCCACCGCCCAGTCGCCTCTCGGTGGCGACACCGGCGACGTGAGCTACCCGTACTACCTGATCAACGGCAAGATCGCCGCCGACCCCATCGTGCTCGGCGGACGGCCGGGCCAGCGGCTGCGCCTGCGCATCATCAACGCAGCTGCCGACACGGCCTTCCGTTTCGCAGTGGGGGGGCATCCTCTCACTGTTACTCACAGCGACGGATTTCCGGTTCAGCCCGAGCAGGCGCAATGCTTGTTGATAGGGATGGGAGAGCGTTACGACGCAATCATCACCTTGCAGGACGGGGCGTTTCCGATTGTCGCCGCCGCGGAAGGTAAGGACGGGAGCGGGTTCGCTGTGTTGCGTACCGGGCCAGGCGCCGCGCCGCAGTCCTCAGTCCGGCCTGCCGAACTCTCTGCAGCCCCGGTGATGGCTGATCAACTGATGTCGCTCGATACGGTCCGCTTGTCCGCACGCGAGCCGGATCGCACGTACGACATCGCTCTCGGGATGGAGATGGGCGGGTACACCTGGACGCTCAACGGTGAGACGTACGAGCAGCACACCCCCCTCGACGTTCGCGAAGGCGAAAGAGTACGACTTCGCTTCGTCAACGCCACCACGATGTTTCATCCCATGCATCTGCACGGACACACCTTCGAGGTTGTCAACGGTGCCGGATCAGGCCCCCGGAAGGACACCTCGCTGGTCTTGCCGAACCAAACTGTCGAAGTCGACTTCGACACCGACAATCCCGGCCAGTGGCTTCTGCACTGCCACAACCTCTATCACGGGGAAGCGGGAATGATGACATCGGTGTCCTACCTGGCGTGAGCCTACGGCCGCATTCGTATTCGAGGCATGCAAACCTCTCGGACCAGGGTGCTCGCTACCGAAGGATCACGTAGCTGGCTCGTTCGACGGGATAGAGTGAACACGCGCCTAGGAGGCACTCATGCAGGGTTTGGGAGAGCTCGAAGCTCTGGTGATGGACGTGGTGTGGAATACCAGCGCCGCAGTCCGGGTTCGTGATGTCATCGATCAACTCGAGGACGGTCGAGAACCGGCGTACACCACGATTCAGACGGTGCTCGACAATTTGCACCGTAAAGGCTGGGTACACCGACAACGCAACGGACGGGCATATTGGTACGAAGCCACCCGAAGCAGGGAAGAAGCCGCCTCCGACGCCTTGCGAATACTTCTCGAATCGACCGGCGACCCGACGAGCGTGCTGCTGCACTTCGCCCGCGGCGCTTCCGATGACGAATCGAAGGTGCTCACCCGCGGTCTGAAAGAGCGTCAGAGGTGACTGCCGTACTCCTGTGGGCCCTCGGTGGGCTGTTGGTTGCGGCTGCCGCGCCATTGCTGATGAGGTCGATGATCGACAGAGGTATCGATGCGCACGTCACGCTCTTGACGTGGTCGGCGCTCGTTGTGGGCACCTTGGTCAGCATTGCGGTACCGGTCGTGCTCAGTGCGATCCCCAGTCATGGGGGCGTGACGACCCTGGTCGACATCGCACACCAATGCTGGCTCGCCCTTCAGGGCGACATACCTGCCCGCGTCGAGGCCATCGTCGGGGTTGTCGGGATTGCGATGTTGGGCTGCGGCGCAGTCCGCTGGATCGTCCACCTGAGGCGCGCAGTGTGTGAGCGACGGCGAGTGTACGAGCGGCACATCGATCTGCTGCGCATCATCGCTGGAGGCGTCGGGTTTTCCGGTTCGAATCAACCCGCGTCGACCTTGTGGCTTCCGTTGGACAGTCCTCTCGCGTACAGCGTCGCGGGACGACCGGCGATGGTCGTGGCCAGCGAGGGGCTGCGTACGCAGTTGACGCCTGCTGAAGTCGAGGCGGTCCTCGCACACGAACGTGCACACATCGATGGCCGGCATCATCTGCTCGTAGGCATTGCCGAGTCGGTGGCCTATGCGTTTCCGTGGCTACCGATCATGCGAGCGTCACCTTCGCTCGTGCGCGCTCTGGTCGAACTCGACGCGGACGCCCGCGCAGCCCGCTCGCACGGACGAGACCCCGTGCGGCGCGCTCTGACTTCGCTGCGCCCGCACCCTGTTCCTCTGCCCGCCCTCGGTATGGTTTCCGATGCCACCGTTGTGCGGCTCGATCGTCTCGCCGTGGACCGAGTGATCCCGCATGCTCCCCTCCGGTGGGCGCGGGCGTTCGTAGCGTGCACCGCCGTTGCCCTGCCTGCGTTACCAGTAGTGGCCCTGCTGGGGGCCATGACGTTGGCATCCTGCGCGGTGGGATGAAATGCCCCGCGCGGCACTACAGATCACGGGAGCGAGTCCGCAATACTCGCCCCTCGGCTTTCGGCTGCGGGAAGCGATCATCATGAGACCGACGAGCGCGAGGACCATCGCCATCGGATAGCCGACCGCGAGATCCTGCCATCCGGCGCTCGGAAGAAACCGAAGCTGCCCGAGATGAATTACGACGTGGGTCGCACCGATCACGACACCCGCCATCAGGACCACCCAACCCCGACCTTGACGGCGGCGCTCACGCTTGTACGCCTCGGTGTAGGGGCCGCCCGCGTCTTCCGACGACCGGCCGTCTCGTTCTTCGCCTGACATCGCGCGCTGCCAGCACGTCCATACGTTGTCGATCGTGAGCGAGTCGGCCGACGGAGCCGAACCACCGCCGAGGAGAAGGCAACCTGGGGCGAGGGCACGCCTGCGCTGGTAGCACTGAGGGTGACAGCGGGCGAGGTTCTGATTCGCCGGTACAGGCCGGGGCCCGTTCGACGTCGTTTGCGCCCGCTGGCAAACCGATAGGTTCACTTCCCGGCAGTAGCGGGACCATCGGCGAAGTGTCCGGTCCCGACCTGGTAAACCCTGACCAAGACGATCTCGGCATTCGATTTCACCGGATCGGTTCTGGTGCTCGACCTTCGGGGGCGGTGGTGCGGAACGTGCGTGATCATTCTCCGATGGTTCGTCCGGTGTTTCGCCACGCGAGCATGCCGCCTTGTAGTTCGACGACATCGGTGTAGCCGAGAGAGGCCAGTTCTTTCGCAGCGGTGGCGCTCATTGTCCCGGTACGGCAGTAGATCGCCAGCGGCGTGGTCCGGTCGGGCGGCAACGTCGCGGCCTGTTGTCGGATCTGGTCGAAGGGAAGGCTCGAGTCGGTTCCCGGGAGCTGGCCCTCGTCGGGGGTATGGACGTTGATCGTGACTCGGGCGGGATCGGCGATTGCGGCGGCGAAGTCAGCGGGATCGAGCAGTTCCGCCCGTGTAGCAACGGGCATCGACGCGGTGGGCTCAGAGACCTCGCCGCCGGTACATCCAGCGAGTGCAAGGACGAGGACAGTCAGTATCGATGCCGGACTACGGAGCGTCGATCGGGACACCGAATGCGGTGCCATCGCATCGAGGTGATCACCGAAAGGCACACGCATAAAAATACGTTCGGTGATCACGAGAGCACCTGCGACGCTGCGAGGACGCCGATGAGGACCGCGCAGCAGATGAGCGAGACAGTGAGTCGGCCTCGACGAGTGTGCGCGTCCACTCGAAACAGAAACAGGCCTTGCCGGACCAATGTGTATGCGGCAATACTCCCCAGGAAGACCAGCCCTCCGACGGGAAGGTCGACCTGAAGTACCGCGGCGAGCGCAACTCCCGCGATCAACAGGGCTGCAGCGGCCTCGTAGAGCTGAACCGGAATCCTCCTCGTCGCCAGGGTGCGATCGGACGAAAACAGGCCCCACCGAGATCGAGTCGGACGCCCCGAACAGCAGCCCGCCAAGAAGCATCCCGGACGACCGATCGCCATGCCGAGAAACAATCCCGGGGTGGTTGCATCCAGGACTGCGCCGACGTCCATACCCCCGAGTGCTCCGCCGATGACCAAGGTGCCGAGCGAAACGAGGAGGAAGCCTTGTATGCACGCTCCTGCGCGGATGAAAGTAGATATCGGTCGACGGTGCAAGATCAAGTACCAAACCTTGGCACCGATATATCCCAAAACGCAACTCAGAGCTGAAATTGCAACAGCAGCAGCAACATTGGCATCCATGCGTGAGAGCAGGAATCCCTGAACAATCAATGCAACCACCGCTCCCGCGGCTACCAACGCCGGCCAACTCCACACCCGCACAGCGGGACCGTATGTCAGTAGCGCAGTGCGCGCGGTGAGCACAGAGTTCTGCTGCCGTTCGCTACTGTCTGCGCCCCCGTCGATGCGTCGCGCACTCACCTCCCACTCCCCGCTGGCAATGCCCTGAATACGGGTGGTCGCGGCGAACCGGCCTCCAGCGGCAGGACGTGATTTCACGACCAGAGTCCGATCGAAACCGACCTTCTCGGTCGATGCATGGCCCTCGACTTCCACCCGCGATCCAGTGAAGCGAATCGCCACGTCGTGGCTGGGCTCGGCATCGGCCCCGCCGACACCCCAGTACGTCACCGCAAGCCCCAGCGGCTCGACCTGGGAAATCTCATCGGTACAACTGGTGGCTGGTGAGCGCTTGGGTGCGTAACTCTGCGGTGCGGGCGCAACAGCTTCAGGCGTGCGGGCACGTGGGCGCTCCGGCGGCGCTGCAGTATCGATCGTCGGTTCTGCGGCCTGGGCCGACGCTCGCGGTGGGGTAGTGGAGTCCGGCGCGAAAGCCCGGGCGACAGTGGGATGGAGTGCACCGCTGCCGGGCGAGTGGCCCCTGCTTCGAAGATAATCGGCGGCGGCGACGCTGACCGCAGAATGTGGGGCCACCGCTGAGAGGGGATGCCTTGGCTGGGGCTCAGTACGTATGGCACCGGGGTGGGGAGCCGGTGGGCCGCCCCCGGATCGTGTCGCCGTGGTTCGTCGTTTGTGCGCTTTCGATCGCGACTTGCTGGATTTCTTTCCCACAGGTTGCCTCCATCATCGCCTGTCCGGGCGACGGCGTCTCGACAGCAGTCAACTACTATGCTCGATAGTAGCTGAACTACTAAGCGTTATAGTAGGAGCTGCGGGATGACCACACTCCGCAGGTCAGCAGGTGGCTGGTGCGAGAGTGAGGAGCAGCAATGATGAATATGGGCACCATGAGTGGCGGATGGACGATGATGGCAGGAATGGCCGCGTTCTGGCTGGTCGTGATCGCTCTGTTGATCTGGGGTGCGGTTCGGCTGATGTCCGCTCGCCCGCAATCGGGGGAGGACGCGCAGGAAATCCTCGATCGTAGATTCGCGGCCGGGGAGATAGATCGAGATTTCTATCGCGCAGCGGTCGCAGAATTGGCGACCGCTGCGCTGCGCAAGCGTGCCGACACTCGGTAAAGAGCAACTGCGGTGTGACGGGCAGGCATTTTCACCGCATGTGACCGAGTTTGCGGACTGGATATGTCGGTGCGCGCCGGCTGGCCGGTAGGGCAGGGCTCGCCCGGGGCCGGTGAGCGGCAACTGTCGGCGCGTTCGAAGGCGCACCGAAACGATCAGATCGAAAGTGGAACCGAACGTGAGTGATACACCCATCTACGACTTACTCAACGCTACATCGGCGGCGCCGCAGCCCCATGGTGAACGAGACAGTATCGCTCCACCGTCCGATCTGCGGCGTCAGCGATCGACCGAACGAGCAGTTCCGCGATCTTCGAGAGTCGACACGCGGGCTCGCCATGCGCGCCGTGACACGGCGTAATTCGCCCTGCCCTGCCTCCAGTCGGTGAGAAGACTCGTAACGGAAATCGCAGCGAACGCCGATGATCCACGCGCGTGTGCAGGTACGCCCGTCGCTGTAAGGCTCAGCTGTGCCGCGGATGCATGCGCCCCTTGACCGAATCGGTATCGACATCCATGCCCGTCCGTGAGCATGACAGCGACCGCGGGTGCACCTGGTGGCCAGCCGACTGGCGCTCACGCGTTGACAACACCCTGACGGTTCTTCCCAATGGGATCAGGAAGGGGTATGGTTCGACTTGATCGACATATACCCCTATGGGGTATATGTTGTCCGAGATGTCGAAAGCTACGCATGATCATCACGCACTGTCAGTTACGCCGGTATTGATGTACGGCCACTGTGAGCCGTCGGTCCGCAACGACGTCAACGCCGTGATCGGAATGGACACTGTCGCGTTATCGGCGGCGGCAGGGACATTCACGGTCACCAGTGCAGCCGCGCTCGTCCAGGCGCAGATCATTGTCGCCCTCGACGCCGAATACACAGCCGAACCAGAACCCACGAGTTCATGGGATGAATGGATATCGAACTCGATGGATGAGAGGACTGCACGATGAACGATCACACACACTCCGACGTCGACTCCGCGCGGACGGATCCGCCGAACAGACTGCAGCACAGCGGGCATGAAGAAGGACCCGAAATGCACACGGACGGGGCAGAGAAGGCGACTCCGCAGTCGGACCACGACACCGGCGGGCACAACGCAGAGCACGGCGGGCACACCGGTCACGGTGATCACGTCGGTATGTTTCGTCGCCTGTTCTGGGTCATGCTGGTCCTTGCCGTTCCGGTGATCGTTGCCTCGAACATGTTCGCGATGCTCCTCGGCTACTCATTGCCCGACGCAGCGTGGATTGCCTGGGTCTCTCCGGTGTTCGGAACGGTGATGTACGCCTGGGGCGGGTCTCCGTTCCTCTCCGGAGCAGTCAGCGAAATCCGTTCCCGTGCACCGGGAATGATGCTGCTCATCGCCCTCGCGATCACCGTCGCATTCATTGCGTCGATGGGAGCGAGCCTCGGCCTGCTCGATCATCAGCTCGACTTCTGGTGGGAACTGGCCCTGCTGATCGTGATCATGCTGCTCGGGCACTGGATCGAGATGAGATCACTCGCCCAGACCACCTCCGCTCTGGACTCGTTGGCGGCGTTGCTCCCGGATGTCGCCGAACGCGTCGAGGGCGACGATGTGGTGCCGGTGCCCCCGTCCGAGCTGCAGCTCGGTGATGTCGTTGTCGTCCGCCCCGGCGGCCGCGTACCGGCGGACGGCACCATCGTCTCCGGATCGGCGAGCATGGACGAATCGATGATCACCGGGGAATCACGCACCGTCCGCCGCAGCGACGGCAATCAAGTCGTCGCCGGCACTGTCGCCACCGACTCAGGTCTGCGCGTCCAGGTCACTGCAGTAGGGGAGGACACCGCCCTCGCCGGCATCGGCCGCTTGGTCGCCGACGCCCAGAACTCGACCTCGCGCGCTCAGCGCATCGCGGACACCGCCGCTGGCTGGCTGTTCTGGTTCGCTCTCGGTGCCGCGATCATCACCGCTGCGGTGTGGACTCTGGTCGGGATGCCCGACGACGCCGTCATCCGCACCATCACCGTGCTGGTCATCGCCTGCCCGCACGCACTCGGACTGGCGATTCCGCTGGTGGTCTCCATCGCCACCGAACGCGCCGCCCGCGGCGGTGTTCTGGTCAAGGACCGGCTCGCACTCGAAACCATGCGCACGGTGGACACCGTGCTGTTCGACAAGACCGGGACCCTCACCAAGGGTGAACCCACCGTCACCGCAGTCGAGGTGACCGGCGGGCGCACCGCCGACAACGTTCTCGCGCTGGCCGCTGCCGCAGAAGCAGATTCCGAACATCCACTCGCCCGTGCCATCGTCGAGGCCGCACGCGCGCGGAACCTGACGGTCCCGGCTGCAGCCGGCTTTCAGTCGTCCCCCGCCGTCGGGGTCGCAGCCGACGTCGACGGCGTCCGGATCCAGGTCGGCGGGCCGGCACTGCTCGAGCAGGAACACGGATCCGAACTCGCTGTCGCCGACCGGTGGCGCGGGGACGGGGCGATCATCCTGCACGTCCTCGCCGACGGGGCCGTGATCGGTGCCCTCGCGCTCGCCGATGAGATCCGGTCCGAGTCACGCACTGCGGTAGACGCGCTGCACGCGCGAGGAATCGCGGTCGTGATGATCACCGGTGATGCCGACGCCGTCGCGAAGTCCGTCGCCACCGAGCTCGGTGTGGACCGCTACTTCGCCGGGGTGAAACCGGAAGACAAGTCGCACAACGTCGCTGAACTCCAGAGCGAAGGCCGTACGGTGGCGATGGTCGGCGACGGAGTCAACGACGCCCCGGCTCTGGCGCAGGCCGATGTCGGTATCGCGATCGGGGCCGGCACCGACGTCGCAATCGCATCGGCCGGAGTGATCCTCGCCAGCGACGACCCGAGGTCGGTGTTGTCGGTGATCGAACTCTCGCGCGCCTCGTACCGAAAGATGAAGCAAAACCTCTGGTGGGCAGCGGGATACAACCTCATCTCGGTTCCGCTCGCGGCAGGAGTGCTCGCGCCGGTCGGGTTCGTGCTGCCGATGTCGATCGGCGCGATCCTGATGTCGCTGTCGACGATCATCGTCGCTGCGAACGCACAATTACTGCGTCGACTCGACCTCACGCCCGACACCATCACCGGAGCGGTGAACGAGGGGAGTTCCAACCCTCCGTCGCAGCGCACACCGTCACTGTGAGAGCTGATCTCGTACCGGGAACGCAGCCCTGACAATTGTGGAACGTTGATGGCCGCACCTTCTCCGCCGGAGAGGATGCGGCCATCGTTGTCTATAGCGGGCCGGGTCAGCCGAGCAGCCGCTGCATGGTGTCGATTTCCTGCTGCTGGGTGGCGACGATGGTGCGGGCCATCTCCAGGGCGTCAGGATTGGAACCGTCTGCGATTTCGGTGTTGGCCATCTCGATGGCGCCGGTGTGGTGGGCGATCATCATCGTCAACCACTGGCGGTCGAATTCCGGTCCCGACGCTGCCATCAACGCGTCCATGTCCTGAGCGGTCATCATGCCGCTGCCGGAGCTGTGGTCCATCCCGCCCATGTCACCCATGTCACCCATGTCACCCCTGTCCATGTCGGGCATGGGCTGGCCCCACTCGGTGAGCCAGGTGGTCATCTGGTCCATCTCGGGCTGTTGCGCGGCGGCGATCGCCGATGCCAGCGACAGCACCTCCGGGTTGTCGGTGCGGCCGTTCGCCATGTCGGCCATCTCGACTGCTTGGGCGTGATGCGGGTACATCATCTGCGCGAACATCACGTCGGCATCGTTGAACTCTGCGGACGCGCTTGCTTGGGCCGAGGACATCGGTGCCGAGGACATCGATCCCATCGCATGGCCGTCCATCGACGAATCGGCCGCGTTGTCGCTACAGCCGACGACGAGGAACGCGCTCGCGGCGGCAGCAGCGATCGAGGCAATGACTTTGGTACGCATGAGGAAACTCCTTGCAAGAGTGGGTAGTGCAGAGAATTGGATGTCGTTCGATCCGCCGACAGACACGCGTCTGCCGGGCTCCCTGTCACACTCGCAAGGTCACCGATCTGTCCAACTCCCATAACGTCCACGGCGGCGCACGCTCAAGCGTGGAGTCGGCCCGTCCAATGATCCGGTTCACCGATGTCGGCGCCAGGTCGAGGGCTGCGCTCATCGCCGGGACCGTCAGCGCGGGCCACGACACCGTCGTGCCGACGCAGGGATGCATCATCTGGTGCCCCGACGGGCAGTCATGTTCCCCGGTCATCACCGGAACCGTGGCGTCCGTGTGGGACGGTGCTGCGAACGAGGCATGGCCGCCGCTCATCGATGTGGACATCGAGCCGGTCACGGGCATCGACATCGGTGTCACCGAATGCATCAACAGGACACCGAACACCGTCAGTGCAATCAGTAAAGCTGCCGTCGGAGCTGTGCCCCGTCGACCGTGCCGATTCACTGAGTGCATGCGGCCGATGATACCAACATATACCCCCTGGGGGTACGCCTGTCTCGTCGCGTTCGGTCGTCGAAGCATTTCGTCATGTCTTCGAGGTGTCGAGTCCGAGATCTGTTGCGCGGTTGTAGTCGTCGTCGATGAGCACCACGCTGCGATGTTCCCGGTCGAGTAGTGAGGCCGCGATCGAGGCGCGATAGCCGGAGGCGCAGTGCACCCACACTTTGCCGTCGGGAACTTCTGCGAGTCGGTGCGGCAGTTCGTGGAGGGGAATGTTGATCGCACCGGGGATGTGGCCGTCCGCGTATTCGGACTGTTGACGGGTGTCGAGCACTGCAATGTCCGAGTCCTCTGCGGCGAGTCCGGCGAAGTCGGACACTTCGTAGGACCGTACGCGCCCGTCGCTGGCGAGCGAATGAATCTCTCCGACAGCGGAGCCGGAGGGGTGGTCGATGCCGATACGTGCCAACTCCCTTGTGGCCTCGTCGATTTGATCGGATGTGTCGCCGATCAAGGTCAGCGGCGCACCCCACTGGTAGAGCCAGCCGAGGTAGGTGACGAATGTCGTCGACAGCTCGAAGCCGAGGGAACCGTCGAGATGTCCGGCAGCGAAGGCGGTGCGTGCGCGGAGGTCGACGACCCATTGTCCGTCGTCGATGCGGCGGCGTAGTTCGTCGGGGTCGACGGGTTCTGGGGTGGACAGGTCGATCGGTGCGGGGCCTTCGGTGTTGATGACGCCCATGTGGGCGTAGTACGCGGGGTAGGCCGACAGTCCTGCGATCAACTCGTCGACGTAGGTTTGTTCGTCCTGGGTCAGCGCGGGATTGGACTGTTGCTGTTCACCGATGGTCGACGAGTCGCCGCTGGTGGGGGTCGCGGAGCAGAAGCTACCGAATCCGTGGGTGGGGTAGACCTCGACGTCGGCGGGGAGTTCGGCGGCGATTCGACGGACCGAGTGGAACTGGGCATGGGTGAGCTCGTCGGTGTGTTCGGAGCCGAGTAGGTCGGTGCGGCCGGTGGATCCGTAGAGCATCGAGCCGCCGGTGAAGATCGCGATCGGTTCGTCTCCGAGTTGCAGTACGTAGCTGACGTGATGATGTGTATGGCCCGGGGTGTGCATGACCTGAAACGTCGCCGATCCCGCGTCGACGACATCGCCGTCCCCCACTGCCCGTCGCTCGAATTCGACCGGGTCACCCTCGGGCACAACGTATTCGGCTCCGGTGGCGCGTGCGAGTTCGAGGCCGCCGGTGACGTAGTCGTTGTGGATGTGGGTTTCGAGTACGTGGGTGATGGTGGCGTTCTTCTCCGCTGCCAATGCCAGGACGCGGTCGATGTCACGTTGGGGATCGATCACAACGGCGATGCCGTCGTGGCTGACCAGGTAACTGCGGTCGCCCAGGCTCGAGGTTTCGATGATGGCGATATCTGGATCGGTCGTGCTCATGGGGTACTCCTACGGTGTTGTCGGGTCGGCCTCGTTTCTGACGTGAAATGTGTCGTTCAGGCCAGTGCGAGGAAGAGTTTTTCCAGTTCCGCTTCGGTCATGGGTTCTTTGTTGTCGGCGGTCTCGCCGGTCATGCATTCGCGGAGGCCGGTGGCGACGATCTTGAAGCCGGCTTTGTCGAGGGCGCGGGACACTGCGGCGAGTTAGGTGACGACGTCTTTGCAGTCGCGTCCGTTCTCGATCATGCCGATCACTCCGGCGAGCTGGCCGTGTGCGCGGCGCAGACGGTTGAGTACCAATGCGATGCTGTCTTCGTCGCCGACCATTGCGATCTCCTGATGGTGTGAGGGTGGTAGTCGTTCCAGATTACCCCTGGGGGCATCGGGTCGGTGTGTGCGTCCGGTCATGAAAGAAAGAGTGTGTCGACAAGTACGTAGCCTGCGACGGCGAACACCAGGTAGGCGAACCACGTGCGCAGCTTGTCGGTGTCGATGCGTGTGCTCAGTCGCCCGGCGACCAGCGAGCCTGCGATCGCCGCACCGGCGAACGCGGCTGTCAGCGGCCAGTTCCCGCCGAGCCCGTCGGCCTGAGCGATCAGTCCGGCGGCGGAGTTGGCGACGATGACCACCAGCGATGTTCCGACGGCGACACTCATCTCGATTCCCAACAGCAGCACGAGTGCGGGGATGATCAGGAATCCTCCGCCGACGCCGAACAGTCCGGTGAGGACTCCGACGCCGAACCCGGTCGGGATGGACCGTGGTGCGCACCGCCGCCAGTCGATCCCGGAATTCCCTGTTTTGCAGGCAGTTCCGACATCGTCGGTGCTTCCCAGCATCCGCGCCCCGGCGATGATCATGACGATCGCGAAGCCGATCATCACGGCGGCCTCGGGCAGATGTCTTCCCAGGGCGCTGCCGACCAGGGTGCCGACGATACCGGTGGCCGCGAAGATCGCCGCCAGTCGCCACTCGACGAGCTTCGCCCGCACCTTGGGGATGGCCCCGGTCGCCGAGGCGACACCGATCACCAGCAACGAGGTCGGTATCGCCTCCGCCAGGGGCAGGTCGAGGGCGTAGACCAGAACCGGGACGGCGACGATCGACCCACCGCCGCCGAGGAGACCGAGCAGGATGCCGACGGCGACGCCGAGAACCAGGGCCAGCGTCAGGGTCATCAGCTGTGTGCTGTGTCCTGGCCACCGAGTGCGTCGATAGCGGCCTGGAGCTTGGTGGTGGCCTCGGCGGCGACGTCGGAGAGTGCTGGTTCGCCTGTCGCTTGTACCATGATGTCGGGGTTCATGGCTTCGACGATGATCGATCCGGGTGCGCTCGTGTCGGCGCGGACGACGACATTGCACGGCAGCAGCAACCCGATCTGGCGCATGACTCCGACGGCGCGGTGCGCGAGGGTGGGATTGCAGGCACCGAGGATCAGATACTGCTCCATGTCCTCGTCGAGTTTGGCCTTCAACGTGGCCTGCATGTCGATTTCGGTGAGAACACCGAATCCCTGATCGGACAGGGCTGCTTTGACGGAGTCGACTGCGGTGGCGAAGTCGGTGTCGGTCAGGGTGGTCGAGAGTGCGATGTTCATGAGGGAAATTCCTTTCGATTATCAAACTGCGGTGATGTAGGTCTACCCGTTCAGGGGCCGACGAATACTCGGCACGCCGACCCGGCTGAGGAGTGCGCTCGCCGGACACCAGCCGACCGCTGCGTAGAGGGCGAGGTTCGCGGCAGCGAACGCGCTCAGTAGTCGCCACTGCGGTGCGTGTAATTCGCCGAGTGCCAGACCGGTGGCGGTGACACCGGCAGCAAGGGCGGGGACGATACGTTCGATCGGCCATCCTGTGAATGCCGCCGAGTGGGTTGTGTTCGGATCGATCATCAGTGCTCCGTTCGGTGTGGTGAGGGTGTCAGTGAGAGAAGCTGATCGACGGCAGCACCTTGCGCAGCCAAGCCGGTGACCACCATGCGGCGTGACCGGTCAGACGCAGCAAGACCGGCAGCAGGATCAGCCTGATCAGGAAGGCATCGAGCAGTACCGCGACACCGAGAATGATGCCCATCTCTTTCGGTGGGAGCGGATCGGACAGTGCGAAGGTGAAGAACACGGCGACCATCACCGCGGCGGCGGCGAAGATGACCCGGCCGGAGTGCGCGAGCCCGTCGACCTGAGCTGCCTTCGGGTCCCCGGTCTTCTCGTAGTGCTCTTTCGCGGTGGCGAGCAAAAACACGGTGTAGTCCATGGCGATGGCGAAGATCATCGCGAAGAAGAACACCGGACCCCAGCCGTCGAGGAAGCCTTGCGGGGTGAAGCCGAGCAGTGACGCACCGTGCCCGTCCTGGAAGATCAGCTTCGCGACCCCGAACGCTGCCGCGGTCGAGAGCAGACTGACGGCGGTGCCGAGGATCGCGATCAGCGGTGCTTGGAGCGCAACGAGCAGCAGGATGAAACCGAGCGCCAAAATGATGCCGATCACCAGCGGTAGGTAGTCGTTCAGTGCTTGCTGCAGATCGAGGTTCTCCGCCGGCGCACCGCCGACCAACGCCGACTCCGGCAGCTGTGCGCGCAGGTCACCGAGGATGGCGCCCATTCTCTCGTCCGAAGGGTCCACGGTGGGAAGTGCTTGCAGCAGTGAATAGTTCGAGCCATCGGACGCAGGTTGAGGCGGGGTGACCATCGAGATTCCGTCGACGGTAGTGGCTGCGGTGGCGGTCGCGGCCGCATCCGACGCTGGCACGACGATCTGCAGTGCGCCGGGCGCGCCGTCACCGAACTGGGCCTGGACGAGCTCGTAGCCCTGGCGAACCGGTGCGTCCTCGGGCACTACAGAGATCGAGGGCATTGCCACTTTCAGTCCGAGGACCGGAAGAGCCAGCGCGATGAGGATGCCCACGGACACCAGAGCGAACGGCCAGGGGTGCTTGTGCAGCAGTTCACCCCAGGCTGCGAATTTCGGGGAGCGGTGCTGCTGACGCTTGGCGTAGGGCAAGGATGCGGCGTTGACCTTGGAGCCGAGTGCACCCAGGGTTGCGGGGAGCAGGGTCATGGTGGCAATCAGCACGAACGTGACAGCGAGCATGATGCCCACGGCCATGGTGCGCACCGCCGGTGCGGGAACGAGCAGGACGGCCGAGAGGCTCACCAGGACCGTCAGACCGGACAGGACCACGGCCTTGCCTGCGGTGTCCATGGTTTCGGCGACCGCAGCCCGTGGATCGGCGTTGCGCAGTGCGTCGCGGAACCTGGCGACGATGAACAGGGCGTAGTCGATTCCGAGGGCGAGGGCGAACATCATCGCGAAGTTCATCGCCCACACCGAGATCGGCGTGACGCCGTTGAGCAGAACAAGTCCGCCTGCGGATGCGACCAGGCCGGCGACGGTGAGTAGCAGCGGCAGACCCGCGGCGACGAGAGAGCCGAACGCGAGCACCATGATCGCCAAAGTGACCGGCCAGGAGAACAATTCGGCCTGGATCATCGCGTCGTGGTTGGCTTTGTTGAAGTCCGACCACAGTGCTGACGACCCGGTGGGGTAGACCTCGATGCCGTCACCGGACAGTGCGGTCAGCTCGCCTTTGACCTCGTCGACGGCTTTGACCATGTCGTCGGTACTCGCGTCTGCGCCGGCGATGAGGATGCCGGTGTGACGGTCGGGGCTGATGGTCATGCCCGGCTGGGGGGCGACGATCTCGCCGAAGCGGGTGTCGCTGTCGAACACAGCCGCGACGTCGGTGAGTGTCTGCTGCATCGCCGGGTCGTCGATCGAGGCGGTGTCGGAGTGAACGACGACCTGCACTGCTGCAGAGGAGTTGCCGCCGAAATGCTGCTGGGCGAGTTCGCGTACCTGGACGGATTCGGATCCGTTGGCCTGCCAGCCGGCCCCGGCCAACGACGAAAACACCGTTGGTGCAGCTGATCCAAGGGCGATTAGGGTGATCAGCCAGATACCGAACACCCAGCGGCGACGCGTGACCATCGCGCTCCCCAGGCGGCCGAGTGCGCCAGGTGCAGGTGGCCGGTCACGGTCGTGTCGGTCGGTAGCCGCCGCGGTAGCGGGAACGGACATAGCATTCTCCTAAATACGGGTGGGGGTATATGACAAGGCCACGAAGGCCCAAAAGCTTCCTCGAAGACTTAAAGGTGAGGTGTCAGCGATGAAACAGGGAGTGAAAAAAGCCGGTGCGCCTAGCTGGATCGGGTGCCTCGCTCGACGAGCAGGTGCACTGCTGCGGCCGTGGGACATTCTTCATGACGCTGTCGATGTGGCGCCCGCAGCCGGCCCAGGTGGTCTTACCGCATGTCGGGCATGCGACGGGGTAGCACATGGCAATCCTTCCTGGCGGGGTGTACCTACTGTTGCATATACCTAGGGGGGTATGCAAGTACCCCTAGGGGTATATATCATCGATGCGAGGGTGATGAATGGGAAGGTTCACCGCCGCGGGCGAAAGGGGAACGTTCGCATTTCGTGTAGGAAGACCGCGACTGCTCGAGACGGACTACAGGTCTACCTTTAACAGTGGCTGTATGACACCCACTTCTGAACAAGTGCAGCTGACTTCTGAAACTGACACGAGTGATGTCAGTTTCAGAAGTGGGCGTCATAAATTCCTGGGGTTTTACCTCCGATTGCAGTCGTCTTCTGACATTCTGAGTGCAGAAGTGGACTGCACAATCGGTCGGTCACGCAGGCCGGGCGTTCGGAGGCTGCGATGGACGCGGACAAGTTCGATGTCGCCGAGACTGGTGTGCTGACCGCGTCGGCGGAGCAGTGGGAGCAGGCACGGTCACGGTTCGCAGTGCTCAGCGAACTAGTGGATCGATCCTCGATCGGTACCGCAGTGGTGGAGGATGCAGCGCAGCAGTTGGGGGTCTCGCCCCGGCGTGTGTACGTGCTGTTGTCCAAGCTCCGGAATGGGGGAGGGGCGGTCACAGATCTGTTGGTCTCCGCTCCTGTAGGCGGGCGCGGCCGCTCTCGGATGCCGACCGAGGTGGAAGAAGTGATCGCCGAGCACATCAACCGTGACTTTCTGGCTCGCCAGAAGCTCAGTGTCGCAGCACTGCATCGACGTATCGCGCTGGCCTGTCACCGCGCCGGACTCCCGATCCCAGCCCGCAACACAGTCACCGCGCGGATCGCAGCGATGCACCCGGGCCGCGTCGCACGGTCACGTGGCGGACCGGACGCCGCCCGATCGCGGCAGTCCGCGGGCGATGTCCCGCCGCCGGTGACGGCGGTTCTCCAGCAAGTCCAGATTGATCACACCGTGGTCGATCTGATGATCGTCGATGAATACGACCGGGTGCCGATTGGACGTCCATATCTCACGATTGCTATCGATGTCTTCAGCCGCTGCGTGCCGGGCTTCGTGGTCACACTCGATCCTCCGTCCGCAGTGTCGGTCGGGTTGTGTCTGGGCCGGGTGTGCTCGGACAAGAGCGTATGGATCGACGCTTTGGGCCTCGGCGCGGATGTGCGGTGGCCGATGGCCGGAAAGCCGCGCGCCTTGTATGTCGACAACGCCTCCGAGTTCAAAAGTGAAGCGCTACGGCGCGGTTGCGAACAACACGGAATCGACCTCGGCTACCGCCCACCCGGCAGGCCGCATTACGGCGGGATCGTCGAACGCATCATTGGCACCGTCATGACCCAGGTCCACGAACTCCCCGGCACCACGTTCTCGAACCCAACGCAGCGGGGCAGATACGACTCAGAGGGCACGGCAGCCCTGACGCTACGAGAATTGGAACGCTGGCTGATCCTCGCGGTCGCGGCGTACCACGCGGACGTGCACACCGGCCTGAGCCGGAGCCCCGCTGCGCAGTGGATCAGCAGCACCGACGCCGATACTGCTCGATCGACGTCGACAGTGGTGGGCGAGACCGCATTCCTGGTGGACTTCCTTCCCGTCATCCGGCGTCGCCTGACCCGGACAGGGTTCGTCATCGACCACATCCAGTACTTCTCGAACGCTCTGAAACCGTGGATCGCTAGGCGAGAGAAGTTGGGTCAGTTCGTGATCCGGCGTGATCCACGAGATCTGAGCAGGGTGTGGGTCCTGGACCCCGACAGCGGCGGCGGGTATGTCGAGGTGCCGTACCGGACGATGTCACATCCGGCGGTGACATCGTGGGAACACCGGGCAGCGGTGGTGCGTCTTCGAGAGCACGGCCGAGCAACTATCGACGAACACGCTCTGTTCGCGATGATCGAGAAGATGCGTCAGGTAGCCACGTCGGCAGAGCGGGACACCAAACGAGCCCGACGTAATCGCACTCGCCGTGCTCACCTGAGCAGCGTCACCACATCACCGAACGCGATGGGCCCGCCCGAGAGTCGCCCCGGTACCGACCAAGTACCGGTTCCGATCTTCGACGACATCGAAGAATGGTGAATCGATGAACGACGACCCCCGAATCACTCCTGCAGGCGACGGTAGCGGCGAAGACATCGACCCCGGTAGTGCGGATCTGATCCACCTGCGAAGTTCGGTCAGATCGATAGCGGGTCTTCCTGCTGCACAACGCATCAGGCACATTCGCACGGAACGGTGGATCGGGTATCCGCGTGCACGGTCGGTGATCGAGCACCTCGAGACACTGCTGGCTTGGCCGGATCGGCAACGAATGCCGAACCTGCTACTGATCGGGCCGACGAACAACGGCAAGTCGATGATCATCGAAAAATTCCGGCGCGCGCACCCCGCTGTCAGCCTGCCCGACCATGAGCACATACCCGTGCTGTGTATGCAGATGCCCCCGGACCCAGCACCCACACGGTTCTACCTCGCGATGCTCGCCGCACTCGGAACGCCGATCCGCCCGCGAAGCCGCGTCCACGAACTCGAACAGCAAGCGATCACGCTGCTGCGAGCAACCGGGGTTCGGATGCTGATCATCGACGAGCTCCACAACGTCCTCGCCGGCCGCGACAACGTACGCCGAGAATTCCTGAACCTGTTGAGGTTTCTGGGCAACGAACTACGGATCCCTCTCGTCGGAGTTGGCACCCGAGAGGCGTACCTCGCGATCCGCAGCGATGCACAGCTGGAGAACCGTTTTCACCCCATGACGCTGCCGATCTGGACCAACGACACCGACACCCGCACCCTGCTGGCGAGCTTCACCGCCAGCTTCCCGTTGCGTGCGCCCTCGCACCTGACATCGGCGGAGATGACCGACTACCTCCTCACCCGGTGCGAAGGAACCATCGGCGAACTGGCCACGCTGTTGACCGCGGCCGCAGTGACCGCACTCGAAGCCGGGAAGGAATCGATCACCTCACAGGTGTTGACCCAGACCGCCTACTCCGGGCCCACCGAACGCCGCCGCCACTTCGAACGGCACCTGGCATGACACCAGCCGATGTCGCTACAGCGCACACAGTGCTCGACCACGATGGGCATCGGCCGTGGCCACTGCACCCCCAACCACTACCCGGCGAGACCCTGTCATCGTGGCTGGCCCGGACCAGCGAACAGTATTCGTCGATCACCGCAGCGGACCTCCTCGACGGGCTCGGCCTCGACACTTCGGGCGTGGACCCGGACCGGCACACACCCGAGCCGGTGCTATCCGCGCTTGCCCAGAGGAGCACCTGTACGGCGGAACGGCTGCGGGAAATGACGTTGGCGGGCTGCACGCCCTGGCTGCTCGACAGCACCGACCCCACCGAGTGCGACTTCGACACCTACGTCCACCAGTTCTCTGTCCTACTACCGGCGGGTCTGGCGATGGCCGATCGACGTCGACGCGCACCGCCCGCCGGCACATGGCTTCCCTGGGTAAGCACGCTGACTACACGGGCATGCCCTCTGTGCATCGACACCCTCGACACACACGCCGACATCGCGGTCATGATGGCTCAGCAATACCCGATGCTGACCAGCTGCACCAAGCATCTCTGCCGGCTCGAATTCTGCAGCGTCGTACCCGGCAGACTTGTCTTCTGGGACAGGACACCAGCAGGCTCGGACGAGCACGCACCACCGATACCGGTCGCGGCGGCCGTCGCAGAAATCGACAGACGCAGCGTCACCGCGTTGACGTGCGGGTCGGTCGAGCTCGGCGCGGGCCGTGTTCATGCAGCAGTGTGGTTCAGGCTGCTGCGCACCGTCGTCGACGAAGTATCAACACCTCTGGTCCGCACCGGATGGTGGGCAAAGCCACTCAGCGCGATCTGGAAATCCACCGGCCGTTCTCGCCCGCTCCGAACATCGTGGGTTCCGTTCGAGGACCTGCGCTGGGAAGAACAAGCAGCAGTACTGACCGCCGCCGCGACCGCGATCATCGCGGTCGAGAACGATGAGATTTTCGCGGGTGGTGCTGATGCGGCTCTACTGCGCCCACGCTCGTACGAGCCGGTTGATCCGGGGACCGCTCCGACGCGGTCTCGCAGTCCGGTACCCGCCCGCAGCGCCTGGGACGGTGTGATTGCGGCGATCGATGCCGCTGCCGCTGGAGTTGCCGGGCGAACAGACGTCGGTCATGACGCGGCGACGATGAGCCGGCCGAGGACACCGGATTCGAGCAGGATGATCGCACCCAGGACGATGAACACCACGGGTACGAGCCAGTGCTCGACCCGTTCGAGAGTGTCGACGACCTTTCTGCGAGTGCCCAACAGTCTGCCTGCGTAGCACCAGATTCCCACGCAGATCAGGAACACGGCGATGGTGACCGCGGTCTGTGGCGCACCGAGCGTGCGGAAGACCGGGGTGTAGACGGCGATGTTGTCGGCTCCGTTGGCGATGGTGATGGCGGCGACACCGACCATCCCTGTTGCCACCACCGGGGCCTCGTCCTCGTCGCCGCTGCGCAGGCCGCGGATCAGGCCCCAGACACCCAACGACAGGGGCAGCAACCCCAGTAACCCGACCCAGTCCTCCGGGACGATCACCAATCCCAGGGCAGCGACGACACTGATCGCGACGAGGGTGATCAGGCCGGCGTACTGGCCGGCAACGATCTGCCATGCCCGCGGCCGCCCCTGGCTGGCGGAGGCGACGAACAGCACGGTCAGCACGACGATGTCGTCGATGTTGGTGCCGGCGAACATCGCGACCGCCGCGGCGATGGTGGTGATCACTCCCGCACCGAGCGGCCACGGCGGGGCGGCTGAACGTCGTGTCCGGAGGGCTGGACCGCGGTAGAGGTGGATCGGCTGCGAGGCCGCGAGGCGGTCATCCGGATTTTTCCTGCGCGTGCGCGGTACGAGTAAGGGCCGCTTCCTCCCAGAGTATGGAGCCGATGACCAGTACGACACCACAGGTGAGGTAGGTGTCGGCGAGATTGAAGGTGGGCCACCAGCCGGTGTGGAAGTAGTCCGTGACGCGACCGTCGACGGTGCGGTCGATCACGTTGGCGGCGGCGCCGGCGACGATCGCCGACAGTCCCACAGTCCCCAACGGTGAGCCGGTGGGGACAGTGCGCCACGCGTACACACCGATGCCGACGGTGATGATGGCGGTGACCGCGATGATGACCCACGGCGGCAGTTGGTTCCCGACGCTGAAGGCGACACCACTGTTGTAGGCCAACTTCAGTTGCAGCACGCCTAGCTCGACGATGCGGCCGTCGGAGAGTGCGCGGCGGGCGACGGGGTCGCCCGCGAGTGCGACGCCGATGAGTACGACGGCGACGATCGTCAGGGTCCGCCGGGACCGTGGCGCCGAGATGCCCGGGGCTGCGTCGGCGCTCATATGCGGGCCTCGGCTGCCGTCGGGGCCGATGCGGGTGCCGGTCCGGTGGTCAGGGGGTGGGCGCGGCCTGCCCGGACTCCGTTGGCGATGACCACGATCTCGGCGAGTTCGTGCACCAGAACCACTGCTGCCAGGCCCAGAATCCCGAACAGGGCGAGCGGCATCAGAACGGTGATGATCGCCAGAGACAGCCCGACGTTCTGCAGCATGATGCGCCGAGATCGGCGTGCGTGGGCCAAGGCGTGTGGCAGATGCCGGAGGTCCTCGCCCATCAGGGCGACGTCGGCGGTTTCGATGGCCACGTCGGTTCCCATGGCTCCCATGGCGATACCGAGGTCGGCGGTGGCCAGTGCGGGGGCGTCGTTGACACCGTCGCCGACCATCGCGGTCGACCGTCGGACCTTCAGGTCGCTGATGATGGCTGCCTTGTCCTCCGGTCGCAGGTCCGCATGGACCTCCTCGATGCCGACATCGGCGGCCAACGCTCGGGCGGTGCGTTCGTTGTCCCCGGTCAGCATCGCGACGTGGTATCCGTCACGGCGGAGACCGGCGACGACCTCCGCGGCTTCGGGTCGCAGTTCGTCGCGGACCGCGATCGCGCCGAGTGTTCGGCCGTCCTGCTCGATGAGCACGGCGGTGGCTCCGGCGCGCTGCATCCGTTCCACCTCCGCCGCCAGCGGGCCGGGCTCGATCCAGCCCGGCCGTCCGAGCCGGACGTCGGAACCGCGCAGGCGGCCGGTGAGGCCGGCGCCGGTGACGGACTCGACGTCCTCGGCGGGGGTGTGGTCGTCGACGGCGGCGAGGATCGCCGCGGCCAGGGGGTGCTCGCTGCGCACCTCGAGCGCCGCGGCCACCGCGAGGACCTGTTCGCGGGTCGCGCCGTTCACGGTGGCGACGTCGATGACGACCGGCTTGTTGCGGGTCAGGGTGCCGGTCTTGTCCAGTGCGATTCCGCGGATGCGGCCGAGGGCTTCCAGTGCTGCGCCGCCCTTGACCAGGACACCGAGTTTGCTGGCAGCGCCGATCGCAGCGACGACGGTGACCGGGACGGCGATGGCCAAGGCGCACGGTGAGGCAGCGACGAGGACGACCAGTGCGCGTTCGATCCATATCCGTGGGTCGCCGAGGAGGCTGCCTACAGCGGCGATGAGGGCCGCGGCGACCATGATCGCGGGCACCAAGGGTTTGGCGATCGTATCGGCCAGTCGCTGCGCCTCGCCCTTGCGGGACTGCTCGGCCTCGACGATCCGGACGATCTTGGCCAGCGAGTTGTCCTCGGCGCGCGCGGACACCTCGACCTCGAAAACCCCGGTTCCGTTGATGGACCCGGCGTACACCTCATCGCCGGGCCCTGCCTCGACGGGCACCGATTCGCCGGTGATCGCCGAGGTATCGAGCGCGGTGTTGCCACTGCGGATCGTGCCGTCGGTGGCGATGCGCTCGCCGGGCTTGACGATCATGATCTCGCCGACCGTCAACTCGGTCGGCGACACCACCTGTTCTCGACCATCTCGTCGGACGGTGGCGGTGTCGGGAACCAACGACAGCAGCGCCCGCAGACCTCGCCGGGTGCGGGCGACCGCGTACTCCTCGAGGCCTTCGCTGATGGCGAACAGGAACGCGAGCATCGCAGCCTCGCCGACCTCACCGAGGATCACGGCGCCGACCGCCGCGATGGTCATGAGGGTGCCGACGCCGATCTTGCCGCGGGCGAGCCGCTTCAGGGTCGACGGTACGAAGGTGTAGCCGGCGACGATCAACGCGACCGATTCGAGTACCAGAGTGAGACCATCGGGACCGCCGGTCCAGCCAATGGTCAGTCCGGCCGCCAGCAGAGCGCCAGCGACAGCCGCGGCTCGGATCTCGGTGATCTGCCACAACCTGTCGGGTTCCTGCTCGTCGTCGCCGCCCGGGCGGGGCTCGTCGTGGTCGCAGCCGCACGCGTCGCTCATCCGGTCACCGCCGCTCCGGCGGAGTCCGTGCCGTAGTTGGGGCACAGTGTCACCGCGTTCCCGGTGGCGGTGAGGAGGGTTTCTGCCGAGGCGAGCAGATCCAACAGTTCCGGTCGGGCGAGTGAATAGAAGACCTGCCGCCCTTCGGGGCGACCGATCACCAACCCGCAGTCGCGCAGGCACGCCATGTGCGCCGACACCGTCGACTGGGCCAGCCCCAGCTCGCTCACCAGGTCTGCTACACGCGATTCCCCATCGGCGAGTCGGCGCACGATAGCCAACCTAGTGGCATCGGAAAGGCTGTGGAACAACGCCACTGCGGCATCGACCGTAGACCCGGTGCGGCCGACCGGACACGCCCCTCTATTGATCGTCATGCACCGATGATAGCACCGTATGGCAGTATGATCGCTCGTGGACGATTCGAGCGGCAGGGGCGGGACGAAGTGACACGCCCTGCGGCGAACGATCCGATGCCCACAACTACTATGGGTCGTAGTATTTCGACTTCAGGCTCACGCCTACGCTTCACGCATCGTCCGGAGGAATGGGTGGGGCCGGTCCGTCAAGGTCTCGATTGTTCTGATCGCCGCTCTCGCGGTAGCTCTCGCGTCGTTCGTTTTCTGGATCTCGAACAACTCCGGGCATCGGCGGCGGACGAGGAAGACGCTGGGGACCCGCAACGAATCGAGAAGGTAGCTGCATGAGCCGAGCATTGAAGATTTCCTTGTCCCTGGTGGTCGTGTTCGCCGCCGCGTTGGCTCTGTTTCTGGTGGTGGACAGATCGGGGTCACCGGACGCCGCGGCCGCTGAGCAGGCTGCCATCGACCCGGCTTCGATCGCGGTGCGCGAGAACAGTCATCGATTGAACTCGGTGCCCGACGGCCGGGTCACGTTCGTGGAGTTCCTCGACTTCGAATGCGAGGCCTGCCGGTCGGCCTACCCGGCGATCGAACAACTGCGGGAAGAGTACGGCGACCGGGTGAGCTTCGTGGCCCGCTACTTTCCCATCACCTCGCACTTCAATGCCGAACGCGCGGCGCGAGCAGTCGAAGCTGCAGCCCAGCAAGGCGGCTTCGAGGCGATGTATCAGCGGATGTACGAGACGCAGGCGCAGTGGGGTGAGCAGCAGGTTCCCCAGGACGAGCTGTTTCGCAGTTTCGCAGTCGAGCAGGGACTGGACATGAGCGCCTTCGATGCCGCCTACACCGACCCTGCGACACTCGACCGCATCGAAGCCGACGTCGCGGACGGGATAGCGCTCGGCGTGCAAGGCACCCCGACCTTCTTCCTCAACGGCACCAAAATCGAGCCCACCACCTACGGAGACCTCGCCGATGCCCTCGACGCTGCACTCGGCTGACCCCACGGCTGCCACCGGACCCCGTCAGGGCGGGCCTTTCGATCGGAGCCTGCCCTGGGTTCTGCTGGTGGGAGGGCTGATCGGACTGACCGCCGCATTCGTACTCACGGCGGAAAAGTTTGCTCTTGCCCTCGATCCTGCCTACGCCCCGACATGCAGCATCAACCCGGTACTCAACTGCGGATCGGTGATGAACACCGATCAGGCGTCGGTGTTCGGATTCCCCAATTCCCTCCTCGGGATCGCAGGCTTCGCCGTCGTGGCAGCAGTAGGTGCCGGCCTTGTCTCCGGTGCTGTGTTCGCGCAGTGGTTCTGGGGTGCACTGCAGGTCGGTGTCACTGCCGCCGCAGTTTTCGTACACTGGCTGATCGGACAGAGCCTCTACGAGATCGGCACCCTGTGCCCGTACTGTATGGCAGTGTGGGCAGTCACCGTCCCGATATTCTGGTACGTCACCTTGCGGAACCTTCACCGCGCCGGGTCCACACCCGCTCTCCGGCAGTGGTCCGACGCTGTGCTCGGCAATCACTCCATCCCGCTGACCGTGTGGTTTCTCGCCCTGATCACCCTGATCGCACAACGCTTCTGGCCGTACTGGTCCACGCTGCTATGACCCGCCACGAACCGTCGGCCCCTCTGCCGCGCTCTGAAAAGAGAAGGTCGGGCCGATGACGCGCGGCTGGTCGATTGTCATGCTCATAGTTGTTGTCGCATCGATCGTCGCACTGTGGCCCCGGTCCAGCGCCGACGATCGAGCATCCGTCACGAACACCATCGTGCCGGTCGGACCCACACCGTCCAGCCCGCCCCACCCCGGCACCGCCACCGCCACCGCGGACCCAGCAATGTCGCCGTGCCCGGTTCCGGTGCCCGGACGCCGCGGACCACTTGCCGGGGTGACGGCGAGCTGCATCGGCGACGACGCCGAAGTCGACCTCGCCGACGCTCTGGGCGGTGAGATGACTCTGATCAATCTCTGGGACTCCTGGTGCGCCCCGTGCCGCACAGAAATGCCTGTACTCGACAGCTACGCCGCCGAACCCGACGCGATCCGGGTCGTCGGAATCGACGTCGAGGACCGACCCGAGGATGCGGCCGCGCTGCTCACGGAACTAGGCATTCGGTACCCCAACTACATCGACGACGGCGACGTCCAGAACGCGCTGTCGGCTCCACCGGTTCTGCCCCTGAGCTTCCTCCTCACACCGGGCGGGGACATCGTGCGTCTGACCGACCCCACGGTGTTCGAGACAACGGATCAGATCCGCACTGCAGTAAAGGATTTCACCTCATGAGACGTCGCCGAGATACGTGGGTACGTACACGCCACCAGGTCTCGATGCCTGCCGCGGCACTAGCATCGATCCTTGCCATCGTAGTGGTGAGCTCCGGATGCTCCGTCGGTGCCGACGCCGCCTCGACCGGCGGTAGCTTCGACTTCGTAGCACCCGGTGGCCAAACCGACATTTTTTACGATCCGCCCGAAACACGGGGAATCATCGGCGAACTCGCAGGTCCCGACCTGATGGAGGAGGGCAGAAACACCGCTCTGTCGGACTACGACGGTGAGGTAGTGGTGATCAATCTCTGGGGTCAATGGTGTGGCCCCTGCCGCGGCGAAGCCGACGACCTCGAAGAGGTCTACGAATCCACCCGCCAGCGCGGTGTGCAGTTCCTCGGCATCAATGTTCGAGATCCGCAGAAGGACAAGGCGCAGGACTTCGTCGTCGACAACAACGTCTCCTACCCCTCGATCTACGACCCCTCGATGCGGACGCTGATCGCACTCGGCGGGAATTACCCGACCAGCGTGATTCCCTCGACGCTGGTACTCGATCGCCAGCATCGAGTGGCGGCGGTCTTCATGCGCGCCCTGCTCACCGAAGACCTCCTTCCCGTCGTCGAACGGATAGCGGCCGAATGACCCTTCTCGCCCAAGACATCGGGTCGACATTTCAGAACGCCGCATCGAGCGGCCCTTTGGTGCTGGCGATCGGTGCATGCATGCTCGCCGGACTGGTCTCGTTCGCTTCCCCATGCGTCGTGCCGCTGGTTCCGGGTTACCTGTCCTACCTGGCGGGCATCGCCGGTGCCGATGCCCGATCGCTCGAAACCCCGAACAGCACAGCGCCCTCGGCGCCGCTGGCACGCCGGTGGCGTGTGGCCGGCGCCGCGTCGTTGTTCGTCGCCGGATTCACGATCGTCTTCGTCCTCGCCACAGCCTCGATCTTCGGAGTCATCGGCACACTGCGCATCAACGAGCAAGTACTCCAACGCATCGGCGGCGTCATCACCATCATCATGGGTGCGGCCTTCATCGGGTTGATTCCCACCCTTCAACGCGACACCCGATTCGCACCCCAACAGATCTCCTCGCTCGCGGGCGCACCGCTACTCGGTGGTGTGTTCGCTCTCGGTTGGACACCATGTTTGGGTCCGACTCTGGCAGGAGTGATCTCCGTTGCGGCAGGCACCGAAGGTGCAACCGCAGCGCGCGGGGTCACTCTCATCGTCGCCTACTGTCTGGGACTGGGCCTGCCGTTCGTCGTCCTTGCGTTCGGCTCGAGTTCGGCGATGCGCAGCGTCGGGTGGCTTCGGAGGAACTCCCAGAAGATCAAGACAGCGGGCGGCATCATCATGATCGCCGTCGGCGTCGCGCTCCTGACAGGCGCATGGGGGCTGTTCATCGCCTAGATACGCAACGAATTCGTCACTGCCGTCGTGTTGCCTATCTGAGGTAAGTGTGGAGTGTCGCCAACCCCCGTTTGCGAAGTTCGGGTGCCCGAACTATTTTCAGGGTCGCATTGATCTATCTGACCGTGATCTGACTGTCGGTGCCGCAGGCCTGCCGGCCCGAAACGCGTCCGATGGTCGTCGGGTGCCCGAGAGTACGGTCCCGCCCTGCACGACAACTTCACCCTCGCACGGGTAGAACGAGACGCGCTCGCGATCGTTTGAAAGGCGGGTAGTGCAGTCCACTTCTGAAACAATGCAGTCGTCTTCTGAAACTGACAGTGGGCCACAAATACGGATACGCCAGGGTCTCGACCGCCGAACAGAACCTCGACCTGCAGAGCGACGCTCTGAGCGCTTTCGGCTGCGAACGCATCTTCACCGACACCGTCAGCGGATCCACGACCATCCGGCCGGCACTCACCGAACTGCTCGAGATCCTCTTACCCGGTGACACCCTTACCGTGTGGCGGCTCGATCGACTCGGCCGCAATCTCCCGCACCTCATCGAGCTCATCGCAGACCTGAAAGCTAGGGGAGTGGCCTTCGCGTCGGTCACCGAACAGATCGACACCACCACCGCAGGCGGGGAACTCGTCTTCCACATCTTCGGCGCACTCGCCAGCTTCGAGCGTCAACTACTGCGAGAACGCACACATGCAGGCCTCGCCGCAGCTCGGGAGCGAGGAAAGGTCGGCGGACGCCCACCCGCACTTACGGTCACTAAGAAGCGGGAGGCAACCCGAATGCGCAACCAGGGCAACACTATCGGAGATATTGCAGAAGTACTCGGAGTCAGTAAACGCACCCTCTACCGTCACTTCTCGCCTTAGAGCGACAGTGATCGCTTGCGGCGTGGCGCAACCACCTGGTAGCTGGCAATCTAGAACGGGTCTGGTGGTGCCATTGCAGTGAGCCCAGCCTCCTGGAACTGCTTCAGGTCCATCGCGAGCTTCCAGTCGTCCTGCGGACACCACTCGGATTTGAACGGCTGCCACACCCTCGTAACCACCTTTCGGCCACCGGGCGACGTGGATATCTTGTCTACTGCGGAGAACACCACTGAAACCCTGCTTCTAGTCGATTTTTCTGCGCGCGGTCGCAGCGCCGCGCCCAGATAGTCCGCATATGTGTCTTCGAAACCCTGTCCAACCCAAGCTGGTGGTAGCCGAAGAAACACAAAACCCGATTCGCCTTCGGGAATCTGCTCGGAGGCGTCCTTAATTGAGCTATCAATTGTCTTCTTTGTAAATGGCGTGTCATCGCGCTTCGCTTTGACCTCGACCGCCTTCGGCGGATCGCTGACCCAGAACCGCAGGTCATACGACCGTCCGGAATCCGAGCCCTTTCCCTCCCGCTCCCCGGAGGCAGGCTTCTGCTCGACGTTCATGGGGAGGTTCATCAGGTACAGGGCGGCGTCGAGCTCGAAAGCGACGCCGGAGAGTGCGTCACCACTGGCAACCTTGGCCACAACCAGATCGAACCAGTCAGCGTATTGAAGCTGATGAACCCGCCGCGCCAGCTCCTCCTTACGGTGATGCGTTAGTTCCGCCAGCTCCTCGTACGCCGCATTCGGGTAGAAGAACGCCTTGGTGGTGCGTGAACTCTTCTCCTCGTTGTACACCGAGTCGAACCAATCGTCCCCGAAGTGCGCTCGCATGATTCCCTCTGTGATGACCGTGCGTGCGAAACCATCGACGCCTTCCGCCGGTGCACCCGCCGGGATCTGCTCGCGGGCCATCTCGAATGTGCGGTGCGAAAACAATTCTGTCCACGCCAGGTAGTCGTTCCACGAAACCTGCCAAGGCTGGGCACGTCTCTCAGCGGGAGCATTGTCCGTAAATTGCTTGAATGTCAGGTAGATCGGAAACTGCATTGCCGCCACCAGCCTTACTTTGGAGTGATACCAACCTGAATCTAATCACTCCATTGTGGGATCCACTGCCGTGACCGCCCTGGCAGGTACGGTCGAGAAGCGAACCGAATCATCGCGTAGCAACGATCCGGGACGAACGAAAAGCAGCTCATGACAAACAGATTGGCGAACACTGATGGTAGACACAGAATTTCACAACAAGGCGCTCGAACTGCTTCGGCAGGCCGACGAAGCCGACCAGAACGGCAACGAAGAACGGGCGGCGTACCTCACCGCGCAGGCACAAGTGTTCGCCACCCTCCAGAACTCCGCCACCGCCTTCGCCGTAGCGGAAGACGTACTCACCGCCTTCCATGAAAAAATGAACGGGGCTACGGACGCGGTCGACGGACTCACTGCACAAGTGCGGAAAGAACTCGGCGAATTAAACCAAAACCTCGACGACATCAAAGCTCGGATGCCCGCGACCTGAGGCCGTCGAACCGCCGGTAATTCATCTCCGATCGGACGGGGGCTGGACCAACGGCAGTGGGACTCACTCAACACCCGAGTCCCACTGTCACACAACCCGATTGGTCAACGGCTAGGTCAACCGCAACCCCATCGTCAAACCACCGTTGGGCTTGCCGTTGGACCTGTGCGTCAACCTACGCGGCAACCCACACGCCATCGCGTACTCGACAATATCCATGTCAGGATCCTGGAAAAGCAAGACCTGCGCAGTCACCATCACCACGTTCCACCGCACACGATCGGTCTCATCGCTCGATAGAGCGTCATCGGTCCGCTTGGTATCCGAATTCCGATCGTGACCAGCACGATCGAGACGATACGGCGCATCAGACCAATCGTGACCAGCGATCTCCGCGGCCATCTCCTGCGCATTACGACTGAGCATCTTCTACCTCCAGTTGGTTCCGTCGCCTCTTCCCGTCGAAAAGGACCACTCCGAACAATACTCCCGAACTGACTTCTGCGCTCCCAGACACAAATTCACGATTACCGACCAGGCCTGAGAGCTACCGCGTCACCGAGCGTGGTCAACACCCGTCGCTCCCGCACAATCACGCTGCGAGCTCCACGGCCGGGAGGTGGCCCAGCCGCCGGCGTCGACGAGCGGTCTCGCATTCCGCCTGTCCACGGTGCCGGCCACCCTGCGGGCGTCCCCCGAACCGAGCTCCGCTGCGCTCCGCACCGTGAAAAGACATCGAATTTCTTGTCGCACATCTGGCTCCCGGCGATACTGCATCACCCGTGCCCGCCGCCTCAACCCCTCGCTCCGCTGCGCTACGGCCAAGGCTCCGAACACTTTTCGTAGAGCAGTCGCTGCGCTCCCACGAAAACTGTCCAGCCGCGGCGTTGCCCCGTCGTCCCCGTGCGCTGCTGTCTCTCCTCACGCCAGATGACAGCGACAAGAAATTGGCAGAGCAGCAAGTCCAGTCGGCACACCAGTAGGGGAGAGGCCCACACCATGAGCGCATTCACCGTCAGCAACGAACACATCGCAGTCCTGCTCACCGCCGGACTCGCCGTCGACCACAAACCACTCCAGTGGGAGATCCCGGCACCCACCGACGGCGGTCTCCCGCTCAATGCAACCACCGGAAACGGCGTCGGCGCAGGATGGTCGATCAACCGCCCGAACACCCGCACACGGAGCCTCACCCGCGCCAGCGTCGACGCAATCGGGCAGATGCTCCTCGACCAGAACACCGCCAGCGTGAACCACCGCTACAACGACGACGACCTCCAGATCTACACCCACACCCCGCCCCGTGGCTGGCGTACAGCCGTCGAAGTCCTCAAAGCCATCAACTGCTACCGCTACCAAGCAGGCGAAGTCGACAACTGGACCGACACCGAAGCGCACCACTTCTGCGCCGCCCTCGAAACTGCCGTCATCGCAATGCTTCCCGGCTACGAGGAAGCCGCATGGGCCATCGGCCGCGACACCCCCACACTCGCCGAACAGCACGCCAGCAACGGCACGATCTAACCGGCCTCGATCACCGAATCCAACCCGACGAAGGAGCACAACCCATGAGCGCCAACGACATCGACGACTACTGGACCACCTACGACAAGGCCCTCGACGCGGCCGCCGAATGCCGAAGCGTCGAATCCCTGATCGACACCCTGGGCCGCTACTACCCGCCCTCGTCCGGAGTGGCGTTCTTCCCCAACGGTGCCGACCGCGACCTACTCGGCACGCTCACCGACGCCGGACACTTCGATACCGTGTGGATCCAAGCGGACTACCACTTCGCGCTCCGTGACGGCCGCGGAGACGGGTTCACCTACATCGAAGGCGACATCGTCCGCGGAACCTCACGCCGGTAAAGCACCCGCCCCGGTGCCAGACGGCACCGGGGCACCAACCCCACCACCTGGAAGGAACGCCCCTGATGCCCGCACAAGCATGGGCCACCCTGATCGTCGGCGTCCTCGCCGTCGTCGGCGTCGCCCTGACAGTCCGCCAACGCACCGTGGCCGACAAACGCGCCCAAGCCTGGCAACGGATCACATGGTGCCTCGAACGCACCACCAGCGCCGACCCCGCCGAAGCCGAGCTCGGATGGGACATCTACGCCACCGTCACCGACTCACCGCTCATCACCACCACCGAACAAGACGTCCTCGTCGCCGTCGCCGACCGATCCGCCCGACGCGCACTGGCGGAACCCGACGAAACCGAGGACACTGACAACCAGAACGAGCAGGAGGACCCACGATGACCACCGCAGAAGCCCGCAAGACCTGGACCCCGAACGAACGGCGCAGTGTCGCTGCCGCAGCAGCCCGCGCCTCGATCGCACTCCGTGAACGCAGCGGCCGCGAAGTACCCCAATGGATCCGCGACGCCGCCGAAGGGCGCCCCACCACCCCACCGGCCGAACAACCCTGACGCCGGCCACAGCCGCAGACCGACAAGGCCCGTACCCCCACAGGGTGTGGGCCTTGTCTATTGCCTCACCGAGAAGGAGCGCTGCGAGCAGGTCCGGGCCACCCTGCGGGCGTCCACCGAATCGAACTCCGCTGCGCTCCGTCCTGTGAAAAGAATTCTTGTTTTCCTTAACGTCATTGCCGGGCATCACCGGGCCGTGGACGTAGGTTCTGGGTGCCTGGGGACGCCGGGTATGGCTATCTTTTTTTCGCTGTTCGGATGGCCGGAAGGGAATGGCCGCCCGGCGTTCTCGACGACTCGACCGCTCATTGAGAGATGCGACGCGATCGCTGATTAAGGACACGACGGGGATGTCGTCCACCAGGTACTCCATATGTGACCGACGATCGAGGGGGAACGCTGTGCAAGACGTGTGGGTGGGTATCGATGCGGGCAAGACGCATCACCATGCCGTGGCGATCGATCATGAGGGACGAACACTGTTGTCACGGCGCGTGGTGAACGGGCAACCCGAATTGACCGACCTCATCGACGATGTCGTGACGCTGGCCGCCGGTGGGCCCATCACCTGGGCTGTGGACTTGAACAGCGGAGGCGCGGCACTTCTGATTGCGTTGCTCCGCGTGGGAGGTCAATCTCTGCTCTATATTCCGGGCCGGATCGTTCATCACGCTGCTGCGGGATACCGAGGTGACGGCAAGACCGATGCCAAGGACGCGGCGATCATCGCGGACCAGGCCCGGATGCGCCGAGACCTGCTCCCGATGCGGGCCGACGACGAAATCAGTGTCGAGCTGGCCCTTCTGACCTCACACAGAACTGATCTGATGCGCGATCGCACGCGCACGATCAACCGACTCAGAGCTCTTCTCAGCACTTACTTCCCTGCCCTCGAACGTGCTCTCGATCTGAGCAACGTAAAGGGCGCACTGATACTGCTGACGGGGTTCCAGACACCGGAGGGCATCCGTTCGCTCGGGGCCCCAGCATTGGAAGCGTGGCTACGAAACCGCAAGGCATACAACGCCACTGAACTTGCCAGGCGTGCCACCGAGGCCGCACTGTCACAAGTGGTGCGGGTGGCGGGCCAGTGTGTCACCGCAGCGGTTGTCGAAACGCTCGCTCACTCCGTGCTGGACCTCAACCGTCGGCTGGCCGAACTGGACAAACAGATCGAGGAGACGTTTCGGCGTCATCGCAGCGCCACCGTCATCGAATCGATGCCCGGGATGGGTCCGCTACTCGGCGCAGAATTCCTCGCAGCCACCGGCGGCGATGTGACAGCGTTCGGCACTGCAGACCGCCTCGCGGCGGTCGCCGGACTCGCGCCCGCGCCACGGGACTCGGGACGGGTCAGCGGCAACCTGCGCCGGCCACGCCGATACGACCGAAGGCTGCTGCGGGTGGCGTACCTGTCGGCGCAACTGAGTGTCCGATCCTGTCCGGCGTCGAAAGTCTTCTACGACCGCAAACGAGCCGAAGGCAAACGCCACACGCAGGCGGTGCTGGCTCTCGCGCGCAGGCGCTCGAACGTACTGTGGGCCATGCTCAGAGACGGAACGACGTACGACGACCGGTCAGGAGCGCCCCCGCACGCTGAAGCGGCCTGACCGCACTCCCGGCATGCTGAACGCCGCGAGGCCAGCAGCGGATCCGGCGATCACACCGAGAACGAGAAAGGCGTGGGCGTAGCTTCCGGTCCACTCGGCCAACACCGCGCCGCCCCACGGGCCGAACGCCATCGTGATCACGATGGGGGCGTTCATGATTCCGCCGAGGTGCCCGTAATGAACCGGACCCCAGCGGTCGGTGATCGCGGTTGCCTGCACGAGGGTGAAGATGCCCCGCGCCAATCCGGCCCCGACGGCGAGGAAGACGAGGGCGAGTGTGCTGGTGGCGAGCCCGAGCAGTGCGGTGGTCAGGGCGGTAGCGGCGATGACAGAGGCGGTGCGCCCCCGTGTGCCGGTGAGGCGTTGCAGCGGCAGGTAACCGAGCCGACCGAGAACCTGACCGGCGCCGCCGAGGCCGAGGGTCGTAGCGGCGAGGGTGGCGTCGACGCCGCGCTCGAGGAGCAGCGGGACGAGGTTGAACACCGCGGCGAACGATGCGAACGCCGCCACGGCCAGTGATGCGGTGAGGACGAGGAAGGGGCGGCTGCGGCTGATCGCGGACCTCGACTCCGGCGGCGCTGCATGGACGCCGGGGTGGGCAGGTGGCCACGATCCGCGTAGGCCGAATGCGTGCGAGGGAACCGTGACAACGAGCAGGAAGGCGGCGAGCACCACATAGGTGCTGCGCCAGTCGAACCGGCCCATCAATGCGGCCGTCACCGGCGCGAACACAGTGCTGGCGAGGCCGGCGGCGAGAGTGAGGATCATCAGGGCCCGCACTCGATCACCTCCCCACCATCGGGTCAGGGCGGCGAACGCCGGTGGGTAGAGCACTGCGCCCATCGCGACGCCGGCAACCACCCACCCGATGTAGAACACCGGCAGCGACGGTGCCGTGGCGATGACGACGACCGCAGGGACGGCGATGATCGAGCCAGTCGTCATCACCCATCGCGGGCCGTGGCGGTCCAGAACACGTCCGACAGGGATTCCGACCAGTGCCGCGACGAGTTGGCCGACGGTGAACGCCGCGACGATCGATGTCGTCGACCATCCGGTATCCGCCGAGATCGACGGTGCGAGAACGGGAAAGGCGTAATACAGGATGCCCCAGCTGGTGATCTCGGTGACGCACAACGCGCCGAGCACCCGTCGCCGACCGAGGTGCTGAGCCTCGGTCGGCGACGTGTCGGCGGTCGTGTCAGTCACGCATCGGTGCGCCGAGAGTGATCAACTCCGGGGCCGCCGGGACTCCGCAGCACCCACCGGTCGAGGGTGCTTCGGGGTCGTCGAACAATCCCGCGCCGCCGCACACACCCGTATCGGGCAGCGTCAGTTCCACTTTCCGGGCACCGTCGTGATCACCGGCGAGCTCGGCGGCGATGCTGCGGACCTGCTCGTACCCGGTCATTGCGAGGAACGTGGGTGCGCGGCCGTAGCTCTTCATCCCCACCAGATACAGACCCGGCTCGGGCTGAGTGAGCTCCTCGACGCCGTGCGGGGACACCGATCCGCACGAGTGCATGTTCGGATCTACCAGTTCCGCGACGAATCTCGGGGCCTGCAGGGTGGGGTCGAGGTCCAGGCGCACCTCGGACAGCCATGACAGGTCCGGCCGGAACCCGGTCAGCGCCAGGACACGGTCGACGTCCTCGATCCGTGCGCCGCTGTCACCGATGAGGGTGACCTGGTCACCCTGTGGCGCGACCTCTTCGGTGCGGAATCCGGACACCACGGTCAGGTATCCGTCGTCGACGGCCTTCTTCGCTCGCAGGCCCAGTGCGCCGCGGGCAGCGAGCTCGTCCGCCTCGCCGCCGCCGAACACCTCCGCGGTGACTCCGCGCCGCACCGCCCAGGTCAGCTTGGTTCCGGGGTGTCTGGCAGCGAGTTCGGCGAATCCGATGATCGCGGTCAGTGCGGAGTGTCCGCTACCGGCGATGACGATGTGCTTGCCCGCGTAGTCGGGCAGCACAGCCGGATCGAGGAGATCAGGGACGCGGTAGACGATCTTGTCTGCTGCGGCGCGTTCGCCGATGGCCGCAAGCCCCTCGCTGCCCAGCGGGTTCGGCGATCCCCATGTTCCGGAGGCGTCGACAACGGCGCGGGCGAGGATGCGTTCCTCGGTGCCGTCGCTGTGGCGGACGTGCACCGACAGTGGTTCGGTGTCGCGTCCGGCGTCGACGACGCGGTCGCGGCCACGACGTGCGACGCCGACGACCTCGCAGTCCGCTCGGACCGTATCGCCGAGGACGGCGGCGAGCGGGGCGAGGTACTGCTCGACCCACTCCTGGCCGGTGGCGTAGGTGTCACCGTCCGGTGCGATCCATCCGGTGGGCTCGAGGAGTCGAGCGGCGGCGGGGTCTACGACTTCGGACCACGGGGAGAACAGGCGCACGTGGTTCCACTGCGACACCGCCGCTCCTGCGGACGTGCCGCGCTCGAGCACGACGACGGCGGAGCCGGTTTCGGTGAGGTGCGCGGCGGCGGCGAGCCCGATGGGTCCTGCGCCGACCACGACGACGGGGTAATCGGTCATGAGATGTCAACCTTTCCTCGGTGGAGCTGAGATTTCAGAGCGTCGCGTTCGGCGGTGAGCCGGTGCTCGCGAACCCATGCTTGTGTCGCCATCTGCACTGCGTCCCAGGGTGATCCGAGAGGCGGGGTGTAGGACAGGTCGAACTCGCTCACGCCCTCGACGGTCATCCGATGGAACAGCGCGGCGGCGTAGGTGTCGACTCGTTTCGAGATCTCCGCGCTACGGCGTCCGACGAGCTGCGCTCCGAGCAGACGCCCGGTGTCGGCGTCACCGGTGATGCGGATCGAGATCGGTGTCGCACCCGGGTAGTACGCCTTGTGATCGTCCGGTGTCGACATCGTCGACACCGGCGAAAAGCCCGCACCGACCGCTTCGTGTTCGCGCAGACCGGTGCGGGCAGCGACCAGGTCGAACACCTTGACCACCTGGGTGCCCAGGCTCCCCGCGAAGGCAGCGTCGCCGCCGAGGGCGTTCTCGCCCGCGACGCGTCCCTGCTTGTGAGCAGTCGTGCCCAGCGGCAGCCAGGTCGTGCCGAGCAGGCGGTGGTGGGTGACGACGCAGTCCCCGGCCGCGAACACATCGGGCAGGTTGGTGCGCATCCCCTCGTCGACCACGATCGCACCCTTGACCCCGAGCTGCGCGCCGGCGTCAGCGGCGAGTGCGGTGTCGGGCCGCACCCCGACCACGACGAGGACGAGATCGACCGTGCGAGTGAAGGTCTGACCAGTGGAGCGGGCGGCCGCGACGGTGAGTGCACCGTCGGTGTCGGTGATGGCGGAGACCGTGGCGGCGGTGATGACCTCGACACCGTGCCGTTCGAGCTCGTCGTGAACCAACGCGCCGAGCTCCGGGTCGACGGTGGGGAGCACTTCGGGAAGGGATTCGATCTGGGTGACCGCGACGCCGCGGGTGGTCAACCCTTCGGCCATCTCGAGGCCGATGTATCCGGCTCCGATGATGATCGCGGTTTGCGGGTCGCGGGCGCGGATGGAGTCCATGACCTCGAACGTGTCACCCATCGAATGCAGCAGGTGTACGCCCTCTTTCGGTCCCAGTGCGTCCGGGCCGGTGAGCCCGGCGATTGGGGGTCGGGCGCTGACCGCGCCGGTCCCGACGATGAGGGCGTCGTAATCCAGGGACCGCGAACGCCCGGCGGCGTCCGTGACCGCTAGCGAATGTCCTAGGGCGTCGATGGCGGTGGCGCGGGTGTCGGTGAGGACGGTCATCCCGGTGGCGGCGAGGTCGTCGGCGGTGCGGTGCGCGAGGTTGGTCCAGTGCGTGACTTCGCCGGAGACGTAGTACGGGATGCCGCAGATGGAGAAGTTGGGGTAGGCGTCGGCCACGACGACAGTGACATCCGCGGTGGGATCGAGTTCGCGGGCGCGTAGCGCGGCGCTGATCCCGGCGTCGCTACCCCCGATGGCGACGATCCTGCGCCCGGTCATCGTGTTGCGTTCCCTTGTGCAGTGACACCGAGCCGCGAGGTGAGGTCGTCGACGCGGGCGGCGATGTCGTCGCGCACCAGCCGCATGCGCTCGATACCGTCGATGCCGCGTGTCGACGGTTCGTCGGTGTCCCAGTTCTCGAAGATCGGGCCGTCGACGACGTCGACCTCGGCTTCGCTGCCGAGGGTGATGACGTAATCCATCCGCGCCAGCAGTGCCGGGTCGATCGGCTTCGGCTGCTGGCCGGTCAGGTCCACTCCGACCTCGAGCAACGATTCCGCGGACAGCGTGTTCACGCTGCTACCGGGTTTCGTGCCGGCGGAGTGCACCTCGACCGTGCCACCTGCAGCTGCGCGCATAAGCCCGGCGGCCATCTGCGATTTGCCGCCGTTCTTGACGCAGACGAACAGGACGCTGGGAGTGCTCATCGGATCGACCCGGACCGGGAAGGAACGAGTTCGGCGATCAGGTCACGGACTAGTTCTTCGATGCGGTCACGGATGGGGCGGACGGCATCGATGCCTTTGCCCGCGGGGTCGGGCAACGCCCAGTCGCGGTAGCTCACGCCGGGAAAGACTGGGCACGCGTCACCACATCCCATGGTGATGACGACGTCGGAGGTTTCGACGGCGTCCGGGGTCAATATCTTCGGGGTCTGTGCGGAGATGTCGATACCCATCTCGGCCATAGCGGCGACTGCGGCAGCGTTGACGGTGTCGGCGGGAGCGCTCCCAGCGGACCGTACTTCGACGGCGTCACCGGCGAGGTGGGCCAGGAAACCGGCGGCCATCTGGGATCGGCCGGCGTTGTGGACACAAACGAACAGCACACTGGGTGTGTCGGACATAGAAGAACCCTCTCGTCGGTCTCGGTGTGGGTGTCAGGCGGGAACGGGCGTCGTCAGCTCGGTAAGCAGCTGGCGCACGCGCGTGTCGAGGTCGTCGCGGATGCGGCGCACCTCGTCCAGCGTTTGGCCGTCGGGATCGTCGAGTTCCCAGTCGAGGTAGCGCTTTCCGGGGTAGACGGCACATGCGTCGCCGCACCCCATCGACACCACCACGTCGGCGGCTGCGACGACGTCGTCGGTGAGCGGCTTGGGGAACTCGGCGCCGAGGTCGATGCCCATCTCGGTCATCGCCTCGATCACGGTGGGGTTGATCTCGTGCGTGGGTGCCGATCCGGCGGAGCGGACGTGCACCCGCCGTCCGCCGTGGTGTGCGAGCAGCGCAGCCGCCATCTGGGAGCGGCCGGCGTTGTGGACGCAGATGAACAGCACCTCCGGGACGTCTTTCGGTGCAGCGCCCTGTGATTGCGCCAACGCGGTGAGGCGGTCGGCCGCAAAACGGCCGGCCAGGGAGGTCAGGTGTGTGTGAATCTTCGCGGTGCGGCGCAAGGCCGTGTAGGACTCGAAGACGTACCGTTCGACGGTCTGCGGGGAGAACACGCCGGTGTATTTCGCCGACAGTTCCTCCGCGGTGCGGCTCAGAACGGCTTGGGGCATGAGCAATTCGGGTTGTGCGCGGTGCTCGGACATCAGGACTCCTTTGTCACTGTGGTCGCGGACGGGCTGGGGGTGAAGCGCTTGCGTAGAGCGAGTGAGACATAGACGAGGCCGACGAGCACGGGAACTTCGATCAGCGGGCCGACGACGCCGGCGAGCGCCTGTCCGGACGTGGCCCCGTACGTCGCGATCGCCACGGCGATCGCGAGTTCGAAGTTGTTGCCCGCAGCTGTGAAGGCCAGGGTGGTGGTGCGCTCGTAGCCGAGTCCCATCGCGGCGCCGAGGGCGTACCCGCCGCCCCACATGACCGCGAAATACACCAGGAGCGGCAACGCGATCCGAACCACGTCCAATGGCTGTGACGTGATCCGATCACCCTGCAGCGCAAAGAGAATGACGATCGTGAACAGCAGGCCGTACAGCGCCCACGGTGCGATACGGGGAATGAACTTGCTCTCGTACCACTCGCGGCCTTTGGCACGCTCGCCGAAGAAGCGGGAAGCGAACCCGGCGACGAGTGGGATGCCGAGGAATATCAGCACCGACTTCGCGATCTGCCACGGCGAGGCTTCGATGGTGGTCTGGTCCAGGCCCAGCCACCCCGGCAGGACAGAGAGGTAGAACCAGCCGAGGACCGCGAACATGAAGACCTGGAACACCGAGTTGATTGCCACCAGCACGGCGGCGGCTTCGCGGTCACCGCAGGCGAGGTCGTTCCAGATGATGACCATGGCGATGCATCGAGCCAGGCCGACAATGATGAGACCGGTGCGGTACTCGGGAAGATCGGGTAGGAACAGCCAGGCGAGGGCGAACATCAGCGCGGGGCCGAGGATCCAGTTCAGAACCAGGGACCCGATCAGCAGGCGCTTGTCGCCGGTGACCCTGTCCAGGCGGTCGTAGCGCACCTTCGCCAGCACCGGATACATCATGATCAGCAGTCCGATGGCGATCGGCAGCGAGACACCGTCCACCGAGATCGCGGAGAGGGCGTCGTTCATCCCGGGAATCAGCCGCCCGAGCAGCAGGCCGATGACCATGGCCACGCCGATCCACACCGGGAGGTAGCGGTCGAGGGTGGAGAGCTTGCCGACGACGGCTCCGTCGGTGTCGGTCGTGGTGCTCATGCGGTCACCAGCGTCGCATCGTCGTAACTGGGGTCGGCGGCACTCAGGACTGACGAGAGCTGTTGCAGTGCAGTAGGTATCACCCAGTAGTAGACCCACGTTCCGCGGCGTTCGCAGTCCAAGAGTCCCGCTTCGCGCAGCACCTTCAGGTGATGGGAGATGGTGGGCTGAGAAAGTTCGAATGCGGGGAGGATGTCGCAGACGCAGGCTTCACCGCCGTCGTGGCTGGCGACCATGCTCAACAGGCGCAGGCGGACCGGGTCTCCGAGGGCCTTGAACATGCGGGCGAGGTCACCGGCCCAATCGGCGGTCAATGCCTCGCGGGTGAGGGGTGAGCAGCACTCACCGGACGCGCTGGTGGGGATCGGATGGTCTTGGATCGACATCCGTCTATATTGATACTTCTCTATCCAGCCGTCAAGTGAACATTCGGTGACCGAGGTGCACACGGGTAGTCGTGCTCTCGGTGCTGCGCCACCTCCGGTGTCGTCCAATCGGAACGGCCTGCGGCCGTGCTTGACAAAACCTATTGAGATTCCCTTCTGGCCTTCCGATTTTGACCGGCGGTGACCTCCGCGCAACCGCCGGCGTCCGCTGCGCTCCCGGCCCCAAGGGGCTCCGGAAACTTTTCACAGACGCCTCCGGCTGAAAACTTTCCGGCCCGACCATTGCACTCCGGCCCCCTCATGCCGGTCCAACTCTCCTCTGCCAGAACGGCAAAAAAATTGGCGGGCCACCCGGTTCGTCACGTTGAGCAGGGGAGCGCGAGATGTCGAAGACCACCGCCCAGAAAGCCCACAGCAGCACCGACACCGACAACTACGGCGCAGTGGTCACCCACACCACCGCCACCATCGTCGGACGCCAGAAAGCCGTGGTCAACGTCCACGCCGCCGCCACCGACGACGCCCAGATGATCGTCACCTTCAACCGACTGATGATGACCTTCCGCTCCGCCGCCGCCGTCCACGCCTTCATCGCCGGACTCGCCGACGCCCGCACCCTCATCAGCCGCATCGACAACCAAGCACCCCAGCCCGGGGGACCAGGCGACGACTACGCCCGCTCCGCCATGTCCGTCGTCTGGATCGCGCCACCGGAAACCGCCGTCACCCCACGCGAGCAGTACGTCCCCGCCCGGCGACGCACCATGCACTGGGTCGAGGTCCACATGGGACCGGTCACCTGGCGCATCATCGACCGCCTCGGCTACGTCACCATGCTCGACGAGCTCCGAAACATCCACCGCATGGCCGTCGCGATCTTCACCGACGGCGACCAGTACCTCAGCGACCCGACCACACTCACCGACGCATTCGACGACGCCGAACGCGAACACCAGGAAGACATGGCCGCACCCTGGCGACGACGTTTGTAGCCACCACCCGATCCGGCCCCGGAACCCGACACGGATTCCGGGGCCGAGCTGTATCCATCCACAGGGAAAGTCTCTATCCCCAGATTCCGGAAAATGCCTGCGCATCGCGGACCTCGCTGGCGCTCGGTACGCGATGCTCGAAGAACCACGCACCACAGGCCGCCCGGCTCACCCACCCGAAGGAACACGAAACCGATGATCACCTGGACCGTCACCACCCGACCCGACGGCCGCCCCGAAACCATCACCACCGCAGGAGCAGAACCCAGCCTCGACGCAGCGAAACGAGCCGCCGCCGACGCCGTCCGCTACGCCCTCCTCGACGCACAAGCCCACGCCGACGCCAGCCCCACCAACACCCCACCGACCTACCTCGTCACCATCGACGGAGCCTGCGCCCTCATCGTCAGCCTCGGAGCCTGCCGACCCGCCAACTACACCGGAGTCCTCGACAACCTCGAACACTTCGACGGCACCGCCACCCACCTGCTCTACCTATAGACAGACCGCGGGGAGCAGACCTGAAAGCGTTGCGCGAGAACAACTCTGTCAGTACCCGCTGCGATACGCGGGCCATGCGAATAAGAACCGTCGACGGACCACCACTAGACGCCGAAATCGCTGTCATGGCCGCCCGCGCGCTCGCCTTGACGCAGCTGCAGAACGGCACCGGCGATCCACCGGTGCGAACCATGCCACAGTAGACCGGGCCGGATGCCCTCACGACTGCTGCCGAATAGTTCGACCGGTCAGATGCTGCCCGACCCGCACTTCGGAACGCCGGGCTGATTACCGACGAACGACGAATGCACGAACAACCGGCCCACATACCCGCTCGTGAGCTGAACATAGACCTTGAACCACCGCGGAGAACCGTTGTACGAAGCACCATCCCACCAGCAGGACATGTCCGAGACCTGATACGTCGACCCCGAACCGTCGTACGCCACCTGACCCATCAGGCACGACGACAAGCTCACGCAACTACGCGCGTTCGCGCCGACAGCGACATGAGCACCCGACGCCGCATTCGCCGCAGGTGCAACCGCCAACGCCGACATCGCCAACGCCGCGAACAGAACAACACCGACAACCGAACGACGCACCGCGGCACGTACCCGGGAAGTGAAAGAACGCATGGTCAACCAACTTTCTCGAGTGGAAAGAGGAACGGACCACCGCAGTATCACCCCGCAGAAGACGGCCCCGATGTCCTCCATTCGACGGACCGGAACAGCGCCGAAGCGGCGACGCCGCAACATAATTCGCCCTGTCGACCGGAAGTTCGGCCTGGGCGAGGGGTATTTACCGCTTCCGCCCGTCCGATCAGGCGAACCGACCCGAACGACCAAGAATGCTCCAGGCGCAACAGAGGGGCTCGAAATTGCCTGCGCAACCTCGAGCCCCTCCATGAATGCAGCCGTGCGGGGACTGGCCTAGCGTCGCTTTCGGCCCAACAGGACGAACCAGACGACACACGCGAGCGCGATAGCCGCAACCAACGGCCACCAGCCGGAATCGGGCCACCGATCGTTGACGATGCGCGCCGACAAGCCCAAAGCGACCAACAGCACAACGAACACGATTCGCTTCGGCTCTATTCTCCACGAGCTCTTTCGCTCGTCGACCTGATCGACCTTGTTCATTGGCTCTGGGCTCACCATGACACGAACCATCCTTCGCCTAGTCTCCGACAATCGACCCTACTGGCAGTTCGAGGCATCGACCGTCACAAAGCCTTCGTTGCCTTTGAAGATGTCCTTCTGGTAGCACGCGCCCGGGTCGAACCCTGCTGGGTCGTTCAGAGAACTGATCAAGGCCTGCACTGCACTCTTACCGCCGTAGGTGCACAGCACCGTCACAGCTGCCGCCGCGAGTGAACCCAAAGGCCCGGCTTTGGTTGCATCAGATCCACTCACTCCAAACACATCGTCAGCCACCGATACCCACCGAATAGCGGGACCGGACAATCCGCAACGTGAGGCCAAAAGCCAAGGACCACAAAGGGCTTCGTTCCGTCACGACCCAGACCCAAGGAAGGTTAGCGCGCCGAACAGTATCAGTGATTCGAAATCGATGTGAACGGTCGGTTTGCTTATTTTCAACTAGTTGGTGAGACCGCCCGGTGTATCGAATCGGACATTGCAGCCCTATTGGACGACCGTGAGCCACACGACTCAGCTAAGCGACCGGAACGCAGAGCTACCGCGACACCGAGCCCGGTTCAAGTGAACAGCAACTGAACACCCGCAGCGCGGCCGCACTCGACGCTGGGCCAGCCGCCGGAGCCTAGGTGAAATCGAGCATTCTCGAGTGGCGATCGGCAGCGGTGCACGGTGCTGTTCTACTCACTGTGGGTCTGAACGAAGGTGGTCGTAGAAACTGTGGTGGACGGTCGTCGACCGCGCGGCGCGGCAAGTGAAGGTTCAGGCGTTCTGCTGCGGTGGGTGACTGGCGATCGAGGGGTGATCGCGCGCGATGGGCCCCGTCTTGGCCGCCCCGCCTGGGGATCCGAGGTCATCGAAGAACAGTGCATTGATCGAGGTGTACTCCGCCCATTCGTTCGGGAGGTCGTCTTCGTAGAAAATCGCTTCGACCGGGCAGACCGGCTCGCAGGCACCGCAGTCGACACACTCGTCGGGGTGGATGTAGAGCATCCGTGGGCCTTCGTAGATGCAGTCGACCGGGCACTCTTCGATACACGCCTTGTCCATCACATCGATGCACGGCTCGGCGATGACGTAAGTCATGACCGCGTGTCCTCGGAATGGCTGAATTCGGTTGCCTGCGAGTCGGTCCGACCTTGAATATTGTTCTCGGAGAAGCGAGCTGGGACGAGACGGGGGATAATTCGGACGTAGACGACCATCCCGATCAACTCCACCAATGTCTGCGCCACCACAACCACGGCCGCAAGAGACAGCTGTGGTGGCAGCGCAAGCGCCAGCGGCAGAACGACCAACGAATTCCGGGTCGCACCGGAAAAAATCAACGCCCGGGTCGCGGGAACGTCCTGGCGCGTCACCCTGGCCGTCGCCCATCCGACAACCGCCATGACGACCAGGAATGCAACGAAGATCGGCACCGCGGCAATCAGCTGGGAGCCCTCGGAGCGGACCGCGTCGATCTGTGACGCCACGACGACCGCAAGAGTGGCCATCATGACCGGCACCATCGCCGCGGCCATCACATCCATGATCCGGGTGCCGATTCGGCGGCGACGCGCGAGCGCTTGCGTCAGGGCCGCCAACACCAGTGGAACAACGATCAGCAGCACGAACGCTTCGACGAACGGTGCAATGTCGATGATTTCCACCAACTCGGACCCGACGAACAACCACAGGTAGAGCGGCAGAAACGCGATCTGCAACAACATCAACAGCGGCGCACTCGCGAGCAACCGTTCCGATGCCGCGCCCGCCAACCCGCTGAAGACGATGACGTAGTCGATGCAGGGAGCCAACAACACCAACAGCACACCGACGAATACCGCCTGGTTGTCAGCGACGAACCGGGTCAAAGCGAACACGACGACCGGGACGAGCACGAAGTTCAGCACCACGACACTGAGCAAGAACTTCCCGTCGCGCAGCGATGCGCCGATGGCGGAGAACGGAACCGCGAGGAACGTGGCGTAAAGCAACACGATCAGTACCGGGTTGATGGCGATCTCGAACGCATGCGCCGACGACGGCGCACCCAAGCCGACAACGGCACCGATGAGCAGGGCCAGCAGGTAGAGCGGGATCTGGAACTTCTCCAGCCATGCCACCACCGAGGTGGTACTCGATGTGTTCACGAGGTGCCCACTGCAGTGTTCGCAGAGATCAGCCAGGTGCACTCCGGATTGCAGGGCGTCGGCGCGTCGGGTGTGTCCCCGAGCCGGGACAGAGCATCGGTCAAACTGTCCCGCAGCGCGGTCAATTGAGCGATCGATTCGTTCGCGTGCGCGATGTGCGATTCGATGGCGGGGCCGAGTTCGGCTTTGACTGCGGCGCAAGAGTCTTTCTCCCAAACACGAAGGAGAAGTTTGATCTCCGGCAGCGACAAGTTCAGGCTCTTGGCGGCGGTAATGAACGCCAAACGTTGCCGAGCGCGGTCGTCGTAGACGCGGTAGCCGTTCGCCGAACGGTCCGCCGGGAGCAGGCCCTCGCTTTCGTAGAACCGTAGCGTGGTCGCTGGGACGCCGGTCACCGACGACAACTGTGAAATGCGCAGAGCGGACATGCGCACGAGGATAAACCTTCGAGTCGGGTGGAAGGTCAAATGCTTGACCTTCCACCCAGTACTGGGTCTAACGTCGGGCCATGTACCCAGTGACGCCGCACCCGGACGCCCGGACACTCATCCGTCTCGCGGCTCTACGCCTCTCCGCGCGATGAAGGCCCCGTCGGCATGCACGCTCTCAACAGCCGACCAGCCAGAGCGTATCGAGCTGTGGGCATCGATCCTCGCCTCCGCTACCAGCCGCCGGCGCGTCGATGAAGGACTCGAATTCACCTTCCCGCCGGATGGGGCGTTCATCGGTCGCCTATCCGAAGCCATTGCCTCAGAGCTGGTCTGTTGTTCGTTTTTCGTGTTCTCGGTGACCTTCGATGCGACGCAAACGGTGATGGTCGTTCGTGCTCCGAGCCTCGGCGCTGAGGGTGGTGGATGAAATGTTCGGGATCGGCCGGGGCGGAACCGTCGACGCCTGCCAAATTGGGCATGCCCAGACGAAATGTGGCGGCCCCAGGATACGAGAAGGCCCGCGCGTTGGCTGCCTCGCTCGCTGGACGGCTCCCGGTGAACCTGCGACGTCAGTTTGCGACCGCTACGACGTTCGGGGAGGGCTCGAACCTTGAGGACTGGGCGAGATACGCGGTTGGGCTGAGAGCCATGCTTCTCGCACCAGACCGAGTTATCGCTGCGCTCGACAGGGCGACCGTTCGATACCTGTAAGCAGTCGGTCGTTGATCTGTGACGGTGATCTCGTCTAGCCGGCGGGGTGGTTGGGGCAGGTGCCTATCCCGAGCCATTTGGTAGAGCGCCGGTGGTGGGCACCGAGTTGACGATGAAGCTCGCGGAGGATTCTCCGCTGTGTTCGGTGCACGCAGCCATAGCGAAGATTGGTGCTGAAGTGGAGCGAACCCTCGCAAACGCACCGAGCAATATGCGCCCACGCCGCAAGCTCGGCTCTACGTATCGAAACTCCGACGCAGTATTACAAGTTGCTACGCAACGCGCCGCCGATGGCAGCGACGACGAATGCAAAAACGACTGACGCCACAATCACGCTGATGCGAAACACGCCCCCAGCGATGATTCCCGTTGCCCGCAAAGGAGCGAACCGCCAACCGGTCTCAGACTTCCCAGCTCGCCACAGCGCAGTTACGACGATCAAGCCGACGCCAACAAGTACGATCACAATCGTTCACTTCCTACTTCGAGCCAGATTCAACACCAGGCCAACGACATAGTTATTTCGCCGTAGCCATGTGCGGTGGGCGTGCGTTCCCATTGCGTTCTCGAACTACCGTTGTGGTTGCACTGAGTTAGGACCTCCGATGTGCGTGGGCGTGAAGCCTGCGGCGCTAAGTACGCTCATTTGTCACGCGATGCTGTGCCCGCCCTCTCTATCGGCCCCCCGCGTCTCCAAACACGAACGGCTCGGCAGTCGCAGTTGTTGAGGAACCGCGACGGCCTTCGAAATTTTTCTCGGTGCTACTCGATCCACCGGCGTCATCTTCTGCAGCCGGACGAACATTGGGCCTAGTGGTCGCACCTGGCACCATCGTCGATTTGACCAACCGCGTCGCCTCGGGCACTGAAAGATCCACCAAGGCCGCAATACTGGCGTATGTTTCACCGCGTGTCTTGAGCGCGGCAAGTGCTTCAGCGCGTCTCTCATACGCCGCGTCGAGTTTGGTTCGTGCGTCCCGCCGCAACCGGTCGATCCTTTTCGTCACATCCTCGTTGATCCTTTGTTCGTCGCGGGTGGCATCGAAATACGAAATCAAATCCTGCTCCTGATTCTTCAAACGCAACTGTGCGTCCGACAATCGCTGCGCATTCGCCCGCCGAGCCCGTTCCCGAGCGCTTACCGGTCCACCGTTCGAGGGAGTCATACTGGACAGGCTACCGCCAACATGCTGGCCGGCGAAAGGGTCATACGCGCCCACGGACGCCCTGATTGATCTGTCTTGCTACAACTTTCGTCCCTCATCGTCCATGCACGTTCTAATTCGTCCAAAATCTAGATACTATCGACTTCAGATTCCCGGTATCTCTTCGCGAAATGAAAAACCAAACGCCACACACCTCTTGCACTATTAGTGTCCATGGGCGGAATCTGCGTACTATCGCGACTATGCCGCGCGACTCAGAAGCTGAATTCGAGCGAGATCGGCCCGTGAGATCTCGTCGCGCACCGGCTCGTCGGCGGCGGTGCCCGCGATGATGACCGTGCACGCGCTGCACGCCGGCGACGGCTACACCTACCTCACCCGCGAGGTCGCCAGCGCCGACATCCGCCTCGAACGCGGCCAAGACCTCACCGACTACTACGCCGCCGAAGGCACCCAACCGGGCATCTGGGGAGGGCGAGCCTCGGCCGAACTCGGCGTGTCCGGGTACGTCCGCGAGGACCAGATGAAGGCACTGTTCGGCGAAGGCCTGCACCCCGAAGCCCAGGCGTTGATCGAGGCCGCCGTCCTCGACGGGACGAAGGCGAACGCCGCGATCGAGAGTGTGCGGCTGGGCCGTAAGTTCGCGAGCTTCCGCAACGAGGTGCCGCTTATGAAACGCATCCGCGCGGAGATCGACAACGACCGCGTCGCCGGAGGAAAGCCGCTCACTGCGGAGCATTGCCAGCAGATCCGGTACCGCGTCGGAGCCGACGAATTCCACCGCGAAGTCGGCCGATCACCGGCCAGCGAAGCAGAGCTCGTCCGCTACATCGCCTCGCAGCAACGCCGCGAACGCCAACCCGTCGCCGGCTACGACTGCGTGTTCACTCCACAGAAATCAGTGTCCGTTCTCTGGGGCCTGGGCGACGACGACACCCGCGTCGCGATCGAGCGCGCACATAGCGCCGCGGTCAGCGATGCCATCGGCTGGGTCGAGGACAACGCCTCCTACACCCGCGTCGGCAAAGCCGGTGTCGGACAGATCGAATCGACCGGCCTGATGTACACCCGGTTCGATCACCGCGACAACCGCAACGGTGACCCGAACCTGCACACCCACGTCGCGATCTCCACCAAAGTGCAAGGCGTCGACGGCAAATGGCGCAGCCTGGATGGCCGCGTGCTGCACAAGCTCGCCGTCGCCGCATCCGAGCGCTACAACTCCCTCATCGAGGAGTACGTCACCCGCGAGCTCGGCACCGTGTTCGCCGACCGACCCGGCACCGGAATCAACAAACGCGCCGTCCGCGAAATCGAGGGCATCCCCACCGCACTGCTCAGCGAGTTCTCCCGCCGCGACGCCATCGAATCACGCCTGGAAAAGCTCGTCGCCGACTACCGCAAGACCCACGGCAAAGACCCCTCGACCGCGATCCAGATGCGCCTCGCCGACCAAGCGACCCTGGAAACCCGCAACGAGAAAGCACCCCCGAAATCACTCGGTGCACAACGCGCGGAATGGCGCGAACGCGCGCTCGACGTCGTCGGCCGACGGGCCCTGAACTCCGCCTTGAAGACGAGCACCGGGAACACGATCACCGTCACCGATGCCGCCTCGATCGACCACCGCGAGATCGCCCGCACCGCCGTCGCACGTATCGCACAGCAACGCTCGAGCTGGAACCGCTGGCACATCCAAGCCGAAGTCCAACGACAACTACGGCCGCTGGTGTTCGCGACCGCGGCCGAGCGTGACGCGGTCGCCGAGAAGGTCACTGAAGCCGCTCTCGGCGGGGAGTCGATCCGGTTGACTCGCCAGGTCGACGCGACACCCAAGGCGTTGCAGCGCAGCGATGGTGCGTCGATCCTGACCGTGCACGGCAACGAGACCTACACCAGCGCAGCGATCCTCGCTGCCGAACACCGCCTCGTCGGTGCCGCCCACACCCCGACCGCGGTCATGGCACCCGGCAACGCCTACGTCGCCGCCCTTGCCGCGCACACCCAACGCAGAGGCTGGGATCTGGGCGCGGACAAGAAGGTACTCGTCGAGCATTTCTTGTTCTCGGGTGCCCTCCTGGCTGCCGGTGTCGGTCCGGCCGGGACCGGCAAGACCACCGCCATGCGCGTGGTCGTCGACGCGTGGCGCAGCACCGGATACGACGTGATCGCCCTCGGACCGTCCGCGAAAGCCGCCGGCGTCCTCGGTGACGAACTCGGTGTCACCGGCCGCACCATCGCCGACGTCCTCACCCGTTACCAGAACGAACTCGACACCGGCATCACCCCGGGGGCGATGATCCTCGTCGACGAAGCGGGCATGGCCTCGACACACGATCTAGACCGGCTGACCTATATCGCAGCCGAGCACGGAGCAGTGGTCCGACTACTCGGCGACCCGCAGCAGCTCGCCGCCGTCGACACGGGCGGTGCACTGCGGCTGGTCGCTCGATCGAGCGCGGCACCGGAACTGGTCGACGTCCACCGCTTCCGCGACAAAGAAGAAGCCGAGATCTCGCTGCGACTGCGCGACGGCGACACCTCCGTCGCCGCCTGGTACGCCGCGAAAGACCGCGTCCAGCACGGCATGGCCGACGACCTCGCCGAGAAAGTCTTCACCGCCTGGGCGAAGACCTCGGACACCGAGACGACGTCGCTGATGATCGCCAGCAGCAACCACGCCGTCCGCGATCTCAACGACCGGGCCCGCGCCGAACGCCTCGCGAAGGGACTGGTCAAGAAGGGCGGCAACGACCTGTCCGACGGACTGCGCGCCAGCGCCGGGGACCGCATCGTCACCCGCCGCAACGACACCAGCTTGCGGGTGACTGGAACACGCGGGGAACGGATCCGCAACGGCGATTTGTGGACGGTCAAGACTGCACACCGCGACGGATCGCTGACCGTGCGCCACCTCGAACACGGCGGGAGCATCCGCCTGCCGGCCGAGTACGTCACAGAGCACTGCGAGCTCGGTTACGCCGCCACTATCCACCGGTCGCAAGGTATGACCGTCGACCAGGTCCACGTCCTCGTCGACGACACCATGAACCGACAAGCCCTCTACGTCGCCCTCACCCGCGGCCGTGATGGAAACCAGCTGTACGTGCCCATCGACCGCATCGTCGACCCGCACCTGATCCACGTGCACCCGGACAAGAAGATCGCCGACGAAGTCGTGCGGACCATCATCGGCCGCGACGGCTCGGACGTCTCGGCGACCGAACAGCAACGCGACGCCGCCGTCGCACACCGCAAGCTCGACTACAACGTCGGCGGATACGAGTACGCGGGCGAACTCATCGACGCGCACCGCATCCAAGCGATCGTCCGCGAGAACATGGGGCCGGAACTGGCGAACACGATGATCGCCGAAGCCGAATGGGACACCTTCGTCCACCAGTACCGCCGCGCCGAGCAGCTCGGCCTCGACGCGGCCCCCACCCTCGCCGCCGCACGCTCGGAGCGCGAACTCGCCAGCGCCGACTCCGTCTCCGCCGTCATGCACTGGCGACTCGAAAAGCACATCGAGAACGGCGCAGAAGACATGCACGCCTGGGCGCAGAGCATCAAACCGACGCTGCGCACCCAGTTCGGCGAGCACGCCGAGACCATCCTCGGCGACGACGGGGCGTGGCCCGACCTCGCCGCGCACCTACGCAATGCCGAACGCGCCGGCAAAGACCCCCACGCCGCAATCGTGGAACTGCGCCGCGGTGTCACCGACCCCGACCCGAGCGCAGCGGATCTGCTCGACGACGCCGAACGACGCTGGCCCCTCGGCCGGGAAGCACGCGACCACAGTGCCCCGAGCTGGGTCCTGCCGCCGATGCAGTACCGCGAGGGAATCGACCCCGAACTCTTCGCCTGGAGCCGCCGCCGATACACCGAGATCGCCGAACGCACCCGCGAGCTCGGACAGCACGCCGTCGATGAGCAACCCGCCTGGACACGCCACCTCGGTGAGGTTCCCGACTCCGGTGGTGCCCGACTGCGCTGGCAGATCACCGCCGGACAAGTCGGGGCCTACCGAGAACAATTCGGCATCGACACCGACCGCACGCCCATCGGAGACCGACCCGAACACGGGGAAGCGGCCCGCGCGTGGGATCAGGTCAACGCCCGCATCAAGACAGTCACCGCACCCGCGTCGGTGACCGCACACGCAGGCCCCGGTCAGCAGTCGGCACCGACCCCGCAACCCGTGACGGCAGATCCGATCGTCGACACGGACCGGGCGCGACGAGAGTCCGCGGAGCAACGCGCGATAGAACAACGCCGCCTCGCCGAGCAACGTAAAGCCGAACGCCGCGAACAACTGCGCCAACAACAGGCCCGCCGATCCCGTCCGACCCACGGACCACGTATCTAAGCCAGCCGCACCTTCCGTTGCCAGTAGTGCCACCGAGCCAGAAGCATGAGCACGCCCCTGGCGTGGACCGGCCTGGCGCGCGCCGGTTACAGCGGTAGCGAAGCCACCTTGCTCTCAAACAGTGTTGTTCCGCCGGTGGGCAGCGAATAGGCTTGCAGGCAGTAGAGTCGCCATAACGCTTCCCAGAGGTCGCTCCGGGGGTCGAGATAGGTAACAGTCAGACCCAATCCGCTACAGCGTTCGTGCCCGATCATTTGTCCGTGCGAATGCCATTGCGCTGTGTCGGAAAGTCTGGAAGCGATGTCGTCAGCAGTGTCCCCGTCCCTGACCATCGCCGTCCGCAGCAACTCCGAGGCGATGACCGTCGATCGCTTAGAGGCTCGTGTGAGTTTCTCAAGAACGGCCGGATCTAATTTGTCGAGCATGAGCCGTGCGACTGGATCCTCGGGGTTGGCACGCAGAGCCTCGGCGTGCTGCTCGTACGCATCGATGTAGCTTCGGGCGGAGTGGATAGAACTACCGCCGTTTGTGTCCGGCAAAGTAACTTGAGGGTCGATGGGGCCGAGCTCGGAGGTATCGCTCATGACAATCTGGTCAGCACCGAGAGCGATCAGCGTTGCAGCACTTTTCGCATAGTCCGGAACGATGACACGGACGGTTCCTTTTCCTGCTTTCTTCCTGATCAGAGTGGTCAGCTTCTCGGCAGTATCGATGTCTCCGCCAGGAGAGTTCAGCAATAGATCTATATTGGTGCCGCCGTCGACGTTATGAAGTAGATCCACCACTGCTGTCGCGTACGAGCGCGAAATTTGACCGTGCTCGGCCACTATGCAGAGCAAAGTGTTCCCAGTTTGACTCTCGATGTCCCGGATCAACGTCTGCCGTGAATAGCGGGCGGAATTGATTGCTTCGAACAGCGGTGTTCTGCGCAACGCGGGACCGACAGACGTAGCCGGAGCAGTCGGTGATGGAGTGGCCGGTGATGGAGCGATAGGGCCAAACTTCAGCCGCTCGTTGGCGGGCGGTTCGTCGACGCGTGAAGTGCTTGGCTTGTCTGTCATACCCAGATGACCTTCCCTCGTCTGATCAAATAGTGGCATCGTCCCGATTTGCTCACTTCGTCAACGCTTGGCCGCAGTGTTAAAGGTTTCGCTGCGGACACGGTCCAGTGAGGTCTCACTCGACGATCGAGAGCGAGCATCACGCGATGCCCTGACCGACATGGGCAGTCGAAGACCAGCCACTGGTCGTGGTTGCCTTTGCGTACCAGCGCCGCCGATCGGCGAGGAAGATGCTCCGGTACATCGATCACCGAAGCGTATGGCGTCTTTTGTATCCGCAAGGAAGGGGCTAGGTGTGCGCGCAGGCTCTCCAGGCCGGCCCGGAGACTGGCTCGAAGCCTTTTCATACCGACCAGTTCATTCCGAGGAACATATCGCGGTCATAATCCAACTGCCGGTTGGGGTCACAATAGTGTCCGGTGGTGGGGGTTTGTGCGTTGGCGCGCACCCGCCGATCATGGACCAACAACAGCAGCTCTGATGGCGTGGGATTTTCGCCGTAACCGATCAGCCGCTCAAGAAATTCGGACACTGCCCAGGCCGCGGTCATTGTGGTAAACGGAACGAGCGCCGGTTCCACACCGGGCAAGGCGGGCGCATAACCCTCCTTCACCAGCTGACCCTGCTCTTCGGTGGTACGCACCTCAGCATCGGCCAGCGCCGTGTCAACGCGGCCGCGGCACAGCAGACATGCCGTCCCAGGATGCACGGTGGTTACCCGCCCGAAGATTCCCGAAATGATTTCGGCGGCATCGGAATCGAGCTTGATGCCACAGTCGATTACCGGAACAAGGTAGTAAAACGGTAGTCGTGACAGGCGTAGGCGCCCCGCGTTGTCGTCGGTGCATCCGAACGCCATGTCCACCTCTACGAGGCGACGCGCGATTGATTCTTGAGTGATCGACCCCACGACCGTTCGGACGTCGAGGTCTGGGGCGATGCGAGTGAGATGCTCGGCAAGAACGTCAACCTTGTATCTGCCAACGTCAGCAGGGGTCGATCCGTACACGCGGGTGGTGTTGCTACTGGAAAGCGTGTCGGGATCGATTAGCAGAATGTGACGCGCGCCGAGCCTTACAAGCTGCTCGGCCACAGCGGACCCCGTTCCTCCAGCACCGACGACAGCCAGGGTCAAATCGTTGATCACCTTCTGTACCTCGGTCCCCAGAGCGCGAATGTTGCGGTCGAAGAGATCCGGTAGCTCCTCGACGGTGGCGTGCCCGTCAGACCCCTTTGTGCGATCCTGACTGTCCTGTGCCACGATCCGACGAACCCGGGAACCAACGACGGATAGACGCTCCAGCGGGTTGACCGCACCGTCCTCGAATTCCAGGGCTCCGGTGAAGGAGAGGCGACCGTTTTGGTGCCCGATAACCAACCATCCGTAGACGGAGGGTGACGAACGGAGGGTGAAAACCGGTAGCAAATCGGCATTGACCTGGAGGTCGTGTTGGCTGGGGGAGACTCTCGCGCCGTCGCCGGGGTGGGTATGAACCCAGATTGCGACCGCGCCCTCCGTTTCCGCGGCTGCCAGGACCGGCATGTAACCCTCCGAGCCGATCTCAAGACTTCGGTCAGTCCTGACGTGGTAGGCGTGGTCGGGAACGGGATGGACCGAAATAATAACCATCTGCATCGAGGTTCCCTCGCCCTCGACCTGGGCGAGGAGAACCGCGGCCGACTCGACGGGTCCTTGCGCCATTTTTAGAAGAGCGTCGTGAACTGGGTCGGTCATACGTACGACCGATGTGGCCGATCCCGAATCGGCTACGCACTTGTCGTTATCTGTAGTCATGCCGCGGCCGTCGACAGCTCGCTGCGCAGCAGCCGGACGTAACTTTCGAGGCTGTCGATACCGGGTCTCCACGCGCCGGCGTCCAAGTGTCGCGACCAACGCTGCCACACCCTGCCGTCGAACGTTTCCTGGCATTCTGTCGCTGCGATAACGGTGCCTGCAGCTGTAGTGAGGTGAGGGATCAGCCACCACATGTCGGGAGGGGTGTCTGGGTAATTCGCGGACAACCGGAAGAGCACATTAGCTTTGTTAGTGCTCAGGCCTTGCGGCAGAGGGAAGTCGAGTAATTCCACGTTGCACATTCCCGAACCGTCGTCGAAAGTCCTGTAGGTGATACCGGAGTCGTTGAGAAACCGTGCATCGATCGTCGGCAACTTCATCGTTCGACCCCCGACTGAGCGGCACCTGGGTTGATACGGCCGGGGGCTGTGAAGAAGCGCATCTTGTCTGTGAGAGCGATGACGTCCTCGTCTTGTATCTTGCGGTCCCGAGCATCCGGCACATCCATCCATAGATCACGATCTGCTGCCACGTCCGGCGATGGGACCACCCTCAATTCGGCACCGGTCATTTTGCGAGCGTGAACCTCGTAGGCAGCGCGATCGATCGTGAGTGTGACAGCCGGTACTTCACTGTAGAAGTGCTCCCCACCGGTCAGCTCGAAACGCGCATCTTCGGCCAGCAATCGATCCTGGGCATCGTCGATGTCCAGCCAGATCTGCTTTTCCAGAGGGATGTCGGGATTCGGGATTCGGCGGATCTGCGCAGAGGTGATGGTGCCGGCTGGATGGCTGTACTGCGTCCCGTCGATGTGAACTGCAACTTGGTGCGGATTAGAAGGCTTGGTCATGACTTTCTCCTGAAGTTTGCTTTACCGGTGCGGTTTTGCACCGTGATACCACGGTATCACGGCATCGTAATATCAGCATGGCTAGCTAACTGTGGTGGCTGAGCGTAGTCTTGCGTCTATGTCGAACAAGGCCATGACCATCAGACTGTCCTCGGAGCAAGCCGAGATGCTTGAAACTGTTGCGAGCGTCTCGAATCAACCTGTCTCCGAGGTGATACGGGCAGCAATCGACAGTCACATAGGTGCCGTTGCGGGAGATGAGAATTTTCAGCAAGGCCTTCGTGAGCGCATCGAGCGCGCACAATCCCTGTTGCGGGAGTAGCCGCTCGACGAACAATCAGGTAGACCCTGTTGCTTTGTGCGCGAGCGTGAACGCAGCTGGAACGTGGTCTATTGCGGGTTGCAATGCTTTCGGTAGCGAGCTTCAATCGGCCACGAAGATTGTTATGGGCGGCGTCAGGCAAGGCTTCGGCATCACTGACTGGTCTCGGCCGTCTCGCGATCGGAGACTGACATGGTGTGTATGGATCCGCCCGGTGAGATCGACGTTGAATCCGTGTGCACGCGCTGTATGGGGTCGGCGCTGTACGAACGCGCCCGCGAAATTGCGGACCAGGCGGACCCGGACGACGAAGGAAACCCTCGGTGGAGTTCGTGCTCTTTCTGCGAGATAGCAATGGAGCCGTTGGGGGAGACCGTTGCCATCTCTTGGAGTAAGTACATGGAGCTGGTGTACGACGGTCTGTCCGTTGTCTTAACCACAGGCAGTGAACAAGGCAATCCGCCCAGCGACGGTGGTGACGGGCTGACCTGGCTCTCTGTCGAGGAAGTCGTCGGCTACTGCGACGGCGCAGTAGGGGACGGTGGATTTCTACTTCTGCGCGAGATCAAACATTCACTCGGTGCCGACGTTTGGACCTATCACGACTTCGGTTGGAGCAGGCTGCATTTGAAGCTTGGGTGGGAGCGGTTCAAGGACCACGCGCAAGACCGAGACCGGCAGGATAGCCCACTTGTCGTGTCGCCACAGAAGTTTCTTCGCAGGTTGGAACAAATCGTCACATTCATTGTCCCCGGAGCCATCACGGTGCTAGAGGAAGGCACGATGCTTTGGCGGTCTAGGCCACATGCACGTCGTGAACCTGATTTTCAGGTCACAGGCGCTGAATTAGGTTCGGCACCAGACCGTTTCGCTCGCGATAATCGGTTCAGTCCGGGCGGAGTGTCGATGTTCTACGGTTCGGAAGACCCTGAAACTACGTACGCCGAAATCCTTGGGTACACCGAGTGCCAGTACGCGACGGTCGGGGCGTTCCGTGCAATGAAGGACCTAACTATTCTCGATTTGAGTCAAGTTAATTACTACCCGAACATCTTCGATCCCAACGAACGAGACGACTACTACGATGCCGATTTCCTGCACGGCTTCGTGGATGAAATCGCACGTCCACTGCACGATGGCGAGGACTACCGGGCGACTCAGCTCGTTGTTTCCGAAGGCATCCGATCATTCTGTGTGGATCCTGTCGATGGCATCCGCTACCAGAGTGTGCAGAGCCCCGGCCGTTTCAACTACGTGCTCTTCCGGGGTAACGGGACTGCCCCGAGTTCGGTTGACTCGTTGGGTTGAGTGAATCAGGCCGCGTGTGCGGACTGATTGATTGTCTCAAACTCGGTTGGGGTGAGTTTGCCGAGCCGGCGTTGGCGACGCTTGCGATGGTAGGTCCGTTCGAT